>CAZPIN010000104.1:0-8965 GCA_964586735.1 uncultured Rhodobacterales bacterium | reverse complement strand
CGCCCACACCGACCAGTGGCGCTACGAGACGCTGAAGACGTCCGAGATCCTCTCGCCCACCGCGCCCGAGGGCGACTGGGACGCAAGCCTGATCGACTTCAACATCCGCGCCGAGCGGATGGGCTGGCTGCCCTCGGCGCCGCAGCTGAAGACCAACCCGCTGGCGGTCGGCCGCGAGGTGCGCGAGTCGGGGCGGCCGGCGGCGGAGGTCGTGGCCGAGCGCCTGCGCTCCGGGGCGCTGGAAATGTCCTGCGAGGATCCGGACGCGGCCGAGAACTGGCCGCGCAACCTCTTCGTCTGGCGCTCCAACCTGCTGGGGTCGTCGGGCAAGGGCCACGAGTATTTTCTCAAGCATCTGCTCGGCACCGAGCATGGCGTGGTCGGACGCGACCTCGGAGAGGAGGGCGGGCAGCTGCCGAAGGAGGCCCGCTGGCACGGGGAGGCGCCGCGCGGCAAGCTCGACCTGCTGGTGTGCATCGACTTCCGCATGAGTACCACCGCGGTCTATTCGGACGTGGTGCTGCCCACCGCCAGCTGGTACGAGAAGAACGACCTCAACACCTCCGACATGCATCCGTTCATCCACCCGCTGCAGGCGGCCGTGGATCCCGCCTACGAGTCGAAGTCCGACTGGGAAGTGTTCAAAGCGATCGCCCGGAAGTTCCAGGAGGTGGCCCCCGAGATTCTCGGCCAGGAAACCGACGTGGTCGCCGTGCCGATTCTGCACGACTCGCCGGGCGAGATCGCCCAGGACGAGGTGCGGGACTGGAAGCGCGGCGAATGCGCGCTGGAGCCGGGCCGGACGGCGCCCAATTTCGTGGCGGTGGAGCGGGACTACGCGGCGGTCTACGACCGCTTTGTGGCCCTCGGCCCGCTGATGGAGGGAATCGGCAACGGCGGCAAGGGCATCGCCTGGAAGACCGAAAAGGAAGTCGAGGCGCTGCGCGCCCTCAACGGCGTCTGGACCGAGGGGCCCGCCGCGGGTTGCCCGAAAATCGTCACCGACATCGACGCCGCCGAGGTGGTGATGATGCTGGCGCCGGAGACCAATGGCGAGGTGGCGGTGCGGGCATGGCAGACGCTGTCCAAGACAACGGGCCGCGACCACGCGCATCTCGCCCTCCCCAAGGAGGAGGAGAAGATCCGCTTCCGCGACATCGCCGCGCAGCCGCGCAAGATCATTTCCTCGCCGACATGGTCGGGGCTGGAGTCGGAGAAGGTCTGCTACAACGCCGGCTACACCAACGTCCATGAGCGCATCCCTTGGCGCACTCTGACCGGCCGCCAGCAGCTGTACCAGGACCATCTGTGGATGCGCGCCTTTGGCGAGGGGCTGGTGTCCTACCGCCCGCCGGTGGACCTCAAGACGGTCACCGCCGAGGTCAACGCCGCCGCCCGCGACGGCCAGCCGCACGTGGTGCTCAACTTCATCACGCCGCACCAGAAGTGGGGCATCCACTCCACCTACTCGGACAACCTTCTGATGCTGACCCTCAACCGCGGCGGACCGGTCATCTGGATTTCGGAGAACGACGCCCGCCAGGCGGGCATCGCCGACAACGACTGGGTGGAGCTGTACAACGCCAACGGCGCCCTGACGGCCCGCGCCGTGGTCTCGCAGCGCATCAAGGACGGCACGACCTACATGTACCATGCGCAGGAAAAGATCGTGAACACGCCTGGCAGCGAGAGAACCGGGCGGCGCGGCGGCATCCACAACTCGGTCACCCGCACGGTGCTCAAGCCCACCCACATGATCGGCGGCTACGCCCAGCAGTCCTACGGCTTCAACTACTACGGCACGGTGGGCAGCAACCGCGACGAGTTCGTCATCGTGCGGAAAATGCAGAAGGTGGACTGGCTCGACCGGCCCGCCAAGGAACGGGAGACGGCAGCATGAGAGTACGCGCGCAAATCGGCATGGTGCTGAACCTGGACAAGTGCATCGGGTGCCACACCTGCTCGGTCACCTGCAAGAACGTCTGGACCAGCCGCGAGGGCGTCGAGTACGCGTGGTTCAACAACGTCGAGACCAAGCCGGGCACCGGCTACCCGACCGACTGGGAGAACCAGGCCCGCTGGAACGGCGGCTGGGAGCGCACCCGTTCCGGCCGGCTGCGGCCGCGGCAGGGATCCAAATGGAGGATTCTGGCCAACCTGTTCGCCAATCCGGACCTGCCGGAGATCGACGACTACTACGAGCCGTACGACTTCGACTACGGGCATCTGCAGTCGGCTCCCGAGATGGAGGCGTTTCCCACGGCCCGCCCCCGCTCGGCCATCTCCGGCGAGCGGCTCGAGAAGATCGAGAAGGGTCCCAACTGGGAGGAGATTCTCGGCGGCGAATTCGCCAAGCGCAGCCAGGACTACAACTTCGAGGGGGTGCAGAAGGAGATCTACGGCGAGTACGAAAACACCTTCATGATGTATCTGCCGCGCCTGTGCGAGCACTGCCTCAATCCTTCCTGCGTCGCCAGCTGCCCCTCGGGGGCGATCTACAAGCGGGAGGAGGACGGCATCGTCCTCATCGACCAGGAGAAATGCCGCGGCTGGCGCATGTGCGTCTCGGGCTGCCCCTACAAAAAGGTCTACTACAACTGGTCAACCGGAAAGTCGGAGAAGTGCACCCTGTGCTACCCGCGCATCGAAAGCGGCAATCCCACCGTCTGCTCGGAAACCTGCGTGGGGCGGATTCGCTATCTGGGCGTCGTGCTGTACGACGCCGACCGGATCGAGGAGGCGGCCTCGGCGGCCGACACCAAGGACCTGTACGGCGCGCAGCTGGACATTTTCCTCGACCCTCGGGACCCGGCCGTAGCCGCCGCCGCGAGGGCGGCCGGCGTGCCCGGCGACTGGCTTGCGGCGGCGGAGAGAAGTCCGGTGTGGAAGATGGCCATGGAGTGGAAGGTGGCCTTTCCGCTGCATCCCGAGTACCGGACGCTGCCGATGGTCTGGTACGTCCCGCCGCTGTCGCCCATCCAGAACGCTGCCGAGAACGGCGCCATCTACGCCGAGGGCGGCATGCCGGACGTGCGCAGCCTGCGCATTCCGCTGCGCTACCTTGCCAACATGCTGACCGCCGGAAACGAGGCGCCGGTGGCCCTCGCGCTTGAGCGGCTGATGGCGATGCGAGCCTACATGCGGGCCAAGACCGTGGAGGGCGTCGTCGACGAGGCGGTGGCGCAGCGCGTCGGCCTGGAGCCGCGCATGATCGAGGAGATGTACCGCATCATGGCCCTGGCGGACTACGAGGACCGCTTCGTCATACCCACCACCCACCGCGAGCAGGTGGAAGAGGCATACGACCTGCGCGGAGGCTGCGGTTTCACCGACGGCAACGGATGCTCCAGCGGCGTCTCCGGCGGATCGCTGTTTGGAGGGTCGCGGCGGCCGCTCAAGTTTCCGGAGGCGGCATGATGGACCGGACGCTCAAGTCCCTCTCGCTGCTGCTGAGCTACCCCACGAGGGAGCTGCAGGAGACGGTGCCTGAAATCGAGGCGGCGCTGGACGCAGACCGCAGAATCCCGGCGCGGACAAGCAAGTCGCTCCGCCCCCTGCTGGAGGAGCTGCGCAGCCGCGACATCTACGACCTTGAGGAACGGTACGTCGCCCTCTTCGACCGCTCCCGCTCCCTGTCGCTCAATCTCTTCGAGCACGTGCACGGCGAGAGCCGGGACCGCGGCGGCGCGATGGTGTCGCTGCTGGAGACCTACCGCGCCGGCGGCTACGAGCCCGCCACGGCCGAACTGCCGGACCACTTGCCAATGCTGCTGGAATACCTTTCCCTGCGGCCAGCCGCCGAGGCGCGGGAGGTGCTGGCGGACGCGGCGCACATTGTCGAGGCGCTGGGCAATCGCCTGGAGCGGAGGGGCAGCAGCTACGCGGCGGCGCTCGATGCAGTCCTGCGGCTGGCGGGAGGACGGGCAAACCGGGCGGCGGTGGCGGAGCTGCTCGGGCAGCCTGAAGCCGATCCCGACGATCTGCAGGCGCTGGACGAAGCCTGGGAAGAGGCCGAGGTGCGGTTTGGCCCCGACCCCAATGCCGGCTGCCCGCAGGCCCGCGAGCTGCTCGCCCGGATGGATCCGCAGGTTTCCGCCCCGCCCGAAGCGGCCGCCGGATAGTGGAGGTCCCCATGCACGACTTTCTCTTCGGTATCTATCCCTACATCGCCCTGACGGTGCTGGTCGTCGGCTCCATCGCCCGATACGAGCGGGACCCGTTCACGTGGAAAACCTCGTCCAGCCAGCTGCTGCGCAGGCGGCAGCTGGTGATGGGGTCGGTGCTGTTTCACGTGGGCGTGCTGATCGTGTTCTTCGGGCATCTGGTCGGCCTGCTCACGCCCATCGAGCTGTTCGACGCCATCGGCATCAGCCACGGCGCGAAGCAGATTCTGGCCATCGTGGTCGGCGGCGTCGCCGGCGTCATGGCGACGGTTGGCGGCGGCATGCTGCTGCACCGGCGATGGTTTGACCCGCGCATCCGCAGCACCTCGAGTTTCGCCGACATCGGCATTCTTGCGCTGCTGCTGGCGCAGCTCCTTCTGGGCCTCGCCACCATTCCCGTGTCAATGCAGCACCTTGACGGGCACGAGATGGTGAAGTTCATGGCATGGGCGCAGGGCATCTTCACCTTCGAGGCTGGCGCCGCCGAGTACATCCGCGACTCGGCGCTGGTCTTCAAGCTGCACCTGTTCCTGGGGCTGACGATTTTCGTGCTGTTTCCCTTCACCAGGCTGGTGCACATGCTGTCGATTCCGCTGCGCTATCTGACGCGGCCCGGCTACCAGATCGTCCGCTCGCGCCGCAGTCAGCCCTTGCCCCCGAACGAGCCTCAGTCCGCAATGCCGCGGCGGATGGCTGAATCGGCAGCAGGTGCAGCGGAGTAGCCCCGCTGCCTGGAGAGCTGTTTCCCGATCTCGTCGTCAACGGCGAAACCGTGCCGCATGCAGATATCGCCGCCGAGACTCAGCACCATCCGGCGCCAAGGGGAAAGCCGGGCATTGCCTGGCGGAAAGCGGCCAACGCGATGGCCGTGCGAACGCTGCTGCTGCAGGAAACCCGCCGAAAGAATCTGAAGCCCAAGCCGGAGAAGGTCGGGCCCGGCCGCACGGAAACCGAGGATGAGGCCCTGATACGCCAGCTTCTTGACCAGGAGGTGAAGGTCAGCCCTCCCACCGAAGAGGAAGTCCGCTCCGAGTGGGAACGGGACCCGGCGCGCTTCCGGTCGCCTCCATTGTGGGAAGCGTCGCACATCCTGTGCGCCTGCGACCCTTCAGACAAGGATGCCAGGGAAACGTCCCGCCTCCGGGCGGCGAGGCTGGCGGAGGCGGTCAGGGACTCCCCCGATTTTTTCGCGCGGCTTGCCGCAGAGCACAGCGACTGCGCCTCCGCCAAGTCCGGCGGGTCGCTTGGCCAGGTCACGCCCGGCGATACCGCGCCGGAGTTCGAGGCTGTACTGCGCGGGCTAGGGGAGGGCGAGGTTGTGCCCGAACCCGTGCTCACGAGACATGGCTGGCACGTCATTCGCCTGGATGCGGTCGCCATGGGAGACGCGCTGCCGTACGAGACCGCCCGCCCGAAGATTGCCGAGGCCATGGAAAAGGCCGCTTGGGCCCGCGAGGCGCGAGACTACATCGGCAGACTGATTGCCAATGCCGAGATTGTTGGCGCGGACATTCAGGAGACCTGATCTGAATCCCGTCCGAACCGGCGCGCAGACTGGCCGTTCGCCCTGACCATGCGCTTCACATTGGTACTGCAAAATCAGCAGCTACACGGCGGACTTCCTCTGGCTTCTGGCTGCCAAGCGTCTAGCCAAGCTCCGCCATGCGACGCACGAGGCGCACCACCTCCTCCGCGTCCCACTTCGCTTCGCCAGTCAGGCGCCCCACCTCGTTGCCGGCGCGGTCTACCAGGATGGTTGCCGGAAGTCCCAGGACGCCGATGTCCCGCGCCAGCGCTCCGCCGGGGTCCACATGCACGGCGAGATGGGCGACACCCACCCTGTCGTAGAACTCCCGCGCCTTGGCCGCTCCGTCGCGGTCCTGGCTGAGGGCCAGCACTTCGATGTCCTCTCCGCCCACCGCGCTCTGAAGCCGGTCGAGCGACGGCATTTCCTTGCGGCATGGCGGGCACCATGTGGCCCAGAAGTTGACCACCAGCGCCTTGCCCTTCCAGGCGGCAAGCGACGTCTCGCCGCCAAATTCGTCGGTGATTGGCAGGGCTGGCAGGGGCCTGCCCTCCTTATGCACCAGCAGGCGCAGCAGGGTGCCTTCGCGCAGTGTCTGAAGCTCGGCCAGCGCGTCGCTGCCAAGCGGGGGTCCGTCTGCCGCCGCCGACAGGCCGGGCAGCGCGCAGGCTCCAAGGGCGGCGGCCAGCGCGGCCATGGCCTCGCGGCGATTCGGCGCTGCTGTCATTCCTCGGCTTCCCTCTAATCCTGCGCCACGACGCGGGCATCTACGCCCAATGGTCGTCCATCAATGTGCCGCAATTGCGCCGCGGCGCAACGCCGCGCATGGCGCAGGCACGAATCGCCGTCCGTCGCGGCGGGAGAGGCCAGGTCAGCCCTGGTCATGCGACGTCTCCGGGCTCCTTCCAATCCCGGTACTTGCGTCCATCGTTCTCGTTGCGCCAGTAGTCCTTACCGGACCGCGGGGCTCCGCAGACCACCTGGGCGGCTTCTCCCGCGCTTTGAAACAGCACATTGCGGGTGAAGCGGCACTGGCCGTCCTTGCGCTGCAGCGTGCCGTCCAGCTCCAGCTGGTCGCGGCGCCGCCGCCAGCCTCTCTTTGTCTTGTGGTTCACATCCCACGCCACGCTCGCGTTGGACCCCTGAAGCACGGTGAAGCCGGCTTCGGCGTCCACCGCCCAGGCGGTGTCCGGTTTCCTTCTCTGCACGGCAAGCTCGAATACCTCCTGCCTGCTGCCGTCGGAGGCCACCACGGGGAGGAGGGTATCGGTAAACTCGTCGACGCGCAGAAACGGCAGCAGCACCTGCAGCTCGCCGATGTACCGCGCCATTCTCGCGCGCTGCTGCTCGGACAGACTTGGCATCCGGCCGATGGCGTCCAGCTTGGGACTGGCCAGACCGACGCGCAGCGCCTTTTTGGTCAAGCATGCGGCCAGAAACCTTGCCTCCTCGACGGCCAGCTCGGACTTGCCGTCCGTCGTCAGCATGATCGCCTCGCTCCACATGGGGTCGCTGTAATGCTTGACTTTGAGCTGCCGCGGCGCCGCACTCGTTTCCTCGACAAGGACGCGGCGGTCCCGCCCCGTCGGGTCTCGCAGCACCAGCACGCCACTGCGGCCAAGCTCCTCCCTTTCCAGCATGGCCTTCATGTCGCGCCTGTAGGCCAGCACGGCGACTCCCTCCCAGCGCGCTATGCCCGCGACCCTCAGGCCCCCGGGCAGTCCATCCTCCAGCTGGATCCTCAGAGTGCGTTTGCCGGGCACCGATTCTTTCTCCTGCCAGCCTGCTGCGCATTCATGCAATCATAGGGCGCATTGCGTCCCTCGGTACATCCGGCGCCCAGCGCCAACCGGGTCATCCCTCTCGACGCGGTCGGGTGGCCGCCGCATTGGTCACTTGGCCGAGTCGCTGGTATCCTCGCGGCAGGACCGGCTAGCCCGGATGGAGGGACCATGAGCAGCAGCAACGCCATCGGCTGGAACGAGCTGATTTCGACGGACATGGACGCGGCCAAGCGCTTCTACAAGGAGGTGGTTGGCTGGGACAGCAAGGATATGCCCGCGCCCGACGGCAAGGGCACGTACGTTCTGTTCAGCAGCGGCGGCAGCGAGGTGGCCGGCATGATGTCCATGGCCGACATTCCCGGCATACCCGCCGGTACCCCGTCGCACTGGTTCACCTATGTAAAGGTCGAGGACATCAACGCCGCCTGCGAGGCGGCGGGGCAGGCCGGAGGCATGGTCATGCGTCCGCCGTTTGAAATTCCCGGCATGTGCTGGATAGCAGTACTCCAGTCCAGCGACGGCAGCGTCTTTGGCGTCATGCAGCCCCTGCCCGGAGACGGCCCGCCGGAAGAGTGATTGCGGCCAGGCCGCAGCGCGGCCGCGGCGTAGCAGGCGTGCCAGACAGCTTTCAGGGAACTTTGCCATGACGGGCGAAGGCGAGGGCGGCGCCAACCCTCTGTGGGGCGGACGGTTCGCCGGCGGCCCTTCCGCGGTCATGGCAGACATCAACGCTTCGGTGGACTTCGACCGCCGCCTCGCCAGCGAGGACCTTCGAGGATCCCGCGCCCACGTCCGCATGCTGGCGCGGCAGGAAATCGTGTCGCAGGCCGACGCCGAGGCGATACTGGAGGGTCTTGACCGGGTACAGGAGGAGATCGCCTCCGGCGCGTTCGCGTTCTCCCGCGACCTCGAGGACGTCCACATGAACATCGAGAGCCGCCTGGCCGAGCTCATTGGCGCGCCGGCCGGGCGGCTGCACACAGCCCGCTCCCGCAACGACCAGGTCGCCACCGACCTCCGCCTGTGGGTACGCGGCGCCATCGACAGCCTCGACGCGGCCCTGCTGGACCTGCAGCGGGCGTTCCTCGACCAGGCGGAGGCGGGCGCCGAGATGCCGATGCCCGGCTACACCCATCTCCAGCCCGCCCAGCCGGTGACCTGGGGACTGCACATGCTCGCCTACGTCGAGATGCTGGCCCGCGACCGATCGCGCTTGGCTGACGCCCGCGTCCGCCTCAACGAGTGCCCTCTGGGCGCGGCGGCCCTCGCCGGCACCTCATTTCCGGTGGACCGCGAATGGACCGCGGCGGAGCTGGGCTTCGACCGTCCCTGCGGCAACGCCCTCGACGCGGTGTCGGACCGGGACTTCGCCCTGGAGTTTCTGTCGGCCGGGGCCATTCTCGCCACCCATCTTTCGCGCTTCGCCGAGGAGACGGTGCTTTGGACCTCCAGCCAGTTCGGCTTTGTCCGGCTGTCCGACGCCTTCACCACCG
>CAZPIN010000103.1:0-16788 GCA_964586735.1 uncultured Rhodobacterales bacterium | reverse complement strand
CGCCAGCCGGTGCCGCCGCTGCATCTCGCGCAGCAGCTCCACCACCTGCCCCTGCACCGTGCGGTCAAGGGCTGACGTCGGCTCGTCGAGCACCACCAGGTCCGGCCTGAGGATCATGGCCCTGGCAATGGCCAGCCGCTGCCGCTGGCCGCCGGAAAACTCGTGCGGGTACCGGTCCATCATCTCGGGATCGAGACCTACCTCGGCGAGTATCCCCGCCGCACGCCGCCGACGCTCCTCGCGGCTGCAGGACGGCTCGTGCACCGCCAGTCCCTCGCCGACAATCTGCTCGGCGGTCATGCGCGGACTGAGCGACCCGTACGGGTCCTGAAACACCACCTGCATCGCCCGCCGCAAAGGACGCAATGCCTTGCCGCGCAGCCCATCGACGCCGCGTCCCAGAAACGCGATCCGCCCCTTGGATCCAACCAGCCTCAGCAGCGCCAGCGCCAGAGTCGTCTTGCCGGACCCCGATTCGCCCACCACGCCGACGGTCTGGCCTTCGCGCACCGACAGGCTGACGCCATCGACCGCCTTGACGTGGCCAACGGTCCGCCGCAGCAGGCCGCGACGAATGGGAAACCACACCCGCAGGTCGTCTCCTTCAAGCACCTGCTGGCCATCCACTGGCGGCGGGTCGGGAAGTCCCCGCGGCGCGGCGGCAAGAAGCTCCCGCGTGTAGTCGTGCTGGGGCGATTCGAAGATCTCTTCCGTGCTGCCCCGTTCGACGATCTTTCCCCGGTGCATCACCGCCACGCGGTCGGCGAACCGCCGCACGATCTCAAGGTCGTGGGTGATGAACAGCATCGCCATGCCCCGGTCGCGCTGAAGCTTCTTCAGCAGGCGCAGGATCCCCGCCTCGACGGTGACATCGAGGGCCGTGGTCGGCTCGTCGGCGATCAGCAGGCGCGGCGCGTTGGCTAGCGCCATGGCGATCATCGCCCTCTGCCGTTGACCGCCAGACAGCTGGTGCGGCCAGGCGCTGTAGAGGCGCTCGGGGTCGGGCAGCTGCACTTGCTCAAACAGCTCCAGCACGCGCCCGCGCAGGGTCTCCCTCTCCCCGCCGCCATGGGCCACAAGGTTCTCCATCACCTGGCGGCCGACGGTGTGGAGCGGATTGAGCGAGGTCATCGGCTCCTGAAAGATCACCCCCATGCCTGCGCCGCGGATTTCGGCAAGACGCTCGGCCGAGGCGTCCAGCACGTCCTCTCCCTCGAACTCGATCGATCCGCTGCAGCGCGCCGAGTCCGGCAGCAGGCGCAGCGCCGCTAGTGCGGTGACCGTCTTACCGGATCCCGACTCGCCCACCACCGCCAGCGTCTCGCCGGCCTCCACCTCTAGGTCGACGCCCTCAACGGCGGGCGCCATGCCGCCTTCCGACTGGAAGGCGAGGCTGAAGTCTCGCCAGCGAAGCAGCGGCGCGGTCACTGCAGGGTCTTCCGCGGGTCGAACGCGTCGCGCACCGCCTCGAACACGAATACCAGCAGCGACAGCATGACCGCAAAGGTGAGGAAGGCGGCGATGCCCAGCCATGGCGCGTGAAGATTGTTCTTGCCCTGCAGCGCCAGCTCGCCAAGCGAGGGATAGGAGGCGGGCAGGCCGTAGCCGAGGAAGTCGAGGCCAGCCAGCAGCGAGATCGATCCCGTCAGCAGAAACGGCATCATGGTCAGGGTCGCCACCATGGCGTTGGGCAGCAGGTGGCGGAACATGATCAGCCGGTTTGACACCCCCAGCGCCCGCGCCGCCAGCACATACTCGAAGTTGCGGGCGCGCAGAAACTCAGCCCGCACCACGCCGACAAGGGCGGTCCAGCCGAACAGCCCCAGCAGAATCGCCAGGGCCGTGAAGCCCGGCACCAGCACGGTGGCCATGATCATGATCAGGTACAGCTGCGGCATGCTCGACCAGATCTCCTCCACCCGCTGCAGGAACAGGTCGACTTTGCCGCCGAAAAAACCCTGCACGGCGCCGCCAGCAACGCCAATGACCGAGCTGACGGCGGTCACCACAAGGCCAAACAGCATCGAGATGCGGAAGCCGTAGATGACCCGCGCCGCCACGTCCCGCGACTGCCCGTCGGTGCCGAGAATATTGTCGGCGCTGGGCGGCGCTGGGGCGCGGGCGGCGCCGTAGTTGATGGTGTCGTGCGAGAAGCGAATCAGCGGCCACAGCATCCAGCCGGCCTCGCCGCCGACGGCCTCCGCCGACTCGGGATCCACCAGGCAGCGCTGCTCGCCGCCGCTGCGAATCAGGCAGGCCACGGCCTCGTCGCGGTAGTCGGCCTCGGTCTCGAAGTCGCCGCCGAAGACCGTCTCGGCGTAGGTGCGGAATACCGGCGCGTACAGCTCCCCGCGGTACTGCACCAGCAGCGGACGGTCGTTGGCAATGAACTCGGCGAACAGCGACAGGAAAAACAGAACCAGCAGAATCACGAACGAGGCGAAGCCGCGCCGGTTGGCCCGGAAGCTGGCCAGGCGCCGCCGCTGCAGAGGGTCGAGGCGCGGCACCTCAAGTCTCCCGTGACTCGAAGTCGATGCGCGGGTCGATCCAGACGTAGGTCAGATCGGAGACCAGCTTGATCAGCAGGCCCAGAAGCGAGAACAGATAGAGCGTGCCGAACACAACTGGATAGTCGCGGTTGACCACCGACTCGTACCCCAGCAGGCCAATGCCGTCGAGGGAGAAGATGGTTTCGATGAGCACCGAGCCGGTGAGGAAGATGCCAATGAACGCGCCGGGAAAGCCGGCGATGACGATCAGCATGGCGTTGCGGAACACGTGGCCGTAGAGCACCTGCCGCTCTCCCAGCCCCTTGGAGCGGGCGGTAAGCACGTACTGCTTGCGGATCTCGTCGAGGAACGAGTTCTTGGTCAGCAGCGTGAGGGTGGCGAAACCCGATATCGCCATCGCCAGCACCGGCAGCGCCAGATGCCACAGGTAGTCGGCGAGCTTGCCCAGCAGGCTCAGCTCGTCCCAGTTCTCCGACACCAGCCCGCGCAGCGGAAACCACTGCAGGTAGCTGCCGCCGGCAAAGAACACCAGCAGCAGGATGGCAAACAGAAACCCCGGAATGGCGTAGCCGACGATGATCGCCCCGGAGGACCAGACGTCGAACGGTGTGCCGTCGCGCACCGCTTTGCGGATGCCCAGCGGGATGGAAACCAGATAGGCCAGCAGCGTGGTCCACAGGCCCAGCGAAGCCGACACCGGCAGCTTCTGCAGCACCAGGTCGATCACGTCGGTGGACTGGTAGAAGCTCTCCCCGAAATCGAGCACCGCGTAGCTTGTCAGCATCTTCAGGAAGCGCTCGTGCGGCGGCCTGTCGAAGCCGAACTGCCGCTCCAGCTCGCGGATGAACTCCGGATCGAGTCCCTGGGCCCCGCGGTAGGCGGACTCGCCGCCCGCCTGGGCAGCCCCCCGGCCACCGCTGAAGTCGCCCTCCCCTCCCGAAAACCGCGCCGTGGCATCGGCACCCAGCTGGGTGAGCTCGGCGATGGTGCGCTCGACCGGCCCGCCTGGGGCGAACTGCACCACAATGAAATTGAGCAGAAGGATTCCCAGCAGCGTCGGAACAATCAGCAGTAGCCGCCGCAGGATATAGGCGCTCACGGAGTCTGGCTCCGGTCAGACGCCTCCGCCTCCAGCGACCACCATGTGTCGAGAAAGCCCGGGTCGTAGGGAGGCTTGCTGTCCGGCCGGCCGAAGCGGTCCCACCAGGCGATTCGGTGCGTGGAGGAAGCCCACTGGGGCACCCAGTAGTGGCCTGCCCGCAGCGTCCGGTCCAGCGCGGACAGCGCCGTATTCAGCGTCTCCCAGTCCTCCGCCCCGCGCACGGCGTCCAGCAGACGGTCGACCGCCGGGTCGGTCACGCCGGCTAGGTTGTAGCTGCCCTCCAGGTCCGCGCTGGAGGATCTGAAGAAGGCCGCCAGCTCCGCGCCGGGCACCAGCCCCATGGAGAAGCGGGCGATGATCACGTCGTAGTCGAAGGACTTTCGCCGCTCCTCGTACTGGGCCGCGTCCACCCGCGTGTAGCGGGCATCGATTCCGATTCGGCGCAGGCTGTCGACGTAGGGCTGGACGATGCGCTCGAAGGACGGCGACTCGATCAGTATCTCCACCTCCAGCGTCTCGCCCGACTCGTCGCGCCGCAGACCATCGTCGCCAGCCTCCCAACCCGCCGCGTCCAGCAGCGCCGAGGCCCGGCGAAGGCTGCGGCGGTCGCGGCCGGAACCGTCGGTGACCGGCGGCGTGTAGGCTTTGTCCATATCCCCACCGTCCAGCGCCGCGCCCGCCTCCTCCAGCAGCGCACGCTCGGCCGGGCTGGCGGCGCCCTCCGCCTCGTACGGGGCCCCCTCGAAGAAACTGTTGGTTCGGTGATACTGGCCGAAAAACAGCGTCCGGTTGGCCCACTCGAAGTCGTAGGCTAAGTCCAGCGCCTCGCGCACGCGGATGTCGGCCAGCGCCGGCCTGCGGGTGTTGAGCCAGAACCCCTGGGCGCCGCTGGGCCGGCCGTCGAAAACCGTGTCAACCTTCACCTTGCCCTCGGCGATGGCCGGAAAGTCGTAGGAGGTTGCCCAGAGCTTCGAAAAGTACTCTTCGCGGAAATCGTAGGTCCCCGCCTTGAACGCCTCGAAGGCGGCGGTGTGGTCGCGGAAGTACTCGAGGACGATGCGGTCGAAGTTGTACCGCCCGCGGTTCACCGGCAGCTCCCTGCCCCAGTAGTCGGCGCGCCGCCCCAGCACCAGCCTCCGTCCGGCCTCAGCCTCGACGACCTCGTATGGCCCCGACCCCGGCGGCGCGTCGAGCGAGGACTGGTCGAACGCCTCCCCTTCTGCCCAGGCCGCCGGAAACACCGGCAGGTCGGCCACCTGCATCGGCAGGTCGCGGGCTGCGGATCCAGCCTTGAAGCGATAGCGCACGGTGCGCTCGCGCACCGCCTCCGCTGCCTCGACGTCCACCAGCCGCTGCCGGATGTGGTGGACTCCCCGGGTCTTGAGAGCGTTGAAGGAAGCCGCCACGTCGGCGGCCGTCACCGGGCTGCCGTCGGCGAAAAGGGCCTCGGCGCGCAGGTCGAACTCCACCCAGCTGCGGTCCGCGGCAAGCCGCGCCCGCTCCGCGAGCAGCCCGTAGACGGCATCGGGCTCGTCGTAGGCGCGCACCATCAGCGTATCGTGAAGCAGTATCAGGACCGTTGGGTCGGCGTGGTTGCCCAAGCGGATGTAGGGGTTGAGGCTGTCGAAACTTCCGAAGCCGTAGGTGGACATCTCGCCGCCCTTGGAGGCGTCGGGGTTGACGTAGGCAAAGTGGGCGAAGTCCGCCGGATAGCCGAGCTGGCCGAAGGCCGACAGCCCGTGGCTCTCGCTGGCCGCCTCCTGCGCCGCCGCCGGCTGCCAAGCCAGCGCGGCCGCCAGCCAGACGCCAGCCGGCGCCAGGCTCAGCCGCCGGAGGCTTCGCCAGACCACCAGATTACCGGGAAGCCATGCGCGCGCGACGGAAGCGGTTCGGGAGGCCGCAGGCGCTTCCAGTAGGCGATTCGCTGCAGCGGCGCGTACAGCTCCATGACCATGTAGCGGTTGTGGGTGAGCACCCGGTCCAGGGCGCGGGTGGCCGCCGCCAGCTCCTCGTAGTCCTCAGCGACAACAAGCTTCTCGATGAGCGCGTCGACGGCCGGATCCTTCACGCCGGCGAGATTGCTGCTGCCCGGCTGGTCCGCCGACGCCGTGCCCCAGTAGTCCCGCTGCTCGTTGCCTGGCGACTCGGAGTTGCGGAACCCGTCGATCACCACGTCAAAGTCAAACTCGCTCATCCGCTGGGTGAACTGGGTCGAGTCGACCAGACGGAACGAGGTGGCGATGCCGAGCCGCTCGAGATTGCGGAAGTAGGGTTCGACGACCGCCTGCTGGGCGCCTTGGTTGGTTAGAAACTCCACCGCAAACCGCTCGCCATCAGCGTTTCGCAGCTCGCCGTCCTGGACGCTCCAGCCAGCCTCCTCCAGCAGCCGCGCCGCCTCTCCGAGCTCGCGCCGAATCCGCCCGCTTCCATCGGTTGTGTTGGGTCGGTAGGGCTCGCCGAAGACGTCGTCAGGCACCTGGCCGCGAAGCTCCTCCAGCAGCTCGAGCTCCCTGCCTTGGGGCGCGCCGACGGGCATCAGCTGCGTGGACCCCTGAAAGTAGCTGGCCGGCCTCGCATACTGGTCGTAGAATACCGTTTTGTTGGTCCATTCGAAATCATATGCCAGATCCAGTGCACTTCGCACCCGCAGGTCAGCAAAGCGCGGGCGCCTCAAGTTGAAGGCGAATGTCTGCACCGACTGCGTACCCACGCGCACCACTTCGCGCTTCACCACGTCGCCCGAGCGCACCGCCGCGAAGTCGTAGGCGGTGGCCCAGCGCTTGGCTTGGTTTTCCTGCCAGAAGTCCATGCTGCCAGCCTTGAACGCCTCGAAGGCGGCACTTAGGTCGCGAAAGTACTCCAGCCTCACCTGGGCGAAATTCTGCGTGCCAACCCGCAGGGGCAGCGAATCACCCCAGTATCCTTCCACCCGCGTCATCTCGATGAACCGGCCACTTTCAAAGTCGCTGATGCGGTAGGGGCCCGACCCCAGCGGGGGCTCCAGGCTTGACTCGAAGAAGTCGCGCCCTGCCCACCAGTGCTTCGGCAGCACCGGCATGTCGCCCAGAATGTGCGGCAGCTCGCGGTTGCCAGGGCGGTCGAAGCGAAACCGCACGACCCCGTCGCCAAGGTCTTCGGCTCCCGTAACGTTGGCGAAGTAGTGAGAGTAGAACGGGATCCTGGCATCGGTCAGGGTCTCCAGGGAAAACACCACATCCGCCGCCGTCACTGGCTGGCCATCGTGCCATCGGGCCCCGTCGCGAATTCGCCAGGAGGCCCAGGCGTAGTCCTCTGGATACTCCAACCACTCGGCCAGCAGACCATAGGTGGAGACGTCCTCGTCCAGGGAGCTGCTGGCGAGAAACTCGTAGACGTAGGAGGCGATGCGCGCCGGCGTGCCCTTGCGGATGAAGGGGTTGAAACTGTTGAAGGTCATACCGCCGTACGTGCGGACCGTGCCGCCGCGCGGCGCCATAGGATTGACGTAATCAAAGTGGGCGAAGTCTGCCGGATACTTGAGGCGGCCGATCAGGCTGTCGCCGTGCCGCCTGAGGGGGGCCGTCTGGCCCAAGACGCCGCCCAGCGGCAGTGCGGCGCAGCCAGCCGCGCCAGCCGCGCCCAGCGTAAATTCGCGGCGGGTAATTCGGTTGGTCATGGATGCCGCCGGCGACGCCTTACTCGGGCAAAGGCAGAGGCACGTCGCTCTTCTCATTCAGCCACAGCATCACCGCCCCGCGGTCGGCTGGCTTCTTGAGGCCCGCGAAACTCATCTTGGTGCCCGGCACCGCCTTCTTCGGATTGGTGAGAAACGCGTCCAGCGCCTCCCAGTCCCATGCGCCGCCGTGGCCGGCAAGCGCGCTGGAATAGCTGAAGCCGCTAAGCGAGGCGACGTCCCGACCGACTATGCCCCACAGCGCCGGCCCTACGCCGTGCGAAGTGGCATCGTCGACCTTGTGGCAGGCGGCGCACTTCCTGAACACCTTGTCGCCCCGGGCGATGTCAGCCCCGGCAAGTATTTCGGCGATAGAGACCTCGTCCGCCGCCGGCCCTTCTGAGGCCGCCTCCTCCACCGCCACCGCGTAGGCGGGCGTCTCCAGAGGGCCGTGCTCCAGCGCTCCCTCAAGCAGGAAGGTCAACCCCAGATACAGCAGAAGGGCCGCGCAGAGCGCACCGGAAATCCGGGTAAGGTCGTAAGTGTCCATGCCGCGCCGCAAGTCCCCTGATTGCACGTTCGCCAGAGGCTTCTAGCGCAAAACAGCGGCATCGCGCAACCTCGCCGGAGGACGCCTTGCGCATTGACCGCAGAAGCGCTATATACGGCGCAGGCGGACGTAGCTCAGAGCATGGGCCACCTCGCGCCACTCCCTGCCGTAAGGCGGCTTGCCGCCCGAAAGCAAATCTGGTGCGCGGACGTAGCTCAGGGGTAGAGCGCAACCTTGCCATGGTTGAAGTCGTGGGTTCGAATCCCATCGTCCGCTCCAACACTTCTTCATTCCCACAGTCAGGCTGCCGGCGGGTGCCGCTTCAGCCCGCGAGCTGCCCATCCATCAGCTGGCGCTAGCGCGGATCTTCCTCGTCCATGTCGGTGAAGCGCCACTCCACCGCATACGCCTCCACCAGATTCTGGGCCGCTTCCCTGTCGTCGGCGGTGACGAGAAGGCGGTGCCCAAGTTCCGCCACCTCCTCCACGACGAAACTCGCCTCGACCCCGGTCCCCTCGAACGCCCGCTCCATCTCCTCGACGATCGCCCATCCGCGAAGCCGCGGCTTGTACACCTTGCCCAGCGCCGTCAGCGGCATGGCCGGTACGACGGTCAGCCGCACGGGATGGGCCATGGCGTCCGCCACGCGCTCGGCGGCGAAGGAGCGCAGCTCCTCTGAGCTGGCGGCGCCGCCCTCCACCAGCTCGACAAACGCCACCGGCACCTCGCCCGCCTTGGGGTCCGGCGCTCCCACAGCGGCCGCCATCGCCACGCCGGGGTGCTCGGCAAGCGCCTCCTCGACCGTCCGAGGATCGATGTTGTTGCCGCTGCGGATGATGAGGTCTTTCTTGCGGCCCGTGATCCAGATGTAGCCGTCGCCGTCCACCATGCCGAGGTCGCCCGTGCGCAGCCAGTCCCCATGCACGAACAGGTCCTGGTTGAAGCGCTCGGTCAGGTAGCCGGCGAACGTGTTAGGACCACGCACCACGATCTCGCCGATCTCGTCCGCTCCAAGAAACTCGGGCTCGCCGTCCATCCGAACCGCCGCCACCCGGGTGTACGGAAGCGGCAGCCCCACCGAACCGAGCTTCCGCTCGCCTTCCGGCGGGTTGCACGAGATCACGCAGGTGGATTCGGTCTGCCCGTAGCCTTCCAGAATGCTGAGGCCAGTCGCCTCCTCGAACACCCGAAACAGCTCCCGCGGAAGGGGCGCGGAGCCGCAAACCGCAAACCGCAGCGTGGAGACGTCGGCGTCGACCGGCCGCTGGCGAAGGGCTACGAACACCGCCGGCACGGAGAGGAAGAAGGTGGCCCGCCACCGCTCCACGAGCTTCCAGAAGGAGTCCATGATTCCCTCGGCGCGAAATCCCGCCGGGCATAGCTGGACCACATGCGACTTGGAAGCGAGCGGCGCGACGCAGGTGATGTAGGCGCCAAACACATGGAACAGAGGCAGCGCGCACAGCAGAACGTCATCCTTGCGAAACAGCAGCTCTTGGGCAACCCAGGCGGTGAACAGGATGTTGCGCTGGCGGTGCCGCGCCAATTTTGGCAGCCCCGTGGTGCCGCCCGTATGAAACAGGGCGCTGACCGTCTCCGCCGACGGACGGTCTTCAAACAGCAGATGCGAACCCGGCTGCTCCCTCAGCGCCTTGTCGAAATTCACGGTCCGCGCCTGATGGCCGCCGCGCCGACGGGGCCGAAGGAGTCTGGCGGCCAGACGCTTGGGCCCTCTCAGATACTGGCCAAGGTCTATTTCCAGGACGTACTCGACGTCCGGCGCTTCGGCCAGTGCCTCGGCGGCCTTTTCGGCGATGTCGGTCTTGGGAAACGGCGCCAGCGTCACCAGAACGCCGGCGTTGGACTCGCGCAGAATTTCCGCGATGGCCGATGGCGACAGCAGCGGGCTGATCGGCACCGCCACGCCGGCGGTCATCGCTCCAAGCAGGGCGACCGAGGTCTGCGGCAGATTGGGCAGCAGCAGCGCGCAGGAGGTCCACGGAATCTGGCCGCTCCTCGGCCTCACCCCGCACCACCGCAGCAGATTGGCGCATCTGGTTACGTCGCCTGCCAGCGCGTCATAGTCCATGGTGACCGAAGCCGCGCCCGGCTCCGGGGTCAGCTGGAAGGAAAGCGCCGGCTGGTCGCCTCTCTCGCAGGAGGCGTCTAGCAGCATGTCGTAGACGTTCTGCCAGCGGTACCGCTCGCCCAGCGGCACCGACTCCAGCTCCTGCCACGGATTCGCGGGCTGCCCAGCCATGTTCCACCTCGTCCGCAGCCGTCGCCGCCGCCCAATGCTACCACGAATCGCCGAAGCGCCATCACCTGCCGAGCCCGCCGCGGGCCGTCGGACGCCAGACGCCGAAGCAATGTACCGCCTCGGGCAGATGACCTGATTGGTCCGGGCGCAGGGTGGATGCGTTCACCGCCCTGAACTGAGGATGTCGCCGAGGCACTGGTAGAAGAGACGGTGCGCCACGCCAGAAACTAGGGCGCCACCACCCCACTGGACTGGGGCGGGCTGGGAGGGGAGTTCGCCAGCAGCTTCTTTGCGCATCATGGCGTAGGAGGCGCAGAGAGCCCCGCATGGCTTCCTCCGAGCCGCGGCTAGGCATCCGGCAGCCTCTGGCGGCGGGGTCGAAACGGGCGCGGTATCGGCAATGATGGCGGAGGCACTGGTCTTGAGGTCGCGGAAGTCGGGGAGCGAGCCCTCCATGCCAGCCTCGATTCCCTATGGAAAGGCTTCCCCTCCAGCAGTGCCGACCTGCGACTCGAGCAAGCCCGCATGCGTTCGAGTGTACAATTGAGAAATCACCGCACCCCCGTACAAATTACCGTTTTTCACGGTATACTGTGTACAAAGACCGTTGTTCACAGGTGGATACAGGAAATCATGGAAACCGCTCAGCAAAAGGAGTTTTCAGGGCCGGTAAGGTTCTTTCTGGATCGCTGGCTTGCCGAGGTGGCTACGCCCGTCGGCTATGCCGCGCTGTTGGACGCCTACGGTATTCAAGCGCCAACGCCGGCGACTCTGTGCGCCATTGGCGCGAAGCATCGTACACGGCTTATGGATCAGTGGCGAATCTTCACGCCCAGATACGCGCCTCCTTCCACGCTGGCCGGGCATCTCGTCTTCGCGCTCAAGTATGAGGGACTGGACCTCTGCATTCTAAAGCGTCTCTTTTTGACCGTTGGACCGGAGCCGATTCGGGAAATGGTGCTCTCCGCACCTATGGGCAACTACGCCCGCCGCCTATGGTATCTCTACGAGTGGCTTCTCGACGAGCGGCTTGACCTGCCTGACGTCAAGAACGCGGCCTATGTGCCCGTGGTCAATCCAGAACTGCAATATGCAGTCGAGGCGGTGCTCGAACCTCGCCAGCGGGTACGAGCCAACCTTCCGGGTACAGCCGCGTTCTGCCCGCTGGTGTTTCGCACCCACTTGCTGGAGGAGCATCAGTCGATGGGCTTGAAGGCTAAAGCCTCCGGGACCATTGCGCGGCTGCCGGAAGACACGCTGACCAGAGCCGTGGCATTTCTGCTGCTTAAGGATACGAAAGCCAGCTACGCCATAGAGGGGGAACAGCCACCGCATGTCCGCATCCAGCGATGGGGCAAGGCTATCGCAGAGGCTGGCCATCACGCGATTGATCTTGATGAGATTCTGCGGCTTCAGAAAATTGCGATAGGAGACCAGCGACTCTTTCCCATGGGGCTGCGCCAAGAGGGCGGATTCATCGGGGACATGGACAGGGACGGACGCACTCCCCTCCCTGTCCATGTAAGTGCCAGGCATGATGACCTGCCTAGCCTGATCGAGGGTTTGCTTTCATACGGTCTGGGTGCAGGCAGGTCCTTGGACCCGGTGCTTGCCGCCACCATACTTTCCTTCGGTTTTGTCTACATCCATCCTCTTGTTGATGGAAACGGCCGTCTTCATCGCTACCTGCTGCATCACTGGCTTGCTCACAGCGGTTTTGTCCCCAAGGGACTGGTGTTCCCCTTGTCCGCCACGATTCTCGATGATCTGGACTCCTATCGCAAGGCGCTTGAAAGCTACTCCACTAGGCTTCTCCCCTTAGTCGACTGGCGTCCAACAGAGAGAGGCAATGTCGAAATTCTGAACGACACGGCTGACTTCTACAGGTTTTTCGACGCCACCCCGCATGCAGAGTTCCTATACAGCTGCGTACGGCGTTCCATTGAGGAGGACCTGCCCCAAGAAGTCGCCTATCTGCGCTCCCACGACCAGGCTCGCGCGGCAATTGCGAATATCATGGAGATGCCGCAGCGGATCGCCGACCGCCTAATCCTGTTTGTTCGACAGAATGAGGGACGGCTTCCCAAGCGCCGCCGCAAGGGTGAGTTTGCCGCCCTGACAGACCAAGAGGTGTTCAGCATCGAAAGGGCCATTGCATCCGCGTTCGACGAAGCACAACCTGACGACCCTACTTCCTCTAACGACGAGATTCAGGGCGGAACTGGGCGGGCAATGGAGGACGATTAGGCATTCTGTGGCCGGCACAGTTAGCGCTGGCTGAAGGGCAATCCCATCCCCAAACGACGCGGACGAGAACGCGCGGAATGGTGTCATCGCTGAGCACGACGCCCAGCGCCCCCTCCGAGCCGCAACTGAGCATCCGGCTGCCCCGTCGGCGGCGCGGCCAGAGTGGGTAGCGTGTACAACGAGGATGGTGGAGGCGCCAGTCTTAGCCTCATGGCGGCAGACGACGTCTTCGCGGTCGCGAAACTCGGGAGGACGAGTACCCTCACGCCAGCCTCCCTTGCCGCAGCCTCGATTCCATATGGAATGGCCTTCCTCGCCTGCAGCAGCGATGCCCGGCGGCTCGAACAAGTCCTCCTACTTCCGAGTGCACAATGGATGCACTGTCACGGGCCTGTGCAGTTTGCCGTTCTTCCCGGTATACTGCGCCTGAAAACTGCTTTTCACAGCTGGATACAGGAAATCATGGAACACGCTCAAGAAAAGGAATTTTCAGGCCCGGTGAAACACTTTCTGGGGCGCGAGCTTGCCGCGACGGCTACGCCCGCCGGCTATGCCGCTCTGCTGGACGCCTATGGCATCCAGGCGCCGACGCCGGTGGCACTTTGCGCCATTGGCGAGAAGCATCGCAGAATACATATTGACCCGTGGCGATTCTTCTCGCCCAGCCACGAGCCTCCGTCAACGCTGGCCGGGCATCTCGTCTTCGCGCTCAAGTATGAGGGACTAGACCTCTGCATTCTTAAGCGCCTGTTTCAGGTCGTTGGACCGGAACCGATTCGGGAAATCGTACTTTCCGCGCCTACAGGCAAATACACCCGCCGCCTATGGTATCTCTACGAGTGGCTGCTCGACGAGCGCCTTGACTTGCCGGACGCCAAGTTGGCCTCCTATGTGCACGTAGTCAATCCAAAGCAGCAATATGCGGGCGAGGACGTGCTCGACGCTCGCCAGCGGGTGCGCGCCAACCTGCCCGGCACAGCCGCGTTCTGCCCGCTGGTTTTTCGCACCCGCGCGCTGAAGGAACTTCAGATGAAAAACTTGGCGGCCAAAGCCGCGGAGGACATGGCGCGGCTGCCGAGAGCTCTGCGGACCAGAGTCGCGGCATCTCTGCTGCTTAAGGATGCGAAGGCCAGCTACGCCATTGAGGGGGAACAGCCGCCGCAGCACCGCATTCAGCGATGGGGCAAGGCTGTCGCAGAGGCCGGCCAGCAGGAGATTGACCTCGACGAGCTTCTACGGCTTCAGAAAATTGCGATTGGAGACCAACAACTCGTTCCTATGGGGCTGCGGCGGGAGGGCGGATACGTCGGGGACACTGACTGGGACGGAAGGACGCCCCTCCCTGTACATATTGGCGCCAGGAATGATGACCTGCCTGGATTGGTCGAGGGTATCCTTGCGTACTGTCAAGGCGCAGGCGCGTCCATGGACCCAGTGCTTGCCGCCGCCGTGCTTTCATTTGGCTTTATCTACATCCATCCTCTTGCAGACGGGAACGGCCGACTGCACCGCTACCTGATGCACCACAAGCTTGCGCAAAGCCGTGTCATCCCCAAGAGGCTGGTGCTGCCCTTGTCCGCCACGATTCTCGACGATATGGACTCCTATCGCAGGACGCTAGAAAGCTACTCCACAAGGCTTCTTCCCCTCATCGACTGGCGTCCAACAGTGAGAGGCAATGTCGAGGTCCTTAACGACACGGCTGACTTCTACAGGTTTTTCGACGCCACTCCGCATGTCGAGTTTCTCTGCAGCTGCGTGCAGCGTTCCATCGAGGAGGACCTGCCTCGGGAAATCGCCTATCTACGCTCCCTCGACCTGGCTCGCGAGGCAATTGCGAACATCGTGGAGATGCCGCAGCATCTCGCAAACCGCCTGATTCTGCTTGTACGGCAAAATGAGGGAAGACTTTCCAAGCTCCGCCGCGAGGATGAGTTTACCGCCCTGACCGACCGGGAGGTGTCCAGCATAGAAAGAGCCATTGCTTTCGCGTTCGATCTAGAATGACCTGACAGTATTTGCGCCGGCTGAACAGACCCCGCCCCAACCGCAGCCAGAGCCAGCGCCGCCGCCTGATGCTACCATCGGCCTCCAACCTTCCATCGTCCAGCGAGCACGTCATGCACTATCAAGCGCCAGTGGCCGAAATTCTGTTCTGCTTAGAGCGGATGGTCGACCTTGAACGGGTGCGGAAGACGAAGGCATTCGCCACCCTGAGCGAGGATGACGCCAAGGCGCTGGTCAAAGAGGCCGCGCGTACGCTGGAAATGCGGATGGCGCCCGCCCACCGGGCAGCGGACAGGCCGGGTGCGGAGTTCGCCAACGGCACGGTCACCACTCCCGACGCTTTCCACGACGCGTACGCCGCGCTGCGCGAAGGCGGCTACGTCGGCATGCGCGCCAGCGAGCAGTCAGGCGGACTGGGACTGCCGCAGTCGCTGGTGACGCCCTTCAACGAGATGATGGGGTCCTCATGTATGTCACTGTCGCTGTTTCCTTTGCTTACGCAGGGTGCAATTCTGGCCATCGAGAAGCATGGCTCCGAAACGCTGCGCGAGACGTTTCTGCCGCATCTGGTCACCGGCGCATGGTCCGGAACCATGAACCTCACCGAGCCGGGCGCGGGGTCCGACGTCGGCGCCATAACGACGATGGCCGTAGCCGGCGAGGACGGCGCCTGGCAAATCACCGGCCAGAAACAATTCATCTCCTGGGGCGAGAGCGACCTCGCGGACAACATCGTCCATCTTGTTCTGGCCCGCACTCCGGATGCGGCGCCGGGCACCGCCGGCCTGAGCCTCTTCGCCGTACCAAAGTTTCTGCCCGGCGCCGATGGCGCGCTCGGCCAGCGGAACGGCCTCAAGGCGCTTTCCATGGAGGAAAAGCTTGGACTGCACGGCTCGCCCACCGTAACCATGTCCTACGAAGGCGCGCGGGGATGGCTGCTTGGCGAAGAAGGCTCTGGCATGCGCTGCATGTTCACCATGATGAACTCGGCGCGGCTCGGAGTGGGCCTGCAGGGAGTGGCCATCGCCGAATGCGCCCGCCAGGCGGCCACGGGCTATGCCCTCGAGCGGACGCAGGGAGAAACGGACTCGCCTGACTCTGGCATCGTCGGCTTTCCCGACGTCCGGCGCATGGTGCTGACGATCCACGCCATGACAGCCGCCGCCCGGGCGCTGTGCTACGATCTTGCGGTTTCCATCGACCTTGCCGACTGCGGCGCAGACTCTCAGGAGCGGCAGGCCGCCTCACTGAAGCAGGCGCTCCTGACTCCGATCGCCAAAGCTTTCGGCTCGGACATTGGCAGCGAATGCGCCGACCTTGCCCTGCAGATTCACGGCGGCGCCGGCTACATCGAGGAGACTGGCGTGGCCCAGCTGCTGCGCGACGCGCGAATCGCGTCCATTTACGAAGGCACCAACGGCATTCAGGCTCTGGACCTGGTGGAGCGGCGGCTGCCGGCGGCGAATGGCGCGGCGGTGCATGAACTTCTGGCGGAGACCGCCTCTACCGCCGAAAGCCTCGCCGCCGCAGGCGGCAGCCTTGCGAATGCCGGCAGCGCCTGCCAGGCCGCCTGCGACGCGGCGAAGGAAGCCACCGAGTGGATGCTCGCCTGCAAGGACCGGAGAGCGCGGCTCGCTGGGTCCGTCAGCTATCTGCGGTTGCTCGCCCTTGCCCGCGGCGGGCACTATCTGGGACGCGCAGCCCTTGCTGAAAGAAATGGCGGCCGCTGGCCTGCTCTGGCACTCTGCTACGCGCGACGCGTACTGCCGCAGACTCGCGGACTGCTCCATGCCGCCTGCGCTGGCGCCGATGATCTGGATGGTTACGCGACGGCGGATCTCGCCGTCTGGCAGTCGTGAAGGGAATGCGTTTCGCGCGCTCGTCAGGCCTGGCAGCGACCTACTCTCCCGCGGCTTGAGCCGAAGTACCATCGGCGCGGAGGGCCTTAACGGCCGAGTTCGGAATGGGATCGGGTGTTTGCCTCTCGCTATGACCACCAGGCCAGAGGAACGCGGAAACCAAGTCTTTGAAGCCAGTTCTTCGACTACTGAATTGAATCAAGCCAATCGAGCGATTAGTACCGGTCAGCTGCACGCGTTGCCGCGCTTCCACATCCGGCCTATCAACGTGGTGTTCTTCCACGGCTCTCATGGGAGACCTTGTTTCGAGGTGGGCTTCCCGCTTAGATGCTTTCAGCGGTTATCCCTTCCGCACATAGCTACCCAGCTGCGCCGCTGGCGCGACGACTGGTCCACCAGAGGTGCGTCCACCCCGGTCCTTGCGTACTAGGGGCAGCTCCTCTCAAGTCTCCTGCACCCGCGGCAGATAGGGACCGAACTGTCTCACGACGTTCTAAACCCAGCTCACGTACCACTTTAATCGGCGAACAGCCGAACCCTTGGGACCTGCTCCAGCCCCAGGATGTGATGAGCCGACATCGAGGTGCCAAACGACGCCGTC
>CAZPIN010000102.1:0-2478 GCA_964586735.1 uncultured Rhodobacterales bacterium | reverse complement strand
CCCGACACGCTTGCCCGCGCCGGCGCATTGGGCCTTGACGTCCGCCAGGCTCAGGAGCGCAACGACACCGGCGGCTTCTTCGCCGCTTTGGGCGACGAGGTGGTCACCGGCCCGACGCGGACCAACCTCAATGACTTTCGGGCTATCATCTCCTTTTAGGGGAAGGAATCCGATGCGCAGAAACCGCATGGCGAAAATCGTGGCGACGCTTGGTCCCGCCAGCTCTTCGCCCGACATGATCCGCAAACTGTTCCTGGCGGGGGCAGACGTCTTCCGGCTCAACTTCTCCCACGGCTCCCAGGAAGACCACGCCGAACGGATTCGCGCCATCCGTGCTTTGGAGGAGGAGACCAAGCGGGAGACGGTCGTGATGCAGGACCTGCAGGGGCCGAAACTGCGCGTCGGGCGTTTCGAGGGCGGCTCGGTGACTCTCGAGGCGGGGGCTTCCTTTCGCCTCGACCTCAGCCCGGATCTGGGCGACGCCGGCCGCGCGCCCCTCCAGCATCCCGCCGTGTACGAGGCGCTGAAGCCGGACACCGACATCCTGCTTGACGACGGCAAGCTGCGGCTGCGGGTGCGAAGCTGCGGCGAGGACTTTGCCGAGACGGAGGTGGTGCAGGGCGGCGCGCTCAGCGACCACAAGGGCGTCAATCTCCCCGGCGCGGTGCTGCCGCTTGCCGCCATCACCGACAAGGACCGCGAGAACCTCGAGTTTGGCCTGTCCCAGGAAGTGGACTGGGTGGCGCTGTCGTTCGTGCAGCGTCCCGAGGACGTGGAGCAGGCCAAGGCGCTGGTGGACGGGCGCGCGCTGGTGATGGCCAAGATCGAAAAGCCCGCCGCCCTCGACGACATCGCCCGCATCGTCGCCGTCGCCGACGGCATCATGGTCGCCAGGGGAGATCTTGGCGTCGAGCTCGCGCCCGAAGAGGTGCCCGGGCGGCAGAAGGAGCTGGTGCGCCGGGCCCGCCTGGCGGGCAAGCCGGTGGTCATCGCCACCCAGATGCTGGACTCCATGGTGGCGGCGCCGGCCCCCACCCGCGCCGAGGCGTCGGACGTGGCCACCGCCGTCTACGACGGCGCCGACGCGGTGATGCTGTCGGCGGAGTCGGCGGTCGGCGACTATCCGGTGGAGGCGGTGTCGATGATGAACCGCATCATCGAGCGCACCGAGCGCGACGCCAGCTACTGGCAAATCATCGACGCGCTGCATCCGCAGCCCCAGCCGACGGCCGCCGACGCCATATCGGCCGCCGTCGCCCAGGTGTCGCAGACCGTGTCGGCGGCGGCCATCGTGACCTACACCGCCAGCGGGTCGACCGCCGCGCGCATGGCGCGGGAGCGCCCCAGGGTGCCAATCCTCACGCTGACCAACACCCCCGCCACCGCCCGCCGCATGCAGATGCTGTGGGGCACGCACTGCGTCCACACCGACAACGTCAGCAGTTTCGGCGAAACCGTGAAGACCGCCTGCGAGGTGGCGGTGCGCGAGGGTCTGGCCGTCGACGGCGACCGGCTGGTGATCACCGCCGGCGTGCCGTTCGGGACCCCGGGTACCACCAACGCCCTGCGAATCGCCACCGTCGGCGGCCAGTGATGTTTTCGCGTCCGCTGCGCCGGCGGTCGCTGGAGGACCTTGGCGAGGACGAGATTCTTGCCCTGGCCATCACCAGCGAGGAGGAGGACGGCCGCCGCTATCTGGACTACGCCGCCGCCCTGCGCGAATCCGCGCCTGATACTGCGGCCGCCATGGAAGAGATGGCCGGGGTCGAGCACGGACACCGCCAGCGGCTGATCGACCTGTACCGCCGGCGCTTCGGCGACCACATTCCCTATGTACGCCGCGAGGACGTGGCGGGGTTTCCGCGGGTGCGGCCGCTATGGCAGCTGCAGAGGAAGGGGCCGGGCGCGGTGCGCGAGCAGGCGGCGGAGCTGGAGCGGTACGCGCGGGCCTTCTACGAGCGGGCGGCGGCCCATGCCCGCGACGCGGACACCCGGCTGCTGCTGGGAGACCTGGCGGCCGAGGAGGCGGACCACGAGCGGCGCGTCTCGGAGATCGAGGCCCGGCCCGGCGCGGCGGACGCCTACCAGACCGAGGAGGAAGAGCACCGGCGGCGGTTCCTGCTTCAGTACGTACAGCCCGGCTTGGCCGGGCTGATGGACGGGTCGGTCTCCACGCTGGCCCCGCTGTTTGCCGCCGCCTTCGCCACCCAGGACAGCTGGAGCGCGTTTCTGGTGGGCATGGCCGCCTCCATCGGAGCGGGCATCTCGATGGGATTCGCCGAGGCGCTGTCGGACGACGGGGCACTCACAGGCAGGGGGTCGCCGCTGATTCGCGGGCTGGTGACCGGTGCCATGACCACCATCGGCGGGGTGGGGCACACGCTGCCCTACCTGCTGAGCGACTTCTTCGCGGCGACCGTGCTGGCGGTGGCGGTGGTGGCGGTGGAGCTGTTTGCGATCGCCTGGATCCGCTGGCGC
>CAZPIN010000101.1:0-12285 GCA_964586735.1 uncultured Rhodobacterales bacterium | reverse complement strand
GCGGAATCGGGGCGTTTCCAGCCGACAAGCTCCAGCAGGTGATGGAGACCAACAGCCTTGACCTCCGCCCAGTGGCGGAGGGCCTGCTGGCCCTTCGCGACAGCCAGCAGAGCGGGGCGGCGCCATGACTGGCCGGCTGATCTCGGTGTCCGGCATCGTGGTGGACCTGGTCTACAGGGTAGAGGAAGTGCCCAAGCCCGGGACGGAGGCCGCGGTGCGCGGTTTCTCCATGGCGGCGGGCGGCGGCTTCAATGCCATGGCGGCGGCGCGGCGCATGGGCGCGGAGGTGATCTACGCCGGCACGCTGGGTACCGGTCCGTTCGCCGACATCGCGGCCGCCGCGCTGGAGGTGGAGGGCATCGAGGCGCTGAGACCGCGTCTGCCGAATCAGGACCAGGGCGTCTGCACCGTGCTGGTCGACCGCGATGGAGAGCGGGCGTTCGCGGCGGCGTCGGGCGCGGACGGAGTTGTCAGCGACGCGGACCTCGAACTTGTGAAACCGGAGCCCGAGGACTGGCTGCTTCTGTCGGGCTACGCGATCCACTATCCCGGCAGCCGCGACGCGCTGGGACGCTGGCTTGCGTCTTGCCCTCCGCGGCTGGTGCTCGATCCGAGCCCGGTTATCGCCGAGATTTCCGCCGAGCTGCGGAAGCTGGTGCTCCAGGCCGCGCGCTGGATCACCGCCAACCGTCAGGAAGGCGAGGCGCTGACCGGACTCGCCGACCCTGGCTCCATAGCCGAATCGCTGGCGGAAGAAAGGCCCGAGGGCGGCGGCGCAGTACTCAGGGATGGAGAGCGGGGCTGCCATCTGGCGATGCCGGGGGAAGAAGCCCGCCATGTACCGGGCTATCCGGTAGAGTCCGTCGATACCAACGGCGCGGGCGACGCCCATACCGGTGCCTTCATCGCCATGCTGGCGCGTGGCGAGACGCCTCTGCGCGCTGCGCAATTGGCTAACGTCTGCGCGGCTCTGTCCACGACGCGCGCGGGACCGGCTACGGCCCCGCCGCTCGAGACCGTGCTTGCGGCTATGGAACGGACCCCCGAAGCCGCGGGCAGCGAACGCAACCGGGTCCAGCGACAAGGGAGAAATCCATGAAGAAACTGCTACTTGCCTCGGCGCTCGCGCTGGCCGCGCAATCCGCCGGCGCCGCCGAAATCCGCGTCCTTAACTGGCAGGGATACGGCACGGATATCGACTGGGCCGTTTCCGCCTTTACCGTGGCGACCGGCCACACGGTGACGCACGACTACTTCACCTCCGAGCAGGAGATGCTGACCAAGCTGCGGACCAACCCCGGCACCTACGACGTGGTGCTGATCAACTCCGCCTTCATGCCGGGTGCGCATTCCGAGGGGCTGGTCTCGGCCATCGACGTCTCCAGTATCTCCAACTTTGGCGACCTTGATCCGAGCCTGACCGGCAACGAGGACCTGAAACCCGGCGGCCAGCTGCGCGGCGTGCCGTGGACCTGGGGGCTGACGTCGTTTGCGGTCAACACGCTGGCCTTCGACTCGCTGCCCACGTCGATTTCGGTGCTCTGGGATCCCTCGCTGCAGGGCCGCGTGTCGATTCGCGACGACGGCCTCGAGGCAGTGCAGATCGGGGCGCTGGCGACTGGGCAGAACATCAACAACATCACCGACCTCGAGGCGGTGCGGGCCAAGCTGGCCGACCTGATGCCGCAGGTCAGGACGTTCTGGAGCTCGGAGAACGACTGGAACCAGTTCATGTCGGCCGGCGAATTCGCCGTGGCCACCTACTGGTCCGGATCGGCCGCGCGGTCGCAGGCCATGGGCCTGCCGGTGGCGTTCGTGGTGCCCAATGAGGGAGCTGTCGGCTGGCTCGACAGCCTTGCGGTGCCATCGAGCTCGACTAACAAGGCCGCCGCCCATGCCTTCATCGACTGGATGGTGGATCCCGACTTCTACGTACGGTGGGAGCCTGACGGCGCGCCGGCAACCTCGAACCTCAAGGCGGCCGCCGCGCTGCCCGAGACCAGCTTCAACCGCGCCGTGCTGGGCGACCCGGCGGTGGTGGCGAAGGTGCAGTTCGTGAAACCGCTGTCGGACGCCACCCGCGAGGAATACCTGAAGCTCTGGCAGGACCTGAAAGCGGCGCAGTAGCCGAACGGGAGGCGGGAGGATAGGGAGCAGCCTGGAACGGGCCGAGCGGGGGCGGGCGCTGGCGCTGCTGTCGCCGGCCTACCTGTGGCTGACGGTGGCGGTGTTTCTGCCGCTGTCGGCCATGGCTTTTTTCAGCCTGCTGTCGGACGCGCCCTTTGGCGGGCGCGAGTGGCATTTCTCGCTTGAGAACTACCGCGCCTTCTTCGAGACCGGCACCTACGCTTCGCTTCTGTGGAAGTCGCTGAAGCTGGGCCTGACCGTCACGGCCGTGTCGGTGGTCGCCGGGTTTCCCTGCGCCTGGGTGCTGGCCAAGACCATCCGCGGGCGGTCGCGGGAGGCGCTGTTTCTGCTGGTCATCCTGCCGTTCTGGTCCAACTCGCTGGTGCGCATCTTCTCCTGGGCGATCGTGCTGCGGGGCAACGGCGTGCTCAGCGCGGCCGTCGACGCCGTCCTGCCGTGGGAGGTGCGAGTCAATCTGATGTTCAGCCACACGGCGGTCGTCATCGGCCTCGTGCACTCCTATCTGCCCTACGTCATCCTCACCTCCTATCTCGCCCTGCAGGCCATCGACGACAGCCTGCTCGAGGCGGCGCGGTCGCTCGGGGCCCGGCGGGGCACCATCCTTCGGCGGCTGGTGCTGCCTTTGGCCGCTCCCGGAATCATCGCCGGCGCGGTGCTGGTGTTCGTGCCGGTGGTGGGGTCGTTCATGGAGCCGCGGATTCTGGGCGGCAGGGTCGGCACCTTCTACGGCACGGTGATCGAGGACCAGTTCGTGGCGGTCTTCAACTGGCCGCTCGGCGCGGCCCTTTCCTTCATCCTGCTGGCCGTGGTGCTTGCGATTCTCGCAGTGGCCAGTCCGGCGCTGCGGAGGATGCAGGCATGAGCGGGCGGCTTCTCGGCAGCCTCGGCCGCCTCTATCTGGGGCTGGCCCTGTTCTTCCTCTACGCCCCGATTCTGGTCATGGCGGCGATGTCGCTGAACGCCTCCGCCTTCTACCAGCTGCCTTTCAGCTTCTCGACGGAGTGGTACGAAAAACTCTGGCACAACCGCGAGATCCTCGCGGCGGCATGGCGGTCGGTGTGGACCGCATGCGCCGTAACCGTCATCGCCACGCTGGCGGGCACGGCTGCCTCGCTTGGCCTCTACCGCTACGCGGGACCAGGCAGGCGGTTTCTGCAGATTCTGCTTCTGCCACCCATTGCCATACCCTGGCTGATCACCGGCACGGCGATGCTGATTTTTTTCTTCGGCATCGGGCTGGAGCGGGGCACGCCCGCCGTGATCATCGGCCATGTCGCGCTGGCGCTTCCCTATGTGGTGGTGGTGGTCACCGCCAGGCTGATGACCTTCGACCGTACGCTGGAGGACGCCGCCCGGTCGCTGGGAGCCCGGCCGATGACGGTGGCGATGCGGGTGACCGTGCCATGGATCATGCCCGGCATCGTCGCCGGGGGGCTGTTCGCGTTCGCTGTCAGTTTCGACCAGTTCGTCGTCTCGTACTTTCTCTCCGAGCCGGGCGACTCCACGCTTCCCGTGCTGATCTACACGTCGATTCGCAAGGGCTTCACGCCGGAGATCAACGCTATCTCCTCCATCATCATCGTGGTCTCGATGGGCGTGATGTTTCTCGCCGCCCGGCTGTACAGGTTCGGGGGAGAGCGGTGATGGCCGAGGTGCGGGTCGAGGGACTGGTCAAGGCGTTCGGGCCGACGCGGGCGCTGGACGATGTGTCGCTGACGTTTCCGGACGGCGGCTTCTTTGGCCTTCTGGGGCCGTCGGGGTCCGGCAAGACAACCCTCCTGCGGGCGGTTGCCGGCTTCGCCGATCTCGACTCCGGCCATGTCTACATAGATGGCGCGCCGGTCGAGGGCGTGCCGGTGGAGGCGCGGGAGATCGGGATGGTGTTTCAGAACTACGCGCTGTTTCCGAACATGACGGTCGCGGGCAACGTAGGTTTCGGGCTGGAGGTGCGCGGCATGGACAGGGCGGAACGCGTCCGCCGCGTAGGCGAGGCGCTGGAGCTGGTGCAGCTTGGAGACCTGGCCGGACGCAAGCCGCACGAGCTGTCCGGGGGGCAGCGGCAGAGGGTCGCGCTGGCGCGGGCGGTGGTGACGAATCCGAAGGTACTGCTGCTCGACGAGCCGCTGTCGGCGCTCGACAAGTCGCTTCGCGTGGACATGCAGATCGAGCTGAAGCGCATCCAGCGGGAGGTAGGCGTCACCACCATCTTCGTCACCCACGACCAGGAGGAGGCGCTGACGCTGTCGGACCGAATCGGCATCCTGAAGGATGGCCGCCTGATGCGCCAGGGAACTCCGCGCGATGTCTACGGCGATCCGGGAGACGCCTTCACGGCGAGGTTTCTTGGCGAGGCGAATCTGTTCGCCGGCGCTCTGGAGGCTGGCGGGCTGAGGCTGGAGGACGGAGCGCTGATCGCCGGGGCTAGAACCGCGACGGTAGCGGTGCGGCCCGAAAATCTCTCGGTAACACTGAACGAGCCTGACAGTCCCATTCGCGTCAAGGCGCGCCTGCGCCAGCGAATCTTCGCGGGGGCGACCGGAACCTGCGTCCTGGACTGGCGCGGCGAGACGCTGAAGGCGATTGGCCTGGACCGGGACTTCGCGGGCCTGCCCGATGCCGGCGAGGTGTGGCTGAGCTGGAGCGAGGACAGCATGATCGCCATCGCGCAGTGAGAGGCGGCCTAAGCGGCCCACCCAGGCTCGCCGGGCTCGTCGCGCCGCACGGTGGACGCAATAGCATGGATGGCGGCGGTTACGGATGCCGAGTTTGCTTGGCATTGCCGGGACGGGGCCTTGACAGGAGCCAGCGCAAATGCATAGATGGCGCTGCGGGTGTCGTCGGGAGTCAGGCAGGAATTCGCTGTCCGCACTTGTGGCGTGGCCGCGTTTCAGTACGCAGATTGCGTCCAAAGAACTGGCATACAGGCAGGAGTTAGGCAAATGGGCAAGAAAAAGAAGGGCCTCGGCAAGGGAGCCGGCGATGCTGGCGCCGCTGTCTGCTGCATAACCAGCGCGGATGCGAAGTTTGTCAACGGCGTACTCTCCCGCGCGCAGGATGCATACGTGTCGGATATGGACGGGCTTGACGGCATGCTGACTGCACTGGCCATAAGCACCAAAGTGTTGTACATCGATGATATAGTGCAAGGCGCGATTAAAAGCCGGGATTCGGATAAAGGGGCAATATTTGAGAGCAGGGAGGAGGAGAATCTGTTCAAGGGGATCATCCAGAGCCGATTGCGGGAAATTTATGGCCAGCTGAGCGAATCCAGCCCGCACTACAGGCCGTACATCAAGAACAAGAAAAAGCCGGGAAGCAGCTGGGCAGCTGGATTTACGGCGGGGGTAAACATGACGGCTTCGGCATGGAGCCGGCTGATTGCAGACGAGAAACTGGGCTTCATGCGGATTAGCGTGCTTGTGGCGTTTACCGCCGACCATATAGGAGAATACGACATGATCAAGCAAGCCAGCCCGGATTCGCCGCCTCTGGACGATGTGCGGGAGTACGTAATTTTAGATTTTCCCAGCGTTATGCAGTGGTTTTTTGACTTCTTCTCCGAAGAGCGGAAGAGGCAGGCGATCAACTATTCCAATATGTTCGCCAATTGACCGCTGCCCGCCAAGGCAAGCGCGGCGCGTTCCCTTCCGCACCGCGTATCCGGTCATGCGAGTCTGACGGGATTGCGGCAAGGGGCTGGCGGACAAGGAGGACGGGGCTGATTGCGCACCGGGACCGGGCAGAGTCCCGGGCGGATCTGCCGAACGACAGGCGGCCAGGCCAGCTTCGCGAAGGCGTTGCTGCATAGTGAAGTGACTGGCGTCAAGCCTGCCGCTTGGACGATGTTCGGCAGGTTACGACGCAGCAGCCCTGCCCGCATGGGGTGCCGGGTGGTTCCATCTCCATGGTGCAGGCACCGTCCCTTGACAGGACTCTCGGGTGGGCTAGAGTGTCCCCAAGCAACTGGCAGGGCTAGAGAATCTCGACCTGCGTCGAGAAGGACTCTGCTACGGTATGGCCTGTCCGCAGCTTTGCGGACCGGGAGAACGCGCAGCATTGGAGAAGCGGTCCGCTGTTCGCGGACCGTGGCGGAACGCAAGCACCGCCCGCCAGCCGCTCCGATGCGTTTGCAGGAGGAGTACAGATGCAGGAACCGCAATCTGAGAGCAACCGGGATTCCGGGCAGTCCGAGGCTGACGGCGACAAGGAATTGCCCGATGCCATAAAGCTTGCCTACGACATCCTTGGCCGTATTTCTGCGGACAGCAAGAAAGCGCGTTATGGCAGCGCTAGAACGCCGTCCGCGGGTGAGAAACGGGACGAGGGCAGCGCCAAGCGCTTCGACGCGTCGGCAGAAGATGGACCGGCGCAACAAGCGCAAAACGGCAGCGAACCGGATACAGGGCATTCCGAAACCGGCAGCGACTTGATATCTTCCGAGGATGCGGAGCACATGAATGACCTCCTTGCCCGCATAACAGAACCCCTTGTACCCGATGTAGACGCGCTGAACGGCTTTTTGACGGCGCTCGTTTGCTCTCCCAGGCCGCTTCATTTCGACGCAATTTTGAAATTTATTATGGCCCGCAATGATGGCAAGGATACGAAGGGCCATGGGGCTCCTTTTCAGAGTCTTGACGAGGCGAAGTGGTTTATGGAGCTTTTACGGAGTCATCTGGTCGATTTGCATTACATCTTAAGCGATGACAGACGGTGCTACAAGCCTTACATCAGGTGCACAACGAAACCGGGCAATAGCTGGGCGGCAGGATTTGCCTCGGCTGTTAGCTGGCTCATGGATGACTGGGAAGAGATTTATCACATCCAGCACCGCAGGGAGGAAATGGTCATGCTAATGGTGCTGGCATCCGACAATAACGAGGATGACAGTCGGCGCCTGATGTATCCAGAAGAGGCTGACGCAATGCGCGGGGAAATACTCGATGTGCTGCCAGATATCGTCCAGTCGGTCTACGACCATTTTGAGGAAAAGCGAAAGGTTAACGGAGACACCTATCCCATGTTCTTTTCGCGGTACAATATTTCCGTGATTGACCCGAATGACGACTCCGACCCAGAGACCAGGCGCGCAATGGAAAAGTATGGCGCTGACCGCATCAAGCGAAGTGACGGCGCTTCTACTGAGGCTGAAAACACAAGGAAAAAGAAGGGCGGCGGCAAATCTAAGCGAAAGCGGTGGTGAAGGCGTTGGGCCGTCGCATCTTGCGGCTGCGATGGATTGACGCTCCAGCGAAGGGGGACAGCGAAGCGTCCGCTGGCTATTGCGGCAGCCGGTACAAACGACGATGCGGTCATCGCTGTACTGGCAGGAGTAGGCGGAAGCAACCTGCAGAATGCTGACCGGTACGGCTGTTCTGTCGCTTGGACCAAGCGGCGCTCCGGACGGGGCTGTCGAACGACCGGCGGCCTTGCCGACTTCACGAAGACCTTTCTTCGTGGCGAGGTAGCTGTCGTCAGGCTTACCGCCCAGACGCTGTTCGACAGATCATGTGTCCGCAGCTCTGTATGCGCATAGCAGGGCGCGGTTTCATCTTCCTGCTGTCGGTACCGGCCCTTGACAGGTCCTTCGGGAAGACTAGAGTGCCCCCAAGCAGCTGGCGGGACCAGTAGTACTCGACCTGCGTCGATGCGGTTTCTGCTACGGTATGGTATGGTCTGTTCGCATCTTTGCGGACGGGGAGGAAGCGCAGCATTGGAGCTTTGGCACGCTGTACGCGGGCCCGTGGCGGAACGCAGGCGTCGCCAGCCGCTTTGATGCGCGGACAGGAGTTAGACACATGCAAGACTCGCAAACAGAGAGCCATCAGGATGCCAGCAAGCATCCGGAGGCAGGCAACGATTTGGTGTCTTCTGAGGACGCGGAGCGGTTCAACAGCATCCTCGGCGGCCTTCCAGATGCCATTATACCCGACGTGGACGCGCTTAATGGCTTGCTGACCGCACTCGTTTGCAGTCCCAAGCTGCTTCCTCCCGACAAAATAATGATATTTATCATGAACGACCAATCAGCGAAAAACGAATTGCAGTTTGAGAGCCCGGAGGAGGTGCAGTGGCTTATGGAGTTTGTTAACCGGCATCTTGTTGACTTGCACTACGTTCTGAGTGACGACCGCCGGAGCTACAAGCCGTGCATCAGGTGCGAAACGCGACCGGGCAATCACTGGGCAAGGGGATTTACCGCAGCTGTGTCCGGCCTGCAAAGTGACTGGGAAGGTTTGATGACTGACGAAGTCTACGGGTTTCCAATGCAGCTGATTTCGTCACTGGCATTCGAACATCGCGAGGATCCCAGCCAGCGCCTGGCGTCTACCGCGGAAATTGATCAGGATCGCTCGGAGATGATCCAAATGCTGCCAGAAATTGTCAAGTCGATTTACGACTATTTTGCCGACCAGCGAAAGGCCACCGGACAGGATTATCCCAAGTTTCTGTCAGCGAGGAAAATGACAATTGTTGACCCGGCGAACGACTCCGATCCAGAGGTCAGACGCATAAAGAAGAAGTTTGGCCTCGAAGACTATGACTTTAGCCCGGACGGCGGTGGAAATACGGGAGGCAAGCGAACAAAGAAAAAGAAGAGCGGCAAAGCCAAGCGAAGGAGATGGTGAAGGTGTTTGACCGCGGTATCAGTGGCGGCACTGAGTCGACATCTCGATAGCAGGGCGTAAGCGTAGTGGCCGCTAACCGTGCGGGAGCCGGTACCGGCGACGATACGGCAGCGGCCGCGTGGGCGGGGACGGGCTGAAGGAGCCTGCGGTATGCGGGCTGGCGTGGCTGTTCTGGTACCCGGGCTGGGCAGAGTCCGATTCGGGCATGCCTGGTACAGCCCGCTGTGTCTGGAGCGGCCGAAGGTACCAGGACTGGGCAGAGTCCGAGTCGGGCATGCCGAGCGACAGCGGTCTCGCCACGAATCCAGAAATGCCTTGCTGCACAATGGTTTAACTGGCGTCGAACCAGACGACCCGAAGAATCTCAGCAAGTCGTGAAGCTGCTACCCTGCCTGTAGAGGCATGGCCTATTCCACATCGGTTTGCTGTCGATGCGCGCTGTTGACAGGGGATCAGGATGGGCTAGAGTACCGCCAATACCGCTGGCGGAACCGGGCAGCCGCGACCTGCGTCGAGGAGACTCCCGCCACGGTTAGGCTAGTCCGCAGCGCTGCGGACGGGAGGAGTCGCAGTTTGGAGAGTTGGCACGGCCGTCCGCAGATGCGAGGCGGTACGCAGGCTCTGCCAGCCACTTCAAAGCGTTGGAAGGAACGTAGCCATGGATGAGTCTGGAACAGAGAACGAACACGACGCCGACCTGCCGGAGGACGGCGAGGACATGGTGTCGTCTGAGGATGCTGAGAGGATGAACAGAATTCTTGGCAGCATTCCAGAGGCCATTTTACCCAGCATCGACGCGCTGAACGGCTTTCTGACAGCGGCGGTGTGCAGTCCCAGCATGCTTACCATCGACAGTATTGTGAATATTGCTTCGAGCAGCCATAATCCGGACGAGAGGCTGAAATATGAAAACCTGGAAGACGCCAGATGGTTCATCGAATTTATACAGCGGCATCTGGTCGATCTGCACTACCTCCTAGACGACGCCAGCCGGCATTACAAGCCTTGCATCAGGTGCGAGACGAGTCAGGGCAATCAATGGGCGCTGGGGTTTGAAATGGCCATAAACTGCATGCGGGATTACTGGGATGATTTTCTGTCCGACCGTGAATACGAACTCGAATTGAAATTAATTATAGCGCTGGCGCGCGAACATCACGAGGATCCTGAAAAGCGCGTGTTCACTACCGAGCAGATTGACAAGATGGATCGACCGGAGATGGTATACGCGCTGATCCCGCTCGCCGTCATGTCGATTTACGAGTATTTTGCCGACCGGCGAAATGCCGCTAAACAGAATTATCCCAAGTATCTGTCTACCCTCAAAATTTCCATGATTGATCCGAGGGACGAATCGGATCCGGAGGTTAGGCGCATAAAGAAAAAATTTGGCATCACGGATGATGACCTGAAGCCGGGGAATGGCTCCAAATCAGGAGGAGGCTGGCGCGTCAAGAGAGTGCCCCCCGACGGGGCAGGAGGAAGGCGATGGTGAGGGCGTTTGGCCGTGGCTTCGCGCGGCTTTTCCGAGTCGGCATTCCATGGGCAATAGCGGAGCGCCGTGATCGCGGACTGTCTTGGGAGCAGATAACGGAGACGATACGGAGACGATGCGGCAGAAGCCGCGTGGGAAGGGACGGATGGAAGCAGCCTGCGGTACGAGGGCCAGCCGGGCTGGCATGGATACGTACTGGGCAGAGAGCTGGATGAGCCGCCGAACGACGTACAGTCCTGGCGGAGAAGCGGGAAGGCCCTGCTGCATCATGGCGCGATTGGATCCAAGCCGGCCCGTTGGGCAATGTTTGGAAGGCTTTGGCGAAGCTGCCTTGCCGCAAGATTGGGCTCCGCGCACACTGCTTCGTTCTGCTGTTGAGATGGGCGATTGACAGGACATCCGGGCGGAATAGAGTACCGCCACAGCGGCTGGCGGGGCCAGGAGGCATCGACCTGCGTCGAGAAGGCCCCGTCGCGGCTTGGCCTGTCCGCAGCGTTGCGGACCGGGAGGAAACGCGGTATCTGAGCGCTGGCGCGCTGTTCGCAAGCGCGATGCGGCTCGCGGGAGCCGCCAGGCGCTCCAATGCGAAGGAAGGAATGGAACCATGGGCAAGAACCAAAAGAAGAGCGGACGGAAAGTCGAGCTGCCTGAAGACGGCGAAGACTTGGTGTCCTCCGAGGATGCGGAACGGATCAATAGAGTCCTTGGCTGCATCCCTGACCCCGCTATCCCTGACGCAGATGCGCTCAATGGCCTGCTGACGGCGCTGGTCTGCAGTCCAAGAGTGGTTTCATATGAACATATCATGAAGCTTGCAATGGCGAGCGGCAAACCGGACGAGGAGATAGTGTGGGATAGCCCAGAAGACATGGTTTGGCTTCTTCAGTTTCTGCGGCGGCATCTAATCGAATTGCACCATCTCCTAAACGACGACAGCCGAAAATACAAGCCGTGCATCAGGTGTGAAACGCGGCCGGGCAATCACTGGGCAAGGGGATTTGTTCTGGCCGCGACATTCCAGAGAGAAGACTGGGATAACCTGGTGCTTAACGAAGACTACAAGGTTGAAATGGGCATCATAGCGACGCTGGCAAACGAGCAATCCGAGAATCCCAGCGCCCGCCTCAAATCCACCGAGGAGATTGACGAGATCCGATCGACTCTGCTCGCGTATCTGCCACGCATCGTTACGAAGACCTTCGAGTATTTTGCCGACCAGAGGAAATCAATCGGGGAGAGCTACCCCAGCTATCTGGCAGAGATGAAAGTTACCTTGTCGAATCCGGCCGAAGACCACAAACCAGAGGCTGAACGCTACAGGAAGCAATTTGTATTCAATGATACAGGCGATGGACGAGACGGCAGCGCTCAGTCAATGACCAAACGGAAGAAGAAGAAAAAGAAGGGCGGCGGCAAATCCAAGCGAAGTCGGTGGTGAAGGCGCTGACGCGCCATCGCGCTGCTGCACCGAGTCGGCATCCCATAGGCAGGCGGGGCGCCGCGGCCGCTAGCAGTCTCGGAAACTGGTGCAACCGGCAATGCGGCTGTGGCCGCATGACCAGAGCCTGACGCGCGCGGCCTGCAGTACGCGGGCCAGCCGGATGGCAGGGTTTCAGGCTACGAGGCTTGGCGCCCGATTCGCATGCGCTGCAGCGACGGACAGTCGCCCGGGAGGCTGTTCTCGGCGGCGGGTCAAACCGGCGTCTGGGGCGGGCAAGCCGCCTCGTTTCAGAGCGCCGCCGCTTCCAGCGTGTCCTCGTAGGTGCGCAGCCCCGTAGTCGGGGCGGAGACCAGCACCGCCATGTTGCCGGGCTTGTGGGCGTTTTCCATCATCTTGGTGTGCGCCCGCGGTATGTCCGCCCAGGAAAACACCTCCGACATGCAGGGGTCGATTCGCCGCTCCAGCATGAGCTGGTTGGCCTGGCTGGCCTGCTTGAGATTGGCGAAGTGCGATCCCTGGATGCGTTTCTGGTGCATCCAGACGTAGCGCGCGTCGAAGGTGATGTTGTAGCC
>CAZPIN010000100.1:0-10884 GCA_964586735.1 uncultured Rhodobacterales bacterium | reverse complement strand
CTGCTGCCCGGGCTGTTGCTGCGGTGCCTGTGCTGGCTGCTGCGGTGTTTGCTGCCCTTGCTGATTTGACGGTGCCTGCTGGTCGGATGGTTTCTGCTCATCTTGCTGATTCGGTGGTGTCTGGTCTTCGGGCTGCTGCGTCGGTGGAGTTGGCTCGTTGGTGGGCAGGCTTCCAGCTGGCGGGTTCTGCACGACGCCGGGTGGCTGTGCCTCGCCCTTGGGCGCGTTTGCGCCGCGTTCGCTGCCCAGGATGACAATCTTCCCGCCGCCGCCTCCGCCTCCGCAGGCTGCCAGTCCCGTCGCCAGACAGACTGCCAGCGTCAGCCGAAGTACTGCGCTTCTGGTCATCGGCTTGGCTTCACCTGTGCCAGGTCCCTTTTGACGCGCCCGTCTTACGGAGGCATGAATCTGCCAGTCTTCTCTGCTCCCAGAAGGAGTGCCTTTGGGCCAAGTCTACACGATGCGCGTTCGGCATATTGACCATCGTAGACCTGATTCACCTGAAGGGGCGGGTCTCAGGACGAGGCCAGTACTGATGGCGAAGATGCCGCTTCTGCGTCATGGCCCGGGGGTCGTGACGCAGCCGCGTCCAGCAGCAGGCTGCCGTCCGTTGTCGGGCCGGCCCGGCGGGGTTGGCAGGTCCATCTGGCGGCCCGAGGAAGCGAGTCCCGTTGCCGCCGTGCCTGAGCGCGTCGTCCACCGTGGTGGTTGGATGGAATGGTTGACATCATTCTGTGCGATAGCGGCGAGGGGGGTTGACAAGGGTGTACGCGCCGCTAGAATGTGCATCGCCCCCGCCGGGGCTTGCCGCTGGCGAAGCGGCGGGTCTTGGGGCAACCGCCATATTGGGGGCATCCCGTAAGCCACAAGAGTGCCGTGTCCGAGGAAGAGATGCGGGGCAATGGAGGAACCCATGTTGCAGCAGAACCTTACCCCCCCCCCCAGCGTAGGGACCGAGAGGTCTTCTAGTCGGCTGCTGCGCAGCGCAGCGGCAATCACGCTGGCCGTCTGCCTATCTGCGTTTGCAGCGGCTCCAGCATGGAGCTACAAGGCAGGAACAGGCGCAGACGACGTGGTGGTTGCTGAGACCTATGCGAATGCAGCTGCATACCTTGCTGACGCGAACCGCACGCAGCATGATTACGTCATTATCGCCGGAAACATTTACGATGTGGACGATCTGGAAGCAGTCAACGATCAGTCTGGTCTCACCGACTCCAACCTACCGAGTTCACTTGGCCCCGAAACGACGGCAGTTGGCGACGGTGCCGCTGCGACTGGCAGAGAGTCGACTGCGCTAGGACATAACGCACAGGCAACGGGGGAGGATTCGACCGCGATCGGCGAAAGTGCCCATGCCACTGGAGAAGACTCCACCGCAATTGGCCAGAATACCGCTGCGACCGCCGATGACTCTACAGCTGTTGGGAGAGGAGCACAGGCATATGGCAGTGATTCTACAGCATTGGGCCAGCGCGCAACTGCATTCAGTGAAGATACGGTATCTGTCGGTCAGGGGGCCAAAGCGGTTGGGGATGATGCGACAGCTGTTGGCGAGCTTGCTGCGACAGTTGGACGGGAATCTATCGTACTTGGCAACGGTGCGAGGAATATTGGAGCGCACAACACGGTGTTGGGACGGGCCGCGAGGGCGGCGAATATACCGCTCGGGACAAGCACATGGGACTATGTGGGCGATATAGGACTGTGGGCCGACTGCGCACACCAGCCGAACGCGTTTTATACTTCGTTTCTTGCGGAAGAATGCGGCGATTTTCTTCTGCAGTCCGAGATAGACGATCCGCTCCTGTCCGCTGATTCGCAGGCGGGCATAGACTTTCGAGCAACAGTGCAGCAGAGACTGCGCGATGATAGCATCTTTCAGGACTACAACGTAGAACGCGCCACGGCAGTTGGTGCTTTCTCGGGTGCATACGGAAGGTATGGCACGTCTTTGGGCTATTTCGCACATTCGGCGGAGCGCAGCACTTCGCTGGGCGGAGTTGCGCTTGCCTCAGGGGAAAGAAGCGTGGCAATTGGATTCACCGCCACCGTTACCGGTGATAACAGTGTGGCAGTGGGTGACTTTTCACAGGCGAACGGCGAGAGAGGGGTAGCCATCGGTAGGCGCGCGGCAGCGGGCAGCTGGACAGTATGGAACGCTTACGCGGATGTCGCAGACTACAACGCGAATCATCCGGAGGATTCCACCGACACGTTTGTGGCAATCGGTGGTGATGTTTACGCAATGCGGGACCTGGAAGCCGTTGGAACTTTGACCGAAAACAATCTGCCTGAGCCTGTTGCAGCAGGGACAACAAGCATTTTCTCTCAAGGCTGGACTTATGACACCGTTGAGAGGTATCTTTCAGATACAAACCGACTCAATCACCATCTGGTGGTAATCGGGGGCAACATCTATCGGGTAAGCGAGCTTGAAGCCATATCCGGCCTGACGGCAGCAAACCTGCCAGACCCGCTGAACGGAAATGACAATGCGATAGCAATCGGATTCTCGGCGCAAGCGCCATCTCCCGACTCTATTGCGATGGGAACCGAGGCAATTGCTCTGGGCGATGGAGCCATGTCCATAGGAAATTTCGCGAGAACGAATGGCCGCTCCTCGACGGCGGTAGGGAATCGGGCGCGAGCAAGCGGACTGCGAACCACCGTGGTTGGTGACAGAGCGCAAGTTACGGGAGACGATGGAACGGCGGTTGGTCAGTATTCGAGCGCTGTATATGGCAGTATCGGCATTGGATCTGGCAGCGTGGCCTCGGGAGACAGAAGCACCGCTGTTGGCACATGGTCGAATATTACCGGGGACTTCAGTACAGGCCTAGGGGAATACGCCCAATCCCACGGTACACATGGGGTCGCTCTCGGCCGCCATGCGGGAGCTGGCAGCTGGACAATCTGGAGCCACTACGACAATGCGGCGGACTTTGTCGCCAATCATGGGGAAGACCTAACGGATACCTTCGTAGTGATTGCTAATCGCATCTATTCGGTGCGCGATCTGAAGGCCGTTGCAAGCCTGACCGACGCCAATTTGCCAACACCTGTCAGTACAAGCGCGGCAAATGTCATCGGCCCTTTGCACACCTACAGGAGTGTCGAGTCCTATCTCGGCGACTCGACCCGAACCAACTATCACGACGTAATTGTAGGTGACCATGCCTATGCGGTGAGTGACCTTGAAGCGGTTGCAGGACTGACGGAAGAAACGCTTCCAGTGCCGCTCACAGGAGATGAGGGAGCGATTGCGATCGGACACTCCGCGCAGGCACCGGCCAGAGACGCAATTGCTATCGGGCGCGAAGCAGTGGTTCTTGGCGATGAGGGCATTGCTATTGGCCATAGAGTTGTCGCCGGTGAGAACGACGTCGTCGTTGGCACCACTGATCACGACTACTGGCTTCCCGGGTTATCTGCGTCACAAACCGCCAACACCGAACTCGTTTCCGTCGACTCCAGCGGCCAGCTGGCAAGCGATGGGGGAGCGCTGCATGCCCGAGTTGACTCTGTGGAGACAGGGCTGGGCGTGGCCAGCGACTCGGCCTCCGCTACGGGCAGCGCATACGCTCGGATCAACAGTTTGCGGCAGCTGGTAGACGCGCTTGGCAACAACCCGTCAAATGCCGACGTCGCGGTACTTCGGCAGGCAGTACAGGATGTTGAGGCGGCACTTGGAGCGCCCAACGACGCGGCTTCGGCTACGGGCACCGCCTATGCCCGTATCGCCGACGTGCAAAGCGGGCTTCAGACAGTCGAAGACTCTCTGGGAAGCTCAAGCGACGCTGCGGATGCCGCGGGCAGCGCCTTTGCCCGGGTCAGGAAATTGCAGACAGACCTTGGAGAGTCCACCGACTCCGCCTCTGCGTCGGGCAGTGCCTATGCCCGGATAGCGAGTACGCAGGCTGGCCTGCAGAGTGTCGAGACGTCCCTTGGCGGACCCAGCGATACGGCGTCGGCTACTGGTACCGCATTTGCCAGGATTGCCCATGTGTCGAACGAGCTTGGGACATCAGCCGACGCGGCTTCGGCGACGGGCAGCGCCTACGCCCGTATTAACCAGCTGCAAACTGGACTGGGCGAGCAAAGCGACGCCGCGTCGGCCACCGGAAGCGCTTACGCACGTATCAGTCACTTTAAGGAAGCGCTGGAAGATGCTGAGAGCGAAGATGTGGCATTTGCCAGAGCGCTTAGTGAAACAAGGGCTTTGTCGGAGGAAACGCAAAGCCTGGTGCGAAGCACCATTGCGGACACCGATGGCCTCGTAGATCAGATCGAAATGAATCTTGAGGAACGGCTCGCTGAAATACAGACGAACGCGAAGAATCAGGTGCTGCGGATCATCACCCGGGGAGCGGACGGAGGAAGAACGGTTGTAGCGCTTCGAGGTCCAACCAACGAGCAAATCCAGACGCTGGTTGCCTTGCTTACCAGCGGCGCTGGAGCTGGCGACGTGATCGTAGATCTGCAGGGGAATCCCGTTGGCACCAGCGCCAGGGAGTTCCGTGCGCTTGACGATCCCAACAACTCGGGCGACTCCACGGAGCCGGAGCCGATACCGATTGGCTCCAACAACCGGCTAGGGTACCTGTTCGAGGCCCTCTACGGCGACCCGAATGACGGGGTCGTGTACAACCCCAACACCGACACCGATACCCCGCATGAGGAGAGCGCGTTCGGTCGCATCGGGGCCCTTGAGGAGGGCAGCCTGACTTCAACATACAGGCAGGCGCCCGAGATAGGCTCTGGCACGAGCGCCCCAAGAACGGCAGATCAGCGGAGGATTGTGGTGCAGGACGAAAATGCGGACGGCTCGATTCGGCTGAGCACGATCAGCTTTTCAGATATCACCACCGTTGATCGTCGTGTGACTGACCTGGGCGAGCGGCTGGACCAGGCAACAGCAATGACCTCTGCGCTGAGCGGACTGCCAAGCATGGTACCGGGTACGGGCGAGAAGTTTCTGGGCGTGGGTCTCGGCAGCTACGGTGGCGAATCGGCGGTTGCCGTTGGCGGGGCTGCCCGACTGGGCGGCAACGTGTTTGTCAACATTGGCGCATCGACCACATCATCCGGGGGCGACAATGCGTTTCGCGCTGGTGCGGGCATCGTCTGGTAATGGGCAGTCCTGTCTATCAGGACAGTCCAGGAGCGGGCAACGTCGACTCAGAAGCTGATTCGATATCCAGCGAGCAGCGACATTGAGGACGCGGCCTTGGCGTTATGGCCCGGATGCCGCGATGCCACGGCGCCCAGGCGCAGCTGGCCGCCAGCCGCTGCCGGGCCATTCCACCAGGCTGACAGGTCTATCTGGCGGCCCGAGGGTGCAAGGTCTGTATGCCATTGCTCCCGTAATACATCGCCTGCTTTGGTGCGCCCAACTGGTGCCCAGAGGGTGGCGGGTGCCCGCTCGACCCGCAGCGGCTGCTCCAGTGAAAACCGTATCCAGCTGCTATCGCCCGTGTTTCTCGAGGCGTTGAGCATTAAGCGCGTTGCGAGTGCGGAGTCCATATCGGACAGCATGCCTCGTCCGGCGGAGGGATCGGTGACGCCAAACTCGGCGCTGGCGTTCAGCCTCCACGAACCGGCAGTACGGCTGCGGTCGATACCGGCGAACGCCGACACCGCCGACAGACGGCCAAAGCCCCCCTCGGCCTGGATGCCCAATGCCGAATCGCGCTCGGCGACCAGACCGGCGCGCAGGCCGAGCGGTTTCCATGCAAGGGACAAGCCGGAAGTGGAGGGCTGGCTTTCGCGGCCCTCGGTTGTGAATGCGGAGGCGGCAAGCGGGGAGTCGGAAGCACCCAGAGACACCGCCAGAGCGGGTCCGCCAAGGCCGAGATAGCCGGGGTCTTTCGCGGCCAGCCCCAGACGGGTAGCGCCCTTGAGTGGGGCGGACGGCGAAGCAGCCGAAGTGTCCCCGCCCGCGGGGCCGTCAAGCATTCTCCTAAGCTGGCTGCTGAGGCTCCGGCTGGGGACGGATGCCAGTGATTTCAGGTCATGCCAGAAGGGTGCGCCGAGCGAGTCGAAGGCTGCGACTTCGCGATTTGCCAAAGCGTGCATCGCGCCTGCGCCAAATGCGGGGCCAAGCGAAAGACTTGTGCTATGCAGGCTGGCGCCCGGACCGCCCACGGTGGCGCCGCTGGCGATGCTGGATGTACCTACTGTCTGGGTGGCCGCGTCGAGGTCCATCAATCCTTGGCCGTATACGGGTGACGTGTCGGAGCCTTCGGGTGGTTCGTAAATCCCTGTCTTGTTTGCGGTTCTGAAGAGCCGCTGCAGGACGTCCACGGAAGGCATCTGGCCGCGGAACCGGTGCATAAGGAGCGCCAGGCCTCCCGACACCATAGGAGCGGAGAAAGAAGTACCGCTGGAATATCTGCTCCATCTCCATTCTCTCTGTACGCCATCTTCCGCGATCCTGGCCACCGTAATGTCTTCGCCCGGAGCCGCGATGCACCACTCGGCTGCATCGCCGCAGCGGTTGGAGAAGTCGGCGATGACAGGGCTGCCGGGATTGCTGGGGTCTTCCCTGACGGCGACCACAGCCACCGAGTGCCCTCTCAGCTCTTCGATGTGCACCATGAGGCCCGAAAAAATCCCCACCGTGTCGGCGTCAACACTGCCTCCCCTGACGATTCGATATACCCCCGCTTCGTCCACAACGCAGTAACTGCTGCTGTCCGCTGTCTCCTCAACGCAAACGTCTCCCGGCAGCGCATAACGGAATACCTTGTTGTCGAAATCGGGGTTCAGGATGCACCTGTCGCTGCTGCCCGGTTCGCAGGATTGCCCCAGAGTGGCCATTCTGTACGCGTTCGAAACAGGATCCAGAATACACAGATAGTACCGGCCCCTCTCGCAGACTTCGCCGAATTCCGCAAGATTGTGAGGACTCTCCTCAATGTCCAGGACGCAGTATTCGCGGTACTTGTTGGAGTAACTCCGGCTGCATATGGCGTCTCTGGTTACATGATCCTCCACTTCCTTGTCCGTATGCAGGACGCAGTTGTCGGTACCGCCTTCTAGACAACTGTCTCCGTTCCCGTTGCCGGCCGAGTGCACCAGCAGGGTCCGGCCTTCGGGGTCCTTGTCCGCCTGGGCCAGGCTGGCGATGGCGCCGCGCCAGGCGTAACGCAGTACGTCTTCAGTGTATTCGTCGGTGAGTCCGCTGTAGCCTATACTGAGGTTGAGAATGTCAATTTCCCGCTGTAAAACGAAGTTCATTCTGGATTCAATGTACGGGTTAATGTATAGAAGGTCTGCGCTCGTCATCTTGTCATAGGGTCTTGGCACATAGTAGTAGGAATACCTTGGCAGGCCGTAGGACTCCAAAGCCACTCCCGGTGCTGTCGTGGTGACTACGCTGGCTACACGGGTGCCGTGGTCGGACCTGTAGATGCCTGTGTCATCATCGATGTTTCTGTTCCAGTTGAACTCGGTGATTTGGGTGCCAGTAAGCCTGAAAATGGGATGGCCCGCGTCCACTCCAGTGTCGTAGACCCCTACGGTTACATCGCTTCCCGGCTTGACGGCAAGGTCGCCATTCTGGATTGTGCTGTGCGCGGCCCCTGTCTTTACTGCTTGCATTCCCCATTGGTTTGGAAACTGGTCATTGTGCAGCAGCCGCCACTCCAGCTCTTCCGCGACCAGAAGGGGCGGAATGACGCGCGAGCGGGCAGTGGGCGCATCTTCGATGACAATACGTGGCGGGTCGTCTTCAGCCTGCGGCAGGGTGGGATCTTGCGGCGGCGGCTCCTGCTGCGGGGGGTCCTCCTGTGGCGGCTCCTGCTGGGGAGGTTGGGCAGGCTGTTGCGGCGGAGGGTCTTCTTGCGGAGGGTTTTGCTGTGGCGGTTCTTCCGTTGGCGGTTCCTGCTGGGGCGGCTGCGTCGGCGTTTGCGTTGGCGGAGTTGTGGGACTTTGTGCAGGGGGTGTCGTGGGCGTTGGCTGTGGGGGCTCTTGCTGCGGGGGCTGGACAGGCTGTTGCGGCGGAGGAGTCGACGGCTCTTGTATTGACGGGGTTGCGGGTGTTTGCGCTGGCGGCGGCGCCTCGCCTTTTGGGGGCGCTTGTGAGGTACTAGGGCCTGCGACTAACCGTGTTCCCCCGCCGCCACCCCCGCCGCACGAGGCGATAAATCCCGCCAGCGTCACCGCCAGCGTTGCCCGCAGGATCCACCTCATGCTATTCCTGCTGGAATCGCCATGCCGCGTCTTCTCTAGTCTAGGCGTCTCCATGGTCGCCATGATATAGGAACCAATCGCCCTGCGGCAAACTTGCCTGCCCGCCCGCCTCGACTCATCTCCCACCCTGAGTCATCCGCCTTCTCCTGCGGTACCGCCGTCCTTCTCGCCGCGTATCGCGGCCTCGCCCGCCTTCAGGCCTTCGGGCGTGCCGGCGTCGACCCACTGTCCATCTGTGAGACTCGCCCCGTACAGCCGTCCTTTCTCGATGGCCCGGTCCCACAGTACATTGAGCGACCATCGCCCCTGCGGCATGGCGCGCAGTGCGCCGGGGTCGAGGATCTGCGCACCCGTGTAGACCGTGGCCTCACCCGCATCGCCAAACCGCTCCAGTCGTCCGTCCTCGCCGACGGCGAAATCCCCCCTACCCTGATGTCCAATCGCCTGGTCGAGACTTGCCAGCAGCAGCAGGGCGTCGGCCTCCGCCTCCACTGTCGGCCAGGTCTCCAGCAGCGGCGCCAGGGCGTCGCCGTCGGCCCACAGCGAGTCGCAGTTGATGGCAAGAAACGGTTGTTCGCCAAGCATCGGCAGCGCCGCCTGTGCACCGCCTCCGGTTTCCAGCAGCTCGGACTCCTCGGAGATTCGGATGTCCACGTCCTTCCGTCCGCCGAGATGGCCGCGCATCTGGTCGGCGTAGTGGTGGCAGTTCACCACCACTCTCTGTACGCCGGCGGCGACGGCGCGGTCGATGGCCCGGTCCACCAGCGTGCGGCCGTCCGCCTTCAGCAGGGCCTTGGGGCGGCTGTTCGTAAGCGGTCGCATGCGGGTGCCAAGTCCCGCCGCGTACACCATGGCGGCTTCCGGGCGGTACCGGCGGCTCATGGGCTGCTTGATCTCATGCGCTCCTTACCCGGGCGATGGCGTCCGGATCCGGCAGCGGTACGTGCCGGTCCACCCAGGCGGCCAGCCGCGCAAGGTCGGGATGGGCTAGGTCGCGCATCAGATGGTCCCAAACCCGGGGCAGCATGTCGAGGTAGCGGTGCTTGCCGTCGCGCACGCTGAGGCGGGCGAAGATGCCGACAATCTTGAGGTTGCGCTGCGCCCCCAGAGCCGAATAGGCGTAGTCGAATTCCTCCCGCCCCGCCCCGTCCATGCCGCGACCCTTGTGGAAGCGCGCCCTCATGGCGGCCTGCAATTCCTCGGAGGTGTCGCGGCGGGCGTCTTCGAGCAGCGACATGAGGTCGTAGGAGGGATGGCCACGCAGGGCGTCCTGGTAGTCGAGCAGGCCAATCCGCGCCACCCCGTCGCGCTCCGGCAGCCAGATCAGGTTTTCGGCGTGGTAGTCGCGCAGCACCAGCGCCGTGCCGCAGTCGGCGACGGGCTCGCAGATGTCATCGATCAGCTGCCGGTACTCGGCCGTCAGGTCCGGGCCGGGCGGCGTTCCGGCGGCCGGCATCCACCAGTCGCTCAGCAGCTCGGCCTCCTCCCACAGCGGCTTCATGTCGTAGGGCGGCACGTCGCTGAATTTGTCTCCGTAGCGCACCTGCAGGGGCGGGGGATGGCGGACAAGGTCGCACAGCAGGTCGACCGACGCCTCGTAGCAGACGTCCTCCAGCGCCGGCTCCCTTTCCAGCACGCTGGCGACCAGGCCGTCGCCGAGGTCCTCGAGCAGCAGCAGACCCGCCTCCCCGTCATGCTCGTAGATCTCGGGAGCGCTGTAGCCGAGGCGCAGAAGATGCTCGCTCAGCGCCGCGAAATGTGTCACGTCGTGGTCTTCGCCCGCGTCCATCAGCATGGCCTTGGCTTGCCCGGGGGCTGCGGCGATTCGTACGTAGCGCCGCGTCGAGGCGTCGCCCGCGAGGGGCGTCCGTTCCGCACCGGCACGATTGGCGCGGGTGAGGAAGGCGTCAATTTGCTTGGCGCGCGAAGGAGTCAAGGCCGGTCCATGAGTGTTGAATCGAGGCGCTGGCGCAGGGCGTCGCCGCTGGCCGTCGCGGTCACCTCTCTCGCCCCATTATAAAGGACATGAAACGCAAGGTCGACGTACGGGGCCGGCGGGACTTCCGGCAGCCTCTCCGGCCACTCCACCACCACAAGGTCGCGGCCCATCATCTCGTCCAAGCCCAGCTCGGCGCACTCGTCGGCGGTCTCGATTCGGTACAGGTCGACATGGTGCGCCGGTCCCAGCGGCGTCTCGTAGGTCTGCACCAGCGTGTAGCTGGGGCTGGGCACGGTCAGGCCGGGGTCGCCGGCCAGGCGGCGCAGCAGGCCGCGGGCGAGGGTAGTCTTGCCGCATCCAAGCGGTCCGCGCAGCAGCACGCAGTCCCCCGCCTCCAGCGCCGCGGCCAGCCGGGCGCCCAGGTCCCGCATGGCCTCCTCGCTGGCGGCCGCCAGCCGCAGGGAGTCATTCCTCGGCGTATTCAAGCAGCAGGTCCTTGGCCTCGACATGCTGGCCGGCGGCGACATGCAGGCGGGCGATGGTCCCGTCGCGCTCGGCGGCAAGCGTGGTCTCCATCTTCATCGCCTCCACCGTCATCAGCACGTCGCCGCGGGCGACCCTCTGGCCCTCGGCGACGGCCAGCGAGGCAACGACGCCCGGCAGGGGCGAGGCGAAATGCAGGGGATCGCCCGGGTCGGCCTGGGGTCGGCGCTCGCGGGCGGTGGCGGCGGGGGTGTCGACCCGCACCC
>CAZPIN010000099.1:0-8691 GCA_964586735.1 uncultured Rhodobacterales bacterium | reverse complement strand
GAATACAACGGTGTACAGAGGCCACAGGCGGCGCCATCCACAGGGAGCGCCGGAATCATGAGCCGCCAGAGCATAGTTGGCCTGCTTGGAGCGGCGGCGCTGGCGGCGGCTGTCTGTCTGGCACCCGCTTTTACAGCAGCGCAGACGCTGACGGAGCGGCTCTTTATCACCAACGAGGATTCATCATCTCCTTTGTACGTCCAGGCATCCAATGCAGCCGCCCCCGGGGGAGGCATAGCCCAGGAGTTCACCACCGGCGACTTTGGAGCCAACTTCGTTCCGAGAAAACTCACTCTATGGTTTGATGGCGACACCGCTGACAATATTGATGCCAGCAATTTGACTGTTGCGATATGGCGAAACGGCACGGATGGCCCCCTTGTGTCAAGCGACCCGATGAATATGGGGGGTCCGTACATCTCCTTTGCCAATCCATCTAATTTGGGTGGCGGGGGCGCTCGAGAATTTACGCACAGTCCCGTCGGCCTCGGACTGGAGCCGAACGTCACCTACCACGTTGTCGTGCAGTACAACAGCGCGGAAGATGCAGCGCCGCTTTGGATACAGCATGCCAGGCACAGCGCCATATCGGAAAGCCTGGACGGTTGGAGTTTGGGGATGCGCAGAACCGGGCTGGACGGCGCGTGGGATACGCCCGACCCGAGGTCCAGAGTTTCCAGTGCCAGGCTGCGTTTCAGGCTTGAGGGAAACCGTTTAAACATCGCCGCCACTGGCGAGCCGGACGTACCCGGCGACGGCGAGGTCGGCTTGACCTTGACCGCTAATCCTGGCGACATCGACGATGGCAACGGTATAGGCGGGGTGGAGTACGAGTACCAGTGGCTTCGATACGAGGCCGACAGCGACATCAACGTGGTAATCATGTCCGGGGGACAGCCGGTTACCGGAACGACCTATACCATCACCAGTGACGATTTAGGACAGCGGGTCGGGGTAAAGGCGGTATTCACGGACGACGACGGGCATTCGGAAGAGCGCTTCAGCGGCCCTGAAACCCGCCCGGTAGTAGCGGCGACATGGTCGGAGATTAGGCGGTACTCGGGCAACTCCTCGGGAGGTCCAGTAATTACCGGAACCCTTAGAGTTGGAGAGACAATCACAATTGACTTGACCGGCGTTAGTGATCCGGATGACAATCAGCCTCCACCACTCACTGGCGAACCTAGACCTATCGTTAATGCTAGCTATGTCAATATAGATCGTTTGTTCGTGGATGAAACTCATTCCTCTTCGAGTACTGGTGTCATATCAGTCGGTGCCCAGCGTACTGGTGATTTTGAGGCACGGTATAGGATACCTAACAATTATCTTGGCGTGCGACTTAGGGCATGCTGGTTCTACCAAGAGGGCGGTTTTTTTGCCCCGCAACATGTTGTCTGCTCGCGGTTGTATGGCCCCGTATTGGACCGCGCCGAGGGCAGGCCCGTTATTGACGGAGAGGCGGTGACCGGTTCGACTTTGACAGCTTTGCAGGGCACCATTGCCGACCCCGAAGGAGTGCCCGCTGAAAGCACGTTCTCCTACCAGTGGATGTGGGTGAATAAATTCGGTAGAAATGAAAGCGAAATTGCAGGCGCGACCGGCCGCACCTACACGCTTCCAGCGAATGCTCAGCGGAGGCACATTGCAGTTAGAGTGTCGTTCACCGACCTTATGGGCAATTCCGAGATCCGTACAAGTGACCCAATCCCGGAATCAAATAACGGGATTGTCTCCAGATCGCCCATAGGCAAACCGGAGATTACGGACACGTTTAGGTCAGGGCAGACCTTAACGGTCGATGTCTCGCACATTACGGACCCAGATGGATTGTCGAATCCGATGTGGAGGTATATATTTTGGCATGTTCCCCTGACTGTACGCGAAAGTGACCTTCGCGACGTGGATTCTGTTGATGAGGGGACCGACATGTTCGGAGAAGTTGACACTGCCTCCATTACAGTTCCAGCCATCAATTCAGATCAAGTTGGGCAGCGGAAGGCGGTCGTTGGCGTCTTCGGGTTTGATGACGGGGGGCACAGGCTCGAGTTTTTCAGCAATTTTTCCAATGTCCTGGTAGGCCCCAACAACGATGCGAGAGGCAAGCCGGAAATTGTTGGCACGGCGCGGGCGGGCGAAACGCTTGAAGCCGTAACCGACCCTGCCGCAATCGCGAATGACTTTAGCGACGCCGACGGGCTTCCCGACGCGGACACCTACACCTACCAGTGGGAGCGCGAGACCGCTACGGATATCTGGGTGGACATCGAGGGCGCTACCGAATCCGCCTATGTGCTTGCGTTGGAAGATGGTGACAAAAGGGTTCGGGTCACGGTGAGATTCATCGACAATCTGGATGCCAGCGAAAGCCTGACAAGCGACCCTTACCCGTCCAGCGGCACAGTAGACGGCGACGCGGCGGCATCCGGCGAACCCGAAATCACCGGCGCGGCGGCGGAGGGCGTTACGCTGATGGCTTCGCCTGGTAACATTGCCGATGCCAACGGATTGACCGGGGCAGCATATACGTATGCGTGGTACAGGCAGGACGTCGATGGAAGCAACCGTTCCGCCAGCCCGATCGGCACGGGAGACAGCTACAGGCTTGTGACGGCCGACGTAGGCAAAAGGATTGTCGTCGTGGCGAGTTTCACGGACGACGACAGCAACGCGGGCAGCCGCGAAAGCGTCCCCTACCCGATGAGCGGCGCCGTCGTTGCCAATGTGCCCGCCACCGGCAAGCCGGCAATTACGGGCGTCGCTTCTGAAGGGCACACGCTGATGGTTTCGCCCGGGATCGCGCCCAATGGCATTGCCGACGACAACGGGCTGACCAGGGTAACGTACACGTATGAATGGTACAGGCAGGATACCGATGGAAGCAACCGGTCCGCCAGCGCGATTCACACTGGCGACAGCTACCTCCTTGCGGCAGCCGACGTCGGCAAGCATATCGTGGCAATCGCAAGATTTACCGACGACGTCACGAACCAGGAGAGTCGCGAAAGCGACCCCTATCCGTCGTCCGGTTCGGTAACCGACAACATTCCCGCAACCGGAACGCCGGAAATTACCGGTACTCCCAATGCGGGACAGGTGCTGGTCGCCGTAACCGACCCGGCTGTAATTGCGGACGACATAGGCGATCAGGACGGAATTCCCGACCCTCCCGCCTACACGTACGTATGGGAGCGTGAGGAAACGACTGGCAATTGGCGGGCAATCGGTGGCGCCACATCGCATAACTATTTGCTTGAGCCGGCAGACGGAGATAAGAGGGTGCGGGTGGTGGTGATCTTTACTGACCAATTGAGCAACAGCGAACGCCTGACAAGCGCACCTTTTCCTCCCAGAGGCAGTATTTCCGGCAATTACTTCCCCGCGGGCAAGCCGGCAGTCTCCGGTATCGCCACTGCCGGACAGAATCTTATGGCTACGCCCGGCAACATCACGGACGGCAACGGGCTGACCGGGGCAGCGTACACGTATGAGTGGTACAGGCAGGATCCCGATGGGAGCAACCGCTCGCCGAATCCCATCCATACAGGAAGCAGTTACACGCTCGTCGCAGCTGACATTGGCAAGCAGATTGTGGTAATTGCAAAATTCAGCGACGATAGCGCCTACAATGAAAGCAGGAACAGTGACCCCTATCCAAGGGGTGGTACAGTCTCTGAAAACAGCCCTGCCACCGGTACGCCGGAGATTTCAGGTACGGCCAGCGTGGGCGAGACTCTGACGGCGGTAACCGACCCCGCCGTCACTGTGGACGATCTTGCGGATGATGACGGGCTGCCCGCCGCGAGCGCCTACGCCTACCAGTGGGTGCGGGAGGACGGGGATGGAAGCAATCGAGCAGACATTCCAAATGCTACCAGCTTATCCTACACGCTTACTGGAGACGACGGAGGCAAGAAGATTCGAGTCAGGGTCATCTTTCGGGACAACGCAAACGCCGCCGAATCGCGGGAGAGCGATGCCTATCCGGCCGTAGGAACAGTACGCGCGCTCCCGGCCGGCCTGCCGGCGATTACAGGCACGGTGGCTGTCGGCGGGACACTGACGGCGGACACTTCAGCCATCATGGACCCCAACGGTCTGACCACCGTAGTCTACACCTACCAGTGGCAGCGCGTCGACGCTGACGGATCCAATCCCGTCGATCTGGCCACAACAGCAACCTACCAGACGGTTTTGGCCGATGTGCGCAAACGGCTGCGAGTGACGGTCAATTTTGACGATGACGAAGGCAGCAGCCACACGCTGACCAGTGAAAACACGCCTATTGTAAATGTCCCGGCCACGGGTGACCCAGCGATATCTGGCACGGCGCGGGTCGGCGAGACGCTGGCCGCCAGCGTGGCGGCCATTGCCGACGGCAACGGCATATCCAGCGCTATCTTCGCCTATCAATGGCAGCGAGCCGACGACGCGGCTGGAGCGGGGGCAGCGGACATTGCTGGCGCGACTTCGGAAACCTACACGCCAGTAAAGGTGGACGATCAGGGCAAGTTTCTCCGCGTGGCGGTGACGTTCACGGACGACGACGGCATTGAAGAAACCAGACAGAGCGCCTGGAGCGCACAGGTGGCGAAGCGCGTCAATTCCGTCGCCACTGGAGCGCCAACCATCAGTGGGACGGTCAAGGCAGGTCAGATTCTGACAGCTGACGCCTCGGCGATTTCCGACGTCAACGGCACGACCGGAGTGACATTTGCCTACCAGTGGCAGCGGCAGAGTGCTAACGCTTGGACGCCGGTCGGCAACGACGCAACGACCTACACACTGACAGCGGCGGATATCGGCATGCGAATTCGCGTCGAGGTGTCATTTGATGACGAAGACGGATATCCGGAGTCCGTCGCCAGCGACGCCACCGCGCCCGCCACCTCAGCCGCCAACAACCTTGCTACTGGAGCGCCTGAAGTTGTCGGTGTGGCCATGGTGGGACGGATACTGCTGGCAATTCCGGGTACCATTGACGACGCTGACGTACTATCGACGCTCAGCTACGCCTATCAGTGGCAGCGCGGCGAACCGGGAGCGGTCATTGCCTGGAGCGACATCGCGGGTGCCAATTCTTCTACGTATACCCTGACGGCGGCCGACGAGGGGATGAAGGTCCGGGTCAAGACCGCGTTCACGGACGACGGCGGCAGCCTTGAGGAGCTGCCAAGCGGCGCCTATCCAGCGGGCGCCAGCGCGGTGGGACCCGCCGCCGTGTCAGCTTCTGGCCCGGCTGACAGCGCCTTCGCCATTGAAAGAATTTCGGACGAGTCCATCGACGAGCCCGCCGCTGGGACTGTGGACCTGGCGTTTGCAGTTACGCTTGCCCGGTCGGCCTCCCATACATCTACCTCCCTGACCGTCGATTACGGATTCACCGGCACGGCTCGAGAGGGCAGGGACTTCGTGGAGCACGGCGGGCCCCAGCGGCTTGTCTTTGGCACGGGCGTCGAGGAGCAGATCATCATCGTCACGGTCAACAGCGACATTGTCGCCGAGTCGGGTGGCGAAACGCTTGTGGTCACTCTTGCCAACCCCTCGCAGGGAGCCTCTCTGGGAGCAAACAGCTCCGCATCCGTCACCATCAGCGAGCAGCAAGGCCAGATCAACGTCGTAGCCACAGAACCGCAGTACGCCAGGGAAGACCGGACGGTCAGTTTCGGCATCTCCCTTTCTGAACGCGCCCCCGTCGCCGGCTTGGTCGAATGGCGCCTGGTCTTCGATGGAGATGGCGCACCGGCGGCTTCGGCGCGTTCTGTCGAAGGCCGCGCCGCTGTCTCTTGTAATTTGGGCAGCCCATGCGCTGGCAGCGCAATGTTTCAGGCTGGCAGTTTTGACCCGACAGAAGACACTTTCGCCGTCTTTGACAGCGTTCTGCCTCCGGGCTCGGTCATGAGGCTACACGTCAAGCCGTTTGCTGCGTTTCCGGGCAGCGCCATGCCTGCAGATTCCATGACCGCGGTACAGCCGTCGCCGCGCCTCGCCTCCGATGAGGCCGAGACTGTGACTGGAGGCTGGGTCGTCGCTGGCAAGGAGACGCTGGTCATGTCCTATCCGGGTGAGTTGGTCCATGCGGTTGCGGGTTTCGGTCATTCCGTCGCAAGCGGCATCGTCGATGGAATCTGGGGCCGCGGCGCCGCCCGCCATGCCGGGGATTTGGCATCGCGGGTAACGCTGGGCGGCAAGACTCTGGATACCCAGGCGCTGTCCAGCGGAGACGCGGGCCGGACTGTGCGGGAGGTTGCCAGCCTGCTTGGTATCGAGGCTACGGTTCCCGATGGGGCGCTCGACGGGCTAGCCGGCGGCCATCGTGGGGGTATCGACGACTATCGCGCCTGGGCCGGCATACCGGACAGCAGCCGCCTGGCCAGCCAGAGCAGTTTTGCGCTGACCGCCGTCGACGGGACGGGAAGAGGCAAGGCTGCCTTCTGGGGAGAGTCTTCCACGGCCGCTCGCAAGAGCAAGCCGGAGGAAGGGTCTAGCGTAGAGACTGAATTGTCGGACATGCTGCTGGGCTTCGACCTGCCGGGCAGCGACAAGGTCCTGTATGGGCTTGTGGTCAGCCGCTCCTCCGGAGAGTCGGACTACAGGGACGTTTCCACGGATACCGCCATTGTCGGCACCGTCGAAACCAGCCTCACAACCCTCGCTCCGTATCTGTACTGGTCAGACGCATCGGAAAAGGGCCTGTGGGCAAGCATCGGTATGGGCTCGGGCATCCTTGAGATGTCCATCGACGGCAGTGCTTCGGATGCTGACATCGGCATAACGATGCTGGCCGCGGGCGCGAGGAGCGCCGTCGCGCGGAGTGGCAAGGTGGATTATGCCCTTCGGGGAGATGTCTACTGGGCTGCGATAAGCGCGGACAGGACGGCTGGGTTCAGCGAGCTGTCGGCGGAGGCGTCGCGGATACGCGTGACGGTGGAGGGCGTATCGGACCGGGCGCTGGAAAGCGGCGCGGTGTCGACGAATCGCATTGAGTTGGGGGCGCGGATGGACAGCGGCGACGGTGAGGAGGGCGCTGGAGCGGACATGGCGGTGGAGATTCGCTACGTCTCGGCGGGTGGCGGACTGGAGATGGCGGGACGCGCCAGCGTGCTGCTGCTGCACCAGCAGGAAGGCTTCCGCGAGTGGGGAGCGGGGCTTGGCGTCGCCTACTCGGCTGGCGGCAATGGACGCGGCGCCAGCCTGTCGCTTGAGCCGACATGGAACGTCCCCCGCACAGGCGTGGCGGAGTCCATGTGGGGGACGAGGGACCTCGACGGCTACGCGTCCTCGGATGCCGGCGCGGCGATGAAGGCGCGGCTGGGCTATGGCGTCGGGGCTTGGCGGGACAGGGCTGTGGCGACTCCGTATGGCCAGGTCGAGACCGGCGAAGACAGCCAGAAGCTGCGCCTTGGGGTCGAGACGCGCGGCCTTGCCGGCCCGCTTGAGCGGCTGAGCCTCGACGTCTACGGCCAGCGGGAGGAGAGGGTGCCGTCGCGTCCCAGCGACTCGATCATGCTGGAAGGCAGCCTCGGCTTCTGACCCGCGGGCGCTATACCCTAAAGGGCGGAAATTTCAGAGCAGGCATTTTGGGTGTGCCCCGCCTGAAGATGGCGCTGGTCAGCTGCCCGGTTCCGCGTAGCCTGATTCTGCCCTTGACGCTTGTACTGACACTGGATAGGATGCGGTTGAGCAGAAAGCAGCACGTAGGCAAGATCGGAGTTGTCCTTGACCTGTGCCGCTGCCACTCTTGGGTGGACTCGAGGAGCTGGATCAATGGCCAGAAAGGGACTTCCGATAGGAATACAGACCTTCAGCGAAATCCGCGAAGAGGGCATGTACTACGTGGACAAAACACCATTTGCCGAGATGCTGGCTAGGAAGGGGAGAGGCAAGCACTTTTTCCTGTCACGCCCCCGCCGCTTCGGAAAGAGCCTGTTTGTGGATACCCTGAAAGAGCTGTTTGAAGGCAACGAGCCCCTGTTCAGGGGACTTGCGGTGCATGATCGATGGGACTGGTCTGATCAGCATCCAGTTGTGCGGCTGGACTTCAGCTACGGTGACTTCACCGCAAAGGGAGAATTGGAGGAGGTTTTCGCTCAGCAGCTGTCTGCACATGAAGAGAAGGCTGAGCTGACGAATAGGTATACGGGGCCCTCCGCGAGGTTGGCCGAATTGATCAAGCATTTAGCTTGGAAGACCGGCAAACGCGTGGTCCTACTTGTAGACGAGTATGACAAGCCAATCCTCGATACGCTTGGCGACAGGAATCTGGCGTCTTCCCGCCAGCGGTTTCTTCGCGGAATCTACTCAGTCATCAAGCATGCGGAGGCCGATATACGACTTACTTTCATTACAGGGGTCAGCCGATTCGCGCGTGTTAGCCTATTTTCGGATGTCAACAATCTCAAGGACATTACACTTACTCCGCGGTTCTCGTCCATTTGCGGCTATACGGAATCCGAGCTCGACGACGTGTTTTCACGGGAACTGAGAGGACTCGATCGCGAGGAAATTCGAGAATGGTACAACGGGTATAGCTGGCTGGGGAAGGAGAAGGTTTACAATCCGTTCACCATCTTGCAAGTGCTCGACGAGCGCATGGTCGAGGCGTGGTGGTTTGAAACCAGTACGCCGACATTCCTTGTTGAAGAAATTCACAGAAGCGGCTGGCTTCCGCTGGAACCCAAGAATATAACA
>CAZPIN010000098.1:0-28075 GCA_964586735.1 uncultured Rhodobacterales bacterium | reverse complement strand
GGGTGGGCATGCCAGAATCCCGGAAGGCCGGAATTATGAGCGGCTGGAGAAGCGGCGGCATACCGCGCTGGATGGCGGCCTGCGCGTGGGCGGTTGGTTGCCTGACGATACCTGCGAGTCTGGGGACGCATGGCGCGAATGCGCAGTCTATGGATGATCCAACCCCGATAACGCTGATTTCAAATACAGGGCAAACGTCGGAATCTCCATCCTCCATTAGACACTCAGCCTTTGCCTTGGCACAGCCGTTTACCACGGGAGCAGCGTCTCACGGTTATACCATCGACAGCGTTACGCTGGATTTTGAGTCGGGGTGCGCTTCGACACAATCGGGATTTGACTTCGTGGTGGAGATAGCGGAAGGCGTTTCTGCTACTGGAACACCGTCAACCGTAGCTGGCGATGCAAATGCCAATGTACTGCACCGATGGACGGTTGCGACGACGCCGGGGACTACGACAGTGCTTCCAACGACGTACGATGTTGACGGCACCACTGGCACCGTGTACACTGCTCCCAAAGCTACCGCTGCTGGAGATACTGAGACAATTCTGTCCGCCGGCACCTCGTATTTTCTTGTAGCCAAAATTGCTAATATTGTCGGCACGGCAGATATTTACTGCGCTGACTGGTACCATACAACAGAAACAGACGTGGACAATAGCAGTGCGGCTGGTTGGACTCTGCCAGATGAAACACAGAGTTATAATGGTACTAGTTGGAGCAATTATGGCGATAGACAGCAATTTTCAATCACCGGCTTTGAGGAGGAACCACCGGTTCCCACCGTCGATGTGTCATCTCCAGAGTCCATCAATGAAGGCGGGCAGGGCGAGACGGCGGTGCTGACGTTCACAATCGACCCCAATGCGGCGCCGACCACGGCTCAGACGGTCGAGTACGAAATTACAAGCACGGGTACGCTCGGTACGGACTACACTGTCGACAACGCCATGGGCACGCTGACCTTTAGCAATGGCGATGCGCAGACTGTTACCGTTACGGTCAACGGCGACATGACCTACGAAGAGGACGAAACGGTGACGATGACGCTGACCCTGCCAAGTACAAGCACCGGCTTTGTGCCGGGTACAATGTCGTCAACAACCGAAATCACCAACGACGACATGGCCCCCGTGGTCACCATTTCCTCGCCAGAAGTGGCCGAAGGCGATACGGGCACGGTGGAGCTGCGCTACGTACTGACGAGGACGGGAGCGACAGACCTGCCCGCCAGCGTCGCCTACGCCATCACGGGCACGGCGACCGACGCTGACGACTACACGCACACCGTGGCTTCCTCGATTGAATTCACGGCGACCGATATGTCAACCGAGACGGAAGAGATTGTGGTTGAGGTTGTCGGAGACAATCTCGCCGAGGTGGACGAAACGGTGGTCGTTACGCTGTCCTCCCCCATGGACGCCAGATTCGCGAGCGGTACCACCCTCGATGGGACCGGTACCATCACGGATGACGACCGCGGTATTTCCATCACTTCGCCGACGGCCTTAGAATCGGCAGCCTCGCTTGACTTCGCAGTGTCGCTTGACGGGACTTGGACTCAGGATGTTGAAGTAGCCTACATGGTGACAACGGATGGTACGGCGACAGTGGACTCCGACTATACGGATCCGGGCGGCAGCCCGCTTACATATACGGCGGGCACCACTGGTCCGATGACGATCTCGGTGCCCGTGCTGGACGACCAGATTCCGGAAAGCGACGAGACAGTTGAGGTTACGCTCTCCAGCGCCCGGTGCACGACATCCTGCGGCGCGAATCTCGCGCCGACTGTCCCGACGGCGGCTGCAACGGGCACCATCACGGACGACGACGCGCCGACGTTCACCGTCAGCGTGGACGATATCGTCGAGGGTGATTCAGGCACGTCCACCATGACTTTCACCGTGACGATGTCGACCGAATGGGACGAGGTGGTGACAGTCGACTATGAGGTAACGGGAGGCACGGCGTCCGGCGAGGCTACCGCCGGAGAGGATTTCCGCGCCGGGTCCGGTAGGCTGACTTTTGCTGCGGCCGCCAACGGCAGCCCCGGTGAAACGGAAAGGACCGTCGAGGTCACGATTATTGGCGACCGGGCCATCGAGCCCGACGAGACGGTGACGCTGACTCTGACCAGTGCTTCGGACAACGCGCAGATATCGCAGACCGACTGGACCGGCACCATCCTCAGCGACGACTATGAAGTGACGGTTGCCGCCGTACCAGCGTCCGTCGCCGAGCCCGCCGCTGGCCAGACCGCCGAGATCCTCTTTACGGTTGAGCTGGTAGGGACCTGGCCCAGGGACATTGTGGTTGCCTACACGCTGGATGGCGGCACAGCGGCCTTTAACGCCGACTTCTCCGATGCCACCACACAAGCGGACAGCGGCATGGCGACTGCTGGCCAGCTGCTGTTCACGCAGAGCACGACCACGCGCACAATCCGCGTCGCCGTCAACCCGGACATTGTCGATGACGGCGGCGAGACGGTTGGCGTCAGTATTCTCAACCCTGCAGGCTCGATGCTGGCGTCAGCCCAGGCGACCATCACCCAAGCCGCACCTGCAGTTGTATCGGTGCAGCACGAGCGGACACAGGAAGCGGGCGGAACATGGACATCCGTATTCCAGGTAAGCGCGCCAAGCGCGGGCCGCAATTTTGACGTCGTGTTCGACTGGAAGGTTACCCGAATCCGGACAACGGGCAGCGGCAGTCAGCAGACGTATACCGTGGATGTGCTTGCCTCCAGCAGCAGCCCTGTAAGGCTGTCGGCAACACAGGATTCAGCCGACGTCATGGCGACGCTCACCGGGACAGTCGCCGCCTCCGACCAGCTGGGCTTCGAGATTTCCGGCCTCGACTGCGGCTCCGGCTCCTGCGCAGTCAGCCAGACAAGCGATGCACTGGGTCTGGCCGCCGCGCTGTCGGCTAGCGCAATGCCAAGTAACACGGTGCTGGCGGTTGTGTTCCGGGCTGCGCCGACGTTCACCGTCACCGAACCGGAGGTCACCGAGGGCAACTCGGACACGTCCACAATGACCTTCACGGTGACGATGACGTCGGAATGGGACCGGGCAGTTACGGTCAACTACACGGTGACGGGCGGTTCGGCTGAGGGCGATGCGACAGCGGGTGAGGACTTCCGTGCAGCATCCGACGTGCTGACCTTCGCTGTCGGCGAAACGGAGAAGACCGTCGATGTAACGATCATTGGCGACCGTACCGTCGAGCCAGACGAGACGGTGACGCTGACCCTGTCCAACGTTTCGGGAGGCGCACAGTTGCCGCAGCCTAACTTTTGGACGGGCACCATTCTCAACGACGACTTCGGATTGACGGCTGTCGCCGATATGCCATCTGTCGCCGAACCCGCTTCGGGCCAACCCGCCGATATCCTCTTTACGGCGACGCTGGCGGGGACTCTGACCAGCAACTTGGAAGTTGCCTACACGCTGGATGGCGGCACGGCGACCCCGGGTGCCGACTTCACGGACGCCACCACGCAAACTGAAAGCGGCACGGCAACCGCTGGTCAGCTGCTGTTCACGCAGAGCGATCCCGAGCGTATGGTCCGCATCTCCATTAATCCAGATATCGTCGACGAGGAAGACGAGACGGTCTCCGTCAGGTTTTTCAATCTTGCAGGTACGCCGCTGGCGTCTGCCGAAGCGACCATCAGGCAGCCTGCGCTATCTTCAGGCGCCGCCGCGCCCGCTGTCATCAGGGTCGAGCCCGTGCGGACGCAGGAAACTGCAGAGACGACGACAGCCGTTTTCCGGGCGAGCGTGCCCAGCGCAGGCCGCAATTTTGACGTCGCGTTCCACTGGAGGGTCACCCGCATAGCGGAAGACGACACGGGCAGCGCGCTCGCGCGTTCGTCGGCCAGCGCCGCTCCGCGGGCGTTTGAGGTGACGGAGCTTGCCCGCAGCACAAGTCCCGTGACGCTGTCGGCGACACAAAACTCAGTTGATATAGAGGCGACGCTTAGCGAACGTATCGGCTCCAGTGCCCAGCTGGGCTTCGAGATTTTTGACCTCGACTGCGGCACCGGCTCATGCGTTGTCAACCAGGATGATGTTGACGAAACCCAGCGCGCCGCGCTGTACACCGACACCGCTATGCCCTCCGCGACGCCGGTGGCGCAGACCGCGGCCGTGGCGCTTGTTTTCCTGCCGCGGCGATTCGATGAACAGGAGACAAGCCTTCAGCAGCACGCGCTTGCAGGCTTCGGCCGCACCATGGTCTCGGGCATGGTTGGGGGGATCTGGCAGCGGGCCAATCTTCACCGGTCGGGCGACTTCGCCTCGACGGCCCGGATTGGGGGACGCTCCATCGACACGGCGGCCATGTCCAGCGGCGACGCGGGCACGGTGGCGCGGGAAACCGCCAAGCTGCTTGGCGTGGAGGCAGTCCAGCCGCCGCTTGCCGTGGCCAGCGGTGGCGACGGTTTCTCGGATGGCACCACTGGCGACCTGGCAGCCTGGCGCAGCCGGACGATTCTGCGCGATAGCGAAAACCTTATGGAGAGCAGCCGCTTCTCGCTTGTCTTTGGCGACGGCTTTGACAGCGGGTCGCTCGCCGTCTGGGGCAGCGGGTCCATTTCAGGGTTCGAAAGCGACCTCGAGGATGGGGCATCGGTGGACGGCTCGACGCGCACGATGCTTGCCGGCGCCGACTGGCGCGACGAGGAGTATCTGGCGGGCGTGGCGCTAAGCCGCATCTCGGGCAATTCAGACTACAGAGCCGAAAGCGCCGCCGGACGGATTGTGATGGGCACTGCTGAGACGTCGCTTAGGAGTGTGGCCCCTTACGTACACTGGCTGAACCCGACGGGGCTGGGCGTATGGGGCAGCGTTGGATTTGGCTCGGGCACGCTGTCGCTGACCGGCGGCGGCGGCACATTGGAGACGGATGTCGGCTTGACGATGCTGGCCTTGGGCGTGAAGGGCGCCTCCGCACGGAGCGGCAAGGTGGATTACGCTCTGCGGGGTGACGCATTCAGAACGGAGATGACTGCGGAGAAGGCGGGCGGCTTTGACGAGCTTTCGGCAGAGGCTTCGCGGATTCGCGTGGCGGTGGAGGGCGTATCGGACCGGGCGCTGGAAAGCGGCGCGGCGACATCAAGCCGTTTCGAGCTGGGAGCGCGGATGGACAGCGGCGACGGCGAAGAGGGCGCCGGCGCGGATCTGGCGGTGGAAATTCGCTACACCTCGGCGGGCGGCGGACTGGAGATGGCGGGGCGCGCCAGCGTACTGCTGCTTCACCAGCAGGAAGGCTTCCGCGAGTGGGGAGCGGGACTGGACGTAGCCTACGCGGCTGACCATGGCGGACGGGGACTGCAGCTGTCTCTGGAGCCGCGCTGGAACGTCCCCTGGACGGGTGCCGCCGAATCGCTTTGGAGCGGCGCGGCTCCGGGCGTGGATGCAGGAACCGCAGATGCTGCGGAGGCTGGAGCGTCGCTGCGGGCACGGCTGGGCTATGGCGTGGACGCGTTTGGCGATTTGGCGATGGCGTCGCCGTATAGCGAGATGGAGGCCGGCGAAGACAGCCAGAGGGTGCGTCTGGGAGCCGAGATACGCGGCCTTGCCGGTCCGCTAGAGCGGCTGAGCCTCGACGTCTACGGCCAGCGGGAGGAGAGGGTGCCGTCGCGTCCCAGCGACTCGGTCATGCTGGAAGGCAGCCTCGGCTTCTGACTCGCGGGTGCTATGCCCTAATGCGCGGAAATTTCGGGGCAGGCTGCTTGAGGCGGCTTCGCTGATGTTGGCGCTGGTCGGCGGCCCGGTTGCACATAGCCTGATTCTGCCCTTGACGCCTGTACCGGCATCGGTAGGATGCGGTTGAGCAGAACGCAGCACGTAGGCACGGTCGGAGTTGTCCTTGACCTGTGCTGCTGCCCGGCTTGTGCGGGTTTGAGGAGATGGACCAATGGCCAAGAAGGGCTTTCCGATTGGAATACAGACCCTTAGCGAAATTCGCGAAGAGGGCATGTACTACGTGGACAAGACCTCCTATGCCGAGATGCTGGCTAGGAAAGGGAGGGGCAAACACTTTTTCCTGTCGCGTCCCCGCCGCTTTGGCAAAAGCCTGTTTGTCGATACCCTGAAGGAGCTGTTCGAGGGCAATGAGCCCCTGTTCAGGGGGCTCGCGGTGCATGACCGCTGGAACTGGTCAGAACGGCATCCAGTGATTCGGCTGGACTTCAGCAGTGGAGATTTCACCGAGAAGGGAGTACTGGAGGAGAGTGTGGATAAGCAGCTGTCCGGATACGAGGAGATGGCTGAGTTGACAAGCAAGTATACGAAACCCTCCGTGAGGCTATGGCAGTTAATCGAGCATTGTGCGCGGAAAACCGGCAAGAAGGTGGTTTTGCTTGTAGACGAGTATGACAAGCCAATACTAGATACGCTTGGCGACAAGAATCTGGCATCATCCCGTCAACGATTCCTTCGTGGATTTTACTCTGTTATCAAGCAGGCGGAGGCAGATATACGGCTCACCTTCATTACCGGGGTCAGCCGCTTCCCTCGTGTTAGCCTATTTTCGGATGTCAACAACCTTAAGGACATTACGCTTATTCCGCGGTTCTCGTCCATCTGCGGCTATACGGAATCCGAACTTGACGACGTGTTTTCACGGGAACTGAGAGGACTAGACCGCGAGGAAATTCGAGAATGGTACAATGGGTATAGCTGGCTGGGGAAGGAGAAAGTTTACAATCCGTTCACCATCTTGCAAGTGCTCGACGAGCGCATGGTCGAGGCGTGGTGGTTTGAAACCAGTACGCCAACATTCCTTGTTGAAGAGATTCGCAGAAGCGGCTGGCTTCCGCTGGAACATAAAAATATTACATTGCGTGCCAGCGATTTATCCGCGTCCGACATTTCAAAACTTAAGCGGGAGACACTGTTATTTCAAACAGGCTATCTTACCATTGCCCGAAGATTGAAGCAGGGAGGCGTCACACTGTATCGAATGGAGGTCCCAAACCGAGAAGTGCGACAAAGCCTTAACGAAGTGCTGATGGATAATTTTATGTCGGATTCAGAGACAAGCATCGGGACTCAGCTGGAGCAGCTGCGCATGGTTTTGCGTAGTGCCGACCTAAAGGGTCTTGAGCGCCAGCTTAGATCGTTCTTTGCGGGAATTCCGCATCAGTGGCACACGCGTGGAAAGGTATCTGAGTACGAGGCATACTTTGCCTGTGCCGTGTACGGCTTTTTTGCTGGAGCGGGCCTTGATCTGAGGGTGGAGGATTCGACAAGCGAGGGGAGAATCGACATGACGGTTGTGGAACCCAATGCCGTGTACCTGTTCGAGTTCAAAGTAAACAAGGGTGATTCCTCGAGCGGCGCGCTTGATCAGCTGCGCAAAAAGAGGTACGCAGGCAAGTATCGAGGCTTGAATCGGCCGATACACCTGGTTGGCGTGGAGTTCAGCAGCAGGAAGCGGAACATCGAAGTGTTTGAAACGGCATTGGCGTAGGTTGCCTGCATCACTGCTGATGCGCGGTCCACTCCAGCCTGAACCTCCATTCTCCGCTGTTGCGCTCGGTGCGCAGGCGTCCGCGCTCGGCCAAATCGACCACATGAGCAAGGAGGCTGCGGCGGGCGGCGAAGAAATGCGTTTCGGCCCGCTCCGCGGACACCTTGCGCAGCAGGACCTCGACATCGAGTTTGCCATGGTCGAGGTAGCGCAGCACTTCCAGTGCCGCTTGTCGCGCAACCGGGCGAGATTGACCAGAAGCGGCTGGGGCCTGGAGACAGCATGGCCGTGGTCTGGTAGGTAGGTACTGTCCGCGCCGGTCTCCAACCGCTTGGCGTCAAGGCGACAGTGTCCAACAGGTCTCTCGACAGACAAGACAGCGGCGACGGCGAGGAGGGAGCCAGCGCGGACCTTGTGGTAGAGATTCGCCGCGTCTTGGCGGGTGGCGGACTGGAGATGGCGGGGTGCGCCAGCATGCTGCTGCTGCACCAGCAGGAGGGCTTCCGCGATTGGGGTGCGGGGCTGGACGCAGCCTACGTGGCTTACCATGGCGGACGGGGACTGCGGCTATCTCTGGAGCCGCGCTGGAACGTCCCTTGGACGGGTGCCGCCGAATCGCTTTGGAGCGGTGCGGCGCCAGGTGTAGATGCGAGGACCGCAGATGCTGCGGAGGCTGGAGCGTCGCTGTGGGCGCGTTTGGCGACCTGGCGATGGCGTCGCCGTATAGCGAGATGGAGGCTGGCGCCAGCGGGCGCTGTATGCAGTTTGGCATCAAGCTGCGGGGCGCTTCGGAGTCGCTGAAGCGGCTTCAGGTGAATCTGTACGGAGAGCGCGACGAGACTGATGAGGTCGTAGAGCATCGGGCGATGGTGGAAGCCCGGTTGGGTTGTTAGGGGATGATCACACGGTGCCGAAACCCTGTACTGGCACGGCGGTGAAGGAGGGCCACAGTGGAGCGGCGGTACAAGCTGTCGGGATGGGCCGCGTCCGTTGCTTGGCGCAGGTACTGACTGCGCTTGACCGGAGACCACTACCCCAAACCGGCTGCCGCTATGGCGGGCGTGGTGCGCAGGGAGCAGGACGGCATCGGCAACACACGCGGCGGAGACTCTGACAAGCGAATCGGTCAGACCCGTGATACCGCCCAGCGGGTCGTTTGACTCGACAGGGAAAGGCCAGTATCATGGTCGGCGTGGTGCGCAAGAACGCGCCCATAAGGAAACACTATAGGAGCGGACAGATGGCTGAGGCAGCGATGGTAGCATATGACACGCATAAGGCGGTGCGCAAACTCACCGACTCGGGCATGCCACCTGAGCAGGCGGAGGCCATCGTGGACGAGCATTTTCGCATCTTTGTGGAGCATATGGCAACTAGGGAGGATGTGAATGCGCTGCGCGGCGACATTCGGGTACTGGAGGAGAAAATCGAACAACTTCGCCTAAAGATCGAAGTGGCGGCGAACGCGACGGATGCCAAGATTGAGCGCTTGACGAATCGCATGTACGTAGTGGTCATTACCGTTGGCGGTCTCATCATCGCTTCACAGCACCTGCTTTAGCGTCTGCCGCTGCCCGGCGGCGGAGGTCTGGCCCGCATTCCGCCGCTCAGCGCGTAGACCCTCCTGACCGCAGCCTCCTGTATCTCTGCACCCGCAGGGCAGCCTCGCCTCTCCCGTCAGCCTGCTGGAGGGAGGCTTCGCCACCATGCACCCACCATGTGCACGTACATGGAGAAGCCAGCGGGCATAGGCGGGCGACGGCGGCGGCCGCCCGCTTCGGCGCGATGCGTCTGCCGGGCGGTACGGCAGGGAGCGGCATCCGTCTCCCGGCAACCAGCGCGTCCGCCGACTGGGGGCAGGCTTGGCCGCGCTGGCGCACGATGCGCGGCGGAGGGTGCCGGTTTCCTTTGCCTGTCCGGCGTAGTCACTGCCTGGCCGCCCTTGCAGCCGATTCGCCTGTCTCTTGCCATTGGCCCGCTCTCCTGTAGCATGGAGCGCAGGTAGACGAATTCGACCGATGATCGCAGCCGCGTCGATGCACAGCGCGGCCCGGGGAGTGACTGGCATGGCCCGGCGGGAAATCACGCGCCGCCAGCAGCGCGCTGGCGAGTACATGCGCCGGATCCTTGGCGAGACGCTGCTGGACGGCGGCGACGGACTCTCGATCACCGTCACCGAGGTGCGGGTCAGTCCCGACCTGCGCAACGCCACGGTGTACTTTCTGCCCCTTGCGGGCGGCGACATCGAGGCTGCCCGCCGTCTGCTGGAGCGCCGCCGCGGCGAACTCCAGCGCGCGGTCTCGCTCAAGTACGCCCCGCGGCTTCGCTTCGAGCACGACATCTCCTTCGACCGCTCGGACCGCCTGCGGCAGCTGATGGACGCGCCGCCGCCCGGCGATGGCGAGTGAGGAGTCCCGCAGCGGCTGGCTGGCGCTCGACAAGCCCACCGGCATGACCTCGGCTGCGGCGGTGGCGCGGCTGCGGCGGCTGCTGGAGATTCGCAAGGCGGGCCACGCCGGCACGCTCGATCCGTTCGCCAGCGGCGTACTGCCGGTGGCTTTCGGCGAGGCGACCAAGACGGTCCCCTACGCGATGGAGGGGAGCAAGCGCTACCGCTTCACCGTCGCATGGGGCGAGGCGCGGGACACCGACGACGTCACCGGCGAAACCGTGGCGACCAGCGAAACGAGGCCGGTGCGGGCGGACATCGAGTCGGCGCTGGAGGGTTACCGCGGCGACATCCTGCAGCGCCCGCCGCAGTACTCGGCGGTGCACGTCGGGGGGAAGCGGGCCTACCGGCTGGCGCGGGCCGGGGAGAGTTTCGACCTGCCGCCGCGGCCGGTGCGGGTTGACGGGCTGCGGATGCTGGAGGCGGAGGGGGACGGCGCGGACGGCGGCGAGAAGCGGACGCGGTTCGAGCTGGAGTGCGGCAAGGGAGTCTACGTACGGTCGCTGGCGCGGGACCTGGGCGAGGCCCTGGGATGTCTTGGCTACGTAGCGGATCTGCGGCGTACGGCGGTGGGGCGATTCGACTCGCCGACGCCGCTGGACAAGGTGGAACAAATCGGGCATAGTGGCGCGCGACGAGCAATGCTTCTCCCCATCTCGGCAGGGCTGGACGACATCCCGGCTCTGGAAGTTACGGGGGAGGAGGCGCAGCGTCTCCGTCGAGGAATCGCGATTCGCGCTCCGGCGTCCGGCGTCCCGCAGGGAGCGGCCGCTTGGGCGTCACTGGGCGGAGAAGTCGTGGCAATCTGCAATGCGCTCGACGGTCTGCTGCGCCCGTCGCGCGTGTTTCACCCCAGCTAGGAGGGATAGACGATGTCGATACAGCCTGAGCGCAGGCAGGAGCTGATCCGGGAGAACGCCCGGTCCGAGGGCGACACCGGGTCGTCCGAGGTGCAGATCGCGGTACTGACCGAGCGCATCAACAACCTCACCGAGCACTTCAAGACGCACAAGAAGGACAACCACTCGCGGCGAGGGCTGCGGGGCCTGGTGTCCAGACGGCGGCGGCTGCTCGACTACCTTCTGAGCACCGAACCGGAGCGCTACGAGGCGATTCGCCAGAAGCTCGGACTGCGCCGCTGAGGGCCCTGCCCCCGGCTGCGCGCCACCCACGAAACCCAACACAAGGAATTAGGAACAGGAGAATGTTCAACATCATCCGCAAGGAACTCGACTGGGGCGGACGGCCCCTTACACTCGAAACCGGGCGCCTCGCCCGCCAGGCCGACGGGGCGGTGCTCGCCACCCTCGGCGAGACCTCGGTGCTGGCCACCGTCTGCGCCAGCCGCGAGCCGCGGCCCGGGGCCGATTTCTTCCCGCTGACGGTTCACTATCAGGAGAAGTACTTCGCCGCCGGCAAAATCCCCGGAGGCTTTTTCAAGCGCGAGGCGCGGCCCACTGAAAAGGAGGTGCTGACGTCGCGGCTGATCGACCGGCCGATTCGCCCGCTGTTTCCCAAGGGGTACCGCTGCGAGGTGCAGGTCATCGCCTCGGTGCTCAGCCACGACCTTGAAAACGACCCCGACATCGTCGCGATGGTTGGCGTCTCGGCCGCGCTGGCCGCGTCTGGCGTGCCCTTCGAGGGGCCCATCGGCGCCGCCAGGGTCGGCTTCGTCGACGGCTCGTACGTCCTCAACCCGCTGATGCACGAATACGGCGACAGCCAGCTTGACCTGGTGGTGGCCGGCACCGGAGATGCGGTGATGATGGTCGAGTCGGAGGCCGACGAGCTGTCCGAAAAGGAGATGCTGGACGCGGTGACCTTCGGCCACCGCGAGATGCAGCCGGTTATCGCGGCCATCCGCGACCTTGCCGCCGAGACGGGCGTCGAGCGGCGCGAGTACGAGGCGCCGGACGTCTCGGCGGTCGCCGACCAGGTGGCCAAACTGGCGGCGAAGGACGTCGACAGCGCGGTGTCGATCGCCGACAAGCGCGAGCGCCGCGAGCGCATGGCGGAGATCCGCCAATCGGTGCTGGAGAAGTACGAGGACGAAGAGGAGGCGAAGACCGCCGCCGCGTGCCTCGGCGACGTCGAGAAGCAGGCGGTGCGCGGACGCATTCTGGACAGGGGCCAGCGCATCGACGGACGCGACCTGGAGACGGTGCGGCCGATTTCCTGCGAGGTGGGCGAGCTGCCGCGCACCCACGGCTCGGCGGTGTTCACCCGCGGCGAGACGCAGGCGATGGTGGTGACCACGCTGGGCACCAGCGAGGACGAGCAGATCATGGACTCGCTGCACGCCAACTACCGCGAGCGGTTTCTGCTGCACTACAACTTCCCGCCCTTCTCGGTGGGCGAGACGCGGCGGGTCGGCCCTCCGGGGCGGCGCGAGATCGGCCATGGCAAGCTGGCCTGGCGGGCGCTGCGTCCGGTGCTGCCGTCGGCGGAGGACTTCCCCTACACCATGCGGGTGGTATCGGAGATTCTGGAGTCCAACGGCTCCTCGTCGATGGCCACCGTCTGCGGCAGCTCGCTGTCGATGATGGATGCTGGCGTACCGCTGAAGCGGCCGGTGGCCGGCATCGCCATGGGGCTGATACTCGAGGGCGATAAGTACGCGGTGCTGACCGACATCCTCGGCGACGAGGACCATCTGGGCGACATGGACTTCAAGGTGGCGGGCACGGATCAGGGCGTGACCTCGCTGCAGATGGACATCAAGGTGGCCGGCATCACCGAGGAGATCATGCAGGTGGCGCTGGAGCAGGCCAACCGGGCGCGGATGCACATCCTCGACGAGATGGCCAAGGCGCTTAGCGAGGGGCGACAGGAGTTTTCCCGCTACGCTCCGCGCATCGAGATCGTCAACATCCCAGTGGCCCGCATCCGCGACCTTATCGGCACCGGCGGCAAGGTGATCCGCGGCATCGTCGAGGAGACCGGGGCGAAGATCAACGTCGACGACGAGGGGGTGGTGAAGATCGCCTCCTCCAACCAGGAGCAGATCGAGGCGGCCCGCGCCAGGGTGCTGGAGCTGACCTCGGATCCCGAGGTGGACAGGATCTACAACGGCAAGGTGGTCAAGTTGATGGACTTCGGGGCGTTCGTGAACTTCTTCGGCGCCAAGGACGGCCTGGTGCACGTCTCGCAGATGGCGGAGCATCGGGTGCGGTCGCCCTCCGACATCCTTTCCGAGGGCCAGTTTGTGCGGGTGCGGTTCACCGGCACCGACGACCGCGGCAAGTACAACCTGACCATGCGCGGCGTGGACCAGAGCGTCGTCGGCGAGGAGGAGCCGGAGGAGGCGCCGGAGGCGCCGCCGGAGGCGCCGCCAGCTCCGGAGCCGCGGCCTGCCGAGCGGCGGCGGGAATCGCCGCCCGCGCAGCGGGACGAGCCTCCGCTGTCGCCGCCGCCCGCCGAGGAGGACGAGGAGGCGGAAATCCCCACCTATCGAGAAGCCTACGGGGAGTCGCCCGACTTTCGCACCAGGCAGGAACCTGACGGCTCTCTCGTGGAGGGCGAGGTCTACGAGGGCGTCGTGCGCGACGTGCGGCCCTTTGGCGCGCTGGTGGAATTTCAGGGCAGCCGCGTCGGGCTGGTGCACAAGTCCGAGCTTTCGGACCGCCCCTTCAGCCGAACCTGGGACGTGGTCGAGCGCGGCCAGGCGGTGAACGTGCTCTACCAGGGAACCGACGGACGCGACCGCGTCCAGCTGTCGATGCGGGGCGTGCCGCAGCCAGAGCCCGAAGAGCGCGGCGGCGCCCTTGAAGACGGCGCGGACTGGGCGCCGGCGAGGAACGGCGCGCGGATGGAGGAGGACGGCCCGGCATCTGGGCCCCGCGCCGCCGCTGGCTATGGCGACGAGGAGCAACCCGCACCGAGGCCCAGCATCTCCGCCGGCTATGAGGATGACGACCGGCCTGCGCCGCGGTCTCGCGCTGCCGCGGGCTACGAAGAGGACGGCGGCCATCCCGCGCCGCGGTCCCGCGCCGCCGCTGGCTATGGCGACGAGGAGCGTCCCGCGCCAAGGTCTCCGTCCCGCGCCGACCACGGCTATGAGGCAGACGACTACGAGGAGGACTACGGCGCCTATGGCGGCGTGCCGCATGGCGGAGTCGACGCTGAGCCGGTGGAGGGCGAGTGCTACGAGGGGGAGGTGACCACGGTCAAGGAGTACGGGGCGTTCGTGCGGTTTCTGGGCCGCCACGAGGCCCTGGTGCACGTTTCCAACATGCCGGAGCGGCGCGTCAACGTGCACGTGGGCGACATGGTGCGGGTCTGGCATACCGGCATCGACCGTCAGGGCCGAGTCCAGCTGTCGATGAATGGGCCGAAGGCGCCGCCTCCCCAGACCCGTCCGCAGGAGGGCGAGGTGTACGACGGCGACGTGGTCAACGTGCAGCTGTACGGAGCGTTCGTGCGGTTTCTGGACGGCCACGAGGCTCTGGTGCACGTCTCCAACATGGAGGGCAGGGAAGTCAACGTGGCGCTGGGCCAGAAGGTCAAGGTGCGGCACATCGGCGTCGACCACATCGGCCGCATCCAGCTGTCGATGCGGGGCGTGGACCAGAAGACGGGGGAGGTGCGCGGCGGCGAGGAGAGCGACGGCGTCATGAAGACCCTGTCGGCCGGGCGCGGCGAGCGGACTCCGAGGCGGCGATGGAAAGAGGAGTGGGACTCCGTCGACTACGGCGACTAGGCGGCGCGCCGTCGGCGGTCCGGCTGAGGGCGGCAGTCTCTCCACGAGCTGGGCGCCCGCGACTGGACCGGGGCAGCGCCGTCTGGGTGGAGGAAGCAGGACGGAGCGCGCCGTGACTCTGCAAAGAGACGGGAGCTGCTCGGAGGGGCGCGCGGCCGCCACGGTGCGCCGTTTCGCCGCGCTCTGGCCGCCGCTGCTTCTTTGTACCGTCGTTGCGCTGGCGCCGGAACCGGCGGAGGCCCAGGATGAGTGCGGCGACGGGGCGAGGGTAAGGATCGAGTCGGCCAGCATCACCGAAAGCGATCCCCCGCAGGCTCCGCAGAGGCTGAACTTCCGCGTGTTCGCCAACTGCGCGCCGAGCGGCACAACGATAACCGTAGCGTGCTGCGCCGTCGTGGCAGACCTGTCAACGGCAACGCGGGGCGAGGATTTCGATTTCGGACCCGAGCTGACGGTGTTTGCGTTTGACAGCGCGACGGGCCAGGTCGGCGATTCGGATCTGTTTTCGATCGATATCCTAGCCGACGACGTACATGAGAGTGACGAAGATATCGTGCTAGCCCTTCTGCAGGCGACGCACGAGACGACTGGGGATCCCATACCGGTCAACGCCGCCATTCAGGCTCCCGGCACCATTGTGGATGGAGACAGTCGGAATGGCTACGGCGTCATTTTTGACAACGACCCGGAACCCAGAGCTTCGCTTCGTACAAGCGATACGGGCGAGGGGGTGCTGGGCACGAGAGACCTTCTGTTTTACGCGACCCTGGACAGGCCCTCGGAGCTGGCGACGAGCATCGACTACAGAATTGGAGGAGGCACGGCGATGGAGGGCGAGGACTACGAGCGGCCAGCCGCCGCCACGGGGACGCTGACGTTCGGTCCGGTCAGATCGCCGGGCGCGGCGACGGCGTGGGAGACTGAGAAGGCGGTGGTCGTGAAAGTGATCGGCGACACCGTCTCCGAGGAGAACGAGACTGTGAGGGTGGAGTTTTCCGGTTTTCAGGGGATAACCCGGGAAAGAGGAGAGGAAATGGAGGCGGTGACCGCGACCATACTCAACGACGACCATACGCTGTCGATTTCCTCGCCGACCATCAGGGAGGGACCGGCGGGGATGACAGCGACGCTGGAGTATGCGGTGAGGCTGATACCCGCATCCTATGAAGACGTAACCGTAGAATTTGTGCTGGAAGGTACCGCCGCGGAAGGCGAGGACTACACGCTGCTGCCGGGGTCGCCCATCAGCAACCCGGCAACTCCCAACGAATTTACCGTCCCAATGGGAGCCACCAGGCTCGATGTCCCGGTCAGCGTCATCGGCGACGGCATGGTGGAGGAGGACGAGACGCTGCTCATCACGCTGTCCAACCCGCGAGGCCCGCCAGAATCCACGATCCTCTTCGAGGAAGGCCAGGACATCGGCGCCGCAGCCATCCGCAACGACGACCACGAAATCTGGGTCGCCAACGCGCCGGACGTCTACGAGGGCGGCGACGGCGAGACCGCGAATCTCGTGTACCGGGTGGGTATGGAGCCCGCCTCCACGGGAGACGTGACCTTCAGCTATTCCGTGTCTGGCGGCACGGCGGTGGCTGGCGAGGACTACGCGGCGCCTTCAGGCACGCTCGTGCTGGAGCGGGGCGACATCGCCTCTTCCATCGATGTCGAGATTATTGGCGAGGACGATGTCGAGGAGCAGGACGAGACGGTGGAGGTGACGCTTGACGGCGCGACGGGGCCGGAGGGGTCTACGTTCATGATTCGCTCCGACATGGCCATGGGCATCGGGGCCGTTGGCATCGGAAGCGTGCTCGACGACGAGGTGCCATGGTTTTCCATCAGCACGGACGGTGTGGACGAGACTGACGCGGGCGTCGAGGGGGCGACCTTCACCGTGACTCTGCATCCGGCGGCAGACGAGCCCGTGTCGGTCAGCTATGGGGTGACCGGCGGCACCGCGACGGCCGACGAAGACTACTTGCCTCTGGCGGAGGGTACGCTGGACTTCATGGCGGGCGACGTCTCGAAGACGCTTGAGCTGCTGGTGATGGGCGACGGCGTGCCCGAGCCCGACGAGACGGTAACGGTCACGCTGTCCAGCCCGACGACGGGCACCCGCCTTCGCCAGGTTTCCGCCGACCTCACCATTCGCAACGACGACCTGCCGACGCTTTCGATTTCCTCGCCGAGCGTGGCGGAGGGAAACGCGGGCGAGGCCACGACTCTGCAATTTCTGGTTTCGCTCAGCGAACGGTGGGGCGAGCAGGTAACGGTCGACTATGCGATTGCCGATGGCACGGCCACGCTCGGCGAAGACTACACGGCAACGTCTCTGTCCGGTACGCTGACCCTGGGTCCGGGCGTCGTGGAGAGCGCCGTTCAGGTGTCCGTCATTGGCGACGGCGCCTCCGAGTTCGACGAGACGGTGGTGGTCGCGCTCTCCAATCCGACAAGCGCAAGTCTGGAGACTGTCATCGGGATTGGCGCCATTCTTGACGACGACCAGCTGTTTTTGTCGATCAGCTCGCCCAGCGTGGACGAGGGCGCGGCGGGCGAGCAGACTGATCTGGAGTTTCAGGTGACGCTGAGCGCTCCGGCGGCGCGGGAGGTGTCGGTCGCGTACGCTGCGGCGGGCGGTACGGCGACGGCCGGACAGGACTACCAGAGCGTCCCGACCGGTATGCTTTTCTTTGCGGCGGGCCAAACCCAAAGGACTGTCGCCGTCGCCGTCAGGGGCGACGGTACGGCCGAAGCCGACGAGACGGTGGAGGTGGCCCTTTCCAATTCGCAGGGAGCCACGATTCGCCAGGCCCTCGGAACGGGTACCATCGTCAGCGACGACAGTCCGGCGTTTTCCATCGATTCGCCCATGGCCATCGAGCCGACGGGCACCCAGCTTTCGTCGCTGGTGTACACAGTGCGCCTTGATCCGCCTTCCGACCGGGCGGTGTCGGTTGGCTACAGGGTTACCGGCGGCACGGCCACGCCCGGCGACGACTATCAGCCGGTGGCTGCGGGCAGGCTGGAGTTTGCCGCGGCCGAGCGCGCCAAAACCATCCGGGTGCGGGTGCTCAGCGACGGGGGTTTCGAGGAGCGGGAGACGGTCGTGATGGCGCTGAGCGCGCCATCCATCGGTACGGTTATTGCGGCAGGCCGGGACGTTGGTATGGGCGTCATCACGGAAGACACCGTCTCGCCGGTGCTTTCGGCTAGCTCGCCAAGGGTGCAGGAGGGCGACGAGGGCGACGCGCCTCTGGTGCGGTTCAACGTGAACCTGTCCAGGCTTCTGGACTATGCGGTGTCGGTCGACTACCGGGTGACTTCCCCTGACGGCATCGTGCTCGCTGACATGGACGGCGACGGTACACCGGACGAGCTGCCAAGCGGCACGCTGACGTATGGAGTCGGCAGCACCCGTCTGGTCATCCTGATGCATGTCGCGGGCAATGACACGCCTGAGGGCAGTCGACGGCTTGTGCTTACACTGGCGAACGCACGGCTGGAGGATGCCAGCCAGGGCGGCCTCGCACCTGATATCCGTGTGGAAAGCGGCACGGGCGTACCCGGCGCCACGGCGACCATACTGGACGACGACCGCGTGGAGATCGGGCCTGGGTTCACCTACGCGCTTGCGGGCTTCGGCCGGTCGGCTGCCACGGGCATTGTCGGCGCGCTCTGGGACCGCGCCGAAAGCCACCGCACCGTGGGCGGCAGGTTTCTTGCGATGGCGGGTGGAAAGGACATCGACATCAGCGCGCTGGCAAGCGGCGACGCGGGCCGCGCGGCGCGGGAGGCGGCCGGGCTGCTCGGGGTGAAAGCGGTGTCGCCCGACTCTCTCCCCGAGACTCTGGACGGAAGCCAGGCCGAGGGCGGCGGCTTTGACGCCTGGCGCAGCCATGCGGGCCTGCCTAGCACGCGCAGTCTGGTGGGGGGGAGCAGGTTCGCGCTTGCCCTGGACGGGGATTCAGGCAATCTCACTTTTTGGGGTCAGGGCCGCTCTTCCAGCTACTCCAGCGACATCGACGACGAGACCTACTCTCAGTTCGCCATGGAGGGGGTCATGACCGCGGGCTACTTCGGTTTCGACTACCGCGCGCGGGAAGATGTCATGTACGGAATCGCGCTCAGCCGCAGCATGGGCAGCGCGTCATACAATTTTGAGCGGGTCAGCAGAGGCACGGGATCCGCAGAGTTCAGCCTCACCGCCGTCACGCCTTACGTCCATCTGATTTCGGTGACCGACTTCGCTGTCTGGGCCGCGGCAGGCTTTGGCCAGGGCACGGCGACCGTGAAGGATCCGGCCGGCGAGGCCGAGACCGACATCTCCATGCTGATGGCCGCCATTGGTCTGCGTACTGGCGCGACGGACGCCGGCTCCTATGAAGTGGCGGCGAAGCTGGACGGGTTTGCGGCGGGCCTGACGGCGGAAGGAGCGAACGGCAACAAGGCACTGGAGGAGATTGAGGCCACAGCCTACCGTGCGCGGGGGGCGTTTGAGGCCGTCTCGCGAGGCGTGTCGCAGGGCGGCGGCGCGTCGACAGCGCGGTTTGACCTTGGCGCTCGCTTTGATGGCGGAAGCGGCGAATCGGGAATCGGAGCGGACCTCGGCATCAAGCTGGGCTACGCCAACCCGAACAGCGGCATCGAGCTGACGGGCAGGGGCGATGTAGTTCTGTTTCATGCGCAGGAGGGCTTCAGCGAGTGGTCGGCTGGCTTGGGCCTGGCCTATGCGCCTGGCGACGAGGGGCGGGGCTTGCAGATGTCGATGGGACCCTCATGGAACGGGTCGTTGCCTGATCTGGAGACCGCCATGGAAGGGCAATTCAACGAGCGGCAAAACCACCAAAGCGGCGCGGCGGTACACGGACGCCTTGCCTACGGGATGGATGCTCTGCACGGACAGGCGCTGATGACCGCGTATGGCGAGATGGAGGAAGGCGGAGAGAGGGAAAGGCACCGGCGCCTGCGCCTTGGCGTAGAGATGCGGAACCGGAACGCCGGGACCGGCGGATATCGGATTGAGGTGTATGGCCAGCGGGCGGCGGCGGAGGGGACTCCTGAGCACGCGGTGATGCTTGAGGCAAGGCTGGAGTATTAGCGACAGCCGGATGCTGTGGCCCTGCCGGTCTGGCGATGGACCCGCAGCGGCGGGCACTGGGGATGGCTGTGCGCCGGGCGGTACATGGCGCCTGAACTCTGGTAACCTGCCGGCGCAGGCGCTGGTCTGTTTGACAGCGTGGCGCGGATTGCGTAGAAGCGGGACTGTGCACGGCGGTCGGAGACCGCTGGCAATGACGGCTGCGGCTGTATGGGGCACAACCATGTCTGGTCGAGGCGGCGGCTCGGCGGTACGGGCCGCCCGCGTGGCGTAGGCGGGGCGAACGCGGGAATCGGAAGATATGTCTGCAATGCAGTATGCCATCTCCGGGAAAGGATGCGCCTCAGAGGCGCGGAGTCGCCCGCAAACGGATGGCAGGAAGGCGATTCGCGCCGACAATGGACGTTTGCCTGCGGGATTGGTGGAGGTCGGCCCTTGGCCGTGCGAAGTCCACCGAATCAGTACTCGCGCTGGCGCGGCAAAGCGAGGCCACTCGAGCGGCAGTGGCCGACGGCGATGGCTACGGGCATATGGTGCGAGCGGGTCGATGCGTGGCCGAACGGCGATGCAGGGCGGTACGCGGCAGGCAGGTCATGACGCGGGACTTGGTGAGGGATGGCATGTGGCTGATTGCAGGCAGCGTCCAGCAGTGCGTCGACATTTGGCCTATGACTTTGCTGGAGAGTCGGTTCGCGGATATGCCGCCATGGAAGCGAACGGACGGGGCGGCAGTGTCCAGCGGCAAGATGCTGTATGGGCGCAGATGCTCAGTTTGGCCCGAGATGCGGAGCGAGTAAGTGTGGCGCACCAGGTCGGCGCGGCGCACGATGGGCAAGTGCGGGTAGCGGCCTTGGCGCCAGCTCGGGCAAACGTCTGACGGACAGCAGGAGAAAGATCATGCACCTCTCCCCACTCCAATCCTCTGGAGGCGAGACGCGCTTGGCGCACGGTTTTAGGCTGCTGGCTGGTACGGCGCTACGTGTCTTGGGTGTACGGCAGACTGTATGGCGAGTCGTTGGCTTTGCGGCCGCTGCCTGTTTGGCAGCTTTCATGCTGATGGTAGCGGGGATCTCGCCAGCTTCTGCGCAGGTGCCAACTATTGAAGTGTGGGTGGAGCCTACAGGTCACACCTCGCTGCTTGAAGGCCAAGCTGATGGTCAATCGCAATCGAGGGGCGGAGCTCAGATACAATGGAGGTTTACGCGGCCAGATACAAGCTTCTCCTTTAGACCGAGCATTAGTGTCGATTACGCAGTTACTGGTGTTTCACATGCCAATGTTGGCACCGCTGATGCAGCAGCTGCAGATATTTGGGGGTGCAGGAATGCCAGTGTCTCCCACGATTTTTCATTTTCCGGCATCAATTGGAATGGCACGACTGCCACCGTATCATCTACTTCTGACACTAATTGTAGTACTTACCCCAGATTTGGCTCTCCCCCTGAATTAACAGCCTTCGATGACGACGTGTATGAGGGTACTGAAATGATAACCTTCACGCTATCGAATGTTCGGTGCACTGCTAGATGCCAGAGCGCAACGGTTGGATATCGGGGCGCAACTGCGACTTCGGATGGCGACCGGAGTTTAACAGTAAACCTGTTTGACAATGATCCCGCGCCAATCATGTCAATTGCCGGAGGCAGAACGGTAACGGACGCGGCCGAGACTACGGTACAATTGACGGTGACCAAGGCACTGGCTGCGGGCGTTTCCGAGTCTGTTGTGGATTCTATAGTCAAGTACCAGCTGGCTAGCGGAAGTGCGGCGACTGAAGGCGTTGATTTCGAGTTTGTTGACTCAGCTGGAGCAACAATTGCCGCTGCGGACCAGGAGCTTACGTTTGGTCCAACTGAAACAACAAAAACCATCTACGTCAAAGTCCTTGGCGATACCATGGCTGAAGCGGCCGCAGGCGAGTCTCTGGTCGTTGAGCTATATGACCCGGAGGATGCAACCGTAAGTACGGTGGCGGGGGAAGGCAGCGCTACGCTGACCCTTGAAGACACTCCCAGTTTGTCCATCTCCTCGCCAAACATTGGCGAGGGGGCTACACCCGCCACATTAATGTTCGAAGTAACGCTGTCTCAGGCAGTGACGGACCGGACAGTAACGGTCGATTACAGCATATCGAACAGCAGCACGGCGTCGAGCGGCACCGATTACACGCCCCCTGCTGGCAGTACGCTGACCTTTCTGGCCAACGACACTTCGGAAACAATCGAGGTCAGCGTTGTCGGCGATGACATTTTCGAAGCGGACGAAACGGTAATCATCACGTTGACAAATCCTAGCACGGGCACCGAGCTGGCAACCGCCGAAGGCACTGGCACCATCACCAACGACGACGACCCGCCGCAGCTGACGATCACTGGGCCAACTGCAAGCGTGACCGAGGGCAATGTCGGCGACACGCCGATGCTGCGTTTCGTGGTGGAGAAAACCGGGGATACTGAAGTCGACGCCACGGTCGCCTACGCTCTCAGCGGCACGGCCATGCTTGCCGGAAACGACGCGGACATCACGCACACCGTAAGCTCTCCCATCATCATACCTGCAGCCGACTCGTCAGTTAACCTCGATATTGCGGTTGCCCCAGACAGCCGCGTCGAGGGTGACGAGACGGTTATTGTCACGCTTTCCAGTCCAACCCACGCCGCGTTCGCGGGCGGCGCAGCCACGATCATGGCCGAGGGTACCATCACTGACGACGATATGCTCACTCTTTCCATCGGTGATGCCAGCGTAACCGAGGGCAATACAGGCACGGCCATTCTGGAGTTTCCTGTGACTCTGGGCGGAGTACCGACAGCAGACGTAACTGTCGATTTCACCGTGAGCGACGGCACGGCTGCCGTCACCGACAACGACTACGTTGTCCCGTCGAGCAGCACGCTAACCTTTAGCCGGGGTACCACTATCCTAACCCAGACGATTCAGGTCACGGTCAACGGCGACACCGCCTCTGAGCTCAACGAGACGCTGACCGTCACGCTCTCCAATCCGGCCTGCGCATCCTGCCCCGCTGGCGTTACACCAACCCTGCTTGCGGGTATGGAAATGGGCACCGGCACCATCCTTTCAGATGACGGTCCCCTGCTTTCCATCAATTCCCCCACGGTCAGCGAGGGTGACGTTGGCCAGTCAAATCCCCTGACCTTCACCGTGGAAATCGCGGGTGCCTTGTGGCCGCATCAGATCACTGTCGACTATGCCATCACTGGTGGTACGGCCACCAGCAATGAGGACTACACGGCGACGTCTCTGACCGGCACGCTAACCTTCCCCGCCAACGGCCTGACTCCGCAGTCCTTTACGGTCCTGACAATTGGCGACCGCGACGATACGGAGTCGGACGAGACGGTGATTGTTACGCTCTCCAATGTCACTGGCGGAGGCCAGCTCGGCGAGGCAGTTGGCACAGGCGTTATCCTTACTGACAATTTTGCTCTCAGTGTCAGTACTGTGTTTCCTCAGGTCATCGAGCCTGGCGGCGACGTTACGGCTGAACTACAATACATCGTCAGCCTGGATCCTCCGTCCTCCAATCGCGTCACCGTCCAGTACGGATTTGGCGGCGATGCGGTTGAGGGCATTGACTATACGGACGTGACGGGTGCACTCGACCGCCGCCTTGCCTTTGCGCCAAACGAGCGGCAGAAAACCATTGATGTCGCAGTCATCAGCGACGTTCTCATCGAAGCCAGCGAGACGCTGGAGGTAACGCTTTCCGAACCTACGAACGCCTACATCGAAACGACGACGGCAACATCCCTCATAGTTCCGCCGAGTATCGTGCCCGCCGCAAGGCTCACCCTCGTATCAACGGACCTCCACGAGTCCGGAGGCGTGGTGCAGACGCGGCCCGAGATAAGCGTCGAACTCGCCATTTCCGAACCGCAGTCCAGTGTCGTAACTGTACCCTGGAAACTCAGCATTCTCACGCGCTCGGAGACAGACGGAACCATCATCGCCACCGTGGTGGCCGATGGCCAGGCAGCCATGCGGGCGGGAGAGTCGGCAGTGTCCGTCCGCCAGCCCGTGAGGCCCGAGTTTCCGGCCAGCAGACTCAGAGGGCAGCAGATGCTGATTGAACTCGGCATTCCCCTGTTCGCAGGCGCCCGGACGAGCCGCATCCAATACCATCAAGGCTCCGATCTTCCGCCGGATGTCCAGGTGGTGTCGGCGGGGACGGACTATCTAGCCGTGGCCCTGTTCCAGTTCCGCAGCAATAGGCAGGAAACGGCCCTCGCTTACGTACTCGCCGGCATTGGGCGCGCCTCCGCCACCAGTCTCGTCAACATCATCTGGGACCGCGCCGAGGCCCGCAGAAGCAATGCCGACGTGTCCTACGCAAGTCTGGGAGGCCGTACGCTCGACTCCCATGCTCTGGCTTCAGGGGACGCTGGACGCGCGGTCCGGGAGGTTGCCGGACTCTTCGGCATCCAGTCCGTCTCTCCTGACGCCGCGTCCGCATACGGCGGCCACGTCAGCGGCGGCTACGACGACTATCGAAGCTGGGCCAGCCTGCCTTCCCGCGACGCCATCGTCGGCAATTCCAGATTCGTGCTGTCCCTGGCTGAAGACCGGGTCGGCGGCGGTGTCGCCGTCTGGGGCATGCAGAACATCTTCGACTCCGAGAGTACAATCACCAACGAGGGCCATCCCGTTTTCACCACAGAAAGCCAGGTCACGTCAGGCCATCTGGGATTCGACTGGCCCATCGGCGACCGCGCCATTCTGGGAGTCGCCGCCGCCAACACCAGAGGCAAGACGGACTACTCCTTCGCCGGCATCGGCGGCGAGCCTGACGAGGCCAGGACGGGGCACACAAGCGTCGCCTCCTGGCTGCATCTGACCTCGCAGTCCGGATTCGAGATCTGGGGTGGCGGCGGCATGGGCAGCGGTACCATCGAGACGCTTATGGAGTCGGAGCCAGTCGACGAAACTGACATTGACATTCAGATGGCCATGGCCGGCATGCGTACCGATGCTGGCTCTGTCGACGGCGTTTCCGTGACGGCCAGGGCGGACGCTTTCGCTGCCAGAGTCACCGCTGACGAAACCGACAGCACCGGCGAAGCCACCGCCAATTCCTCCCGCCTGCGGTTCGCCATCGAGACGACTGCCGGACGGGCGCTGGAGGATGGCTCCGCGATTTCCACCCGCTTCGAGCTTGGCGGCCGATTCGATGGCGGCGACGCCGAGCAGGGCGGCGGCGCCGACATCGCGGGCAGCTTCCTCTTCGCCAGCCAAGCAGGTCTGGAGGTGTCGGGCAGAGGCAGCATGCTTCTCTTCCATTCGCAGGAGGGGTTCAAGGAGTACTCCATTGGCTTCAGCGTCGGCTACCGCTCCGACCCCATTGGCCGCGGTCTGCAGCTGTCGCTGGACCCCTCCTGGTCCGCCGCCTCCGACAGCGGCTCGCTGGACCCGCTGCCGGGCCTGTCTGACTCGAGCGGCGGCTTCTCCAGTTCCAGTGCCGCGCTGTCCGCCCGTCTCGGCTGGGGGATGGACACCATGCGCGGCCGGGCACTGGCGACCGTCTACGGCGAAACCGAGGACGACGGCGACGACCGTCGCCTGAGGCTGGGCGGCGAGATGCGCGAGATGGACACCGCCTTTGGGCGCTTCCAGCTCGGAGTCTACGGAGAGCGCGATACCGACGGCCCGGCAAGCCGCGACAGGGCATACATGCTGGAGGGCAAGCTCGGCTTCTAGCAGACCGTCTTGGCATTCTGATAAGGAGGGATTGGCGGCAGCTGTCAGCCGCCTCCAGCTAGAATCTGCTGGCCCTGCAGCGGGCCGTCGAATCAGAGCTTTCGGGAAACATCCAAGTATCCCGGCCCGTTGTACACCGGGACCGGTTCCCGGAGTCGACGGCGCAGCGGTTGTACCTGTGCTAGAAGCCGATGGCATCCGCCAGACCCTCGGCCAGTACAGGAGAGCAGCCATGACCCCCGCTACCAACGCCCAAATTGAGGAGCTTATCAAGAACCTCGAATACAAGGGCCGCCTGCATATGCCCCATAACGGGCTCATAGAGCATATGGGCCGCAACCTGGAGTGCGCCCGCACGCTGGTCGAGTTGCTCTTGCCAAAGAAGTACGCCAGGCGCCTCGACCCCAACAACCCGCCGTATCAGACTAGCGGAAGGTCCATCGCCGTCGACGGGACTATTCGCGAGGCGGACCTGGTGTTCTACTGCCCGGCTTTGGACGGAGACGACTTCGATCTCGTGGTTGAGCACAAGTCATGGCCTGACAAGGACACCCCGCTGCAGGCGATGCGAATCAAGGAAAGGCTGTGGAGCAAGCAGATCGATGACGACGATGGAAAGATGGGCAGCCTGCGGGAAATCTGTTTCGTCGTGTTCTACCACGGCGGCGATGCCTGGAAGGTCCCGTTCACCTCTGAGGGGATGACGGGCAAGCGCGCCAGCCAGTCAAGGCGCAGCTTGGGGACACGGCTTTACTCGCTGTTCAGGCTGCTTATGAGTCATGTCTACAGGGTGGACAGCCTTCGTGCGCGCTCCTGTCTTATGGCGTTTGCATTGTGCACCTCCGGAAAGGTGACTGAGCGCGAGCTGCGGGTGATGGCCGAGGGGATTGAATGCGACGAACTGGGATGCTACCTTTCGCTGTACATCGTTCAGGTGCTCCGGGTGCCGGCGAAGGTCCTAAGGGAAGCGCTGGTAAGCTGGAGCCCCGATGGCAAGGGAATGGAGAGATTCATGACTACGATCTACCAAGAGGGCCGCGAGGAGGGCCTCGAGGAGGGCATCGAGAAGGGCCGCGAGGAGGGCCTCGAGAAGGGCATTCAGAAGGGACGAAAGGTCGAGGCTATCCTCCACTTGGTGAAGGAGAAGTTTCGGACTGTGCCTAAGAGCTTGGAGAAGCGGCTGCTCTCCGCTTCCATGACGCAGCTCGACGGCTGGCTGTCTCGTCTGCTGAATGCGGACAGTCTCGATGCCGTGTTCAGGGCTCCTGCGAAAGGCTAAGCAGGAGCAGCCTGCCGCACCGAGAGCCAAACGGCACAGGCTGAGCGGGCTCCTTGTACTTGTACAGGGGCTCCGGCGAAAGCGCCAGCAGGCTTTGTCGCCCTCAGCATTGCGCAGGAAGGATGGAGCGAGGTTCGGGGGCAGATGCGCTGGAACCCTGACGGCAGGGGAATGGAGAGATTCATGACTACGGTCTACCAGGAGGGCCGCGAGGAGGGCCGCAAGGTGGGCCGCAAGGTGGGCCTCGAGGAGGGCTTCGAGGAGGGCATTCAGAAGGGACGAAAGGTCGAGGCTATCCTCCACTTGGTGAAGGAGAAGTTTCGGACTGTGCCTAAGAGCTTGGAGAAGCGGCTGCTCTCCGCTTCCATAACGCAGCTCGACGGCTGGCTGTCTCGTCTGTTGAATGCGGACAGTCTCGATGCCGTGTTCAAAACTCCCGCCAAATGCTGAGTGCGCCTTGGCCTGCATCCGCAGGCTGGAGACAGGTGGATACTTGCCGTCAAATTCTTCTCCATTAGTATGCTGAGACAGTCTCCTGGGCATGGTCCCGGCCGCCTTCGGGCGGAAGGGGGCTGGACTGCCCCGTCTTGCCGTGCCGTCCCTCTCCGCCATGGCTCGGCTGTCGGAGTACCGCCTGTCCATAGCGCTTGACGCTTGCGCGTCGCGGGGACTCGGCTCAGGCGTACCGCAGTCTCCAGCCCGGCTGGCCGGTGCAGACGGAAGCGGGAAACCTTTCGCCTGGCCCCGCGGGGCTTGCAGGCGGGGGATTTCCCAAGAAACTTGCAAACGCGCCGGCACGGCGCTGAAAAGGGAGCAACCATGAACGACGACGCTTTCAACATGTCCATGCGCAAATTCCTCAAGCGCCTGGGCGTCACCGGACAGCAGGCCATCGAGGAGGCGGTGCGCAAGGCCCGCGACGGCGGCCAGCTGCAGGGCGACGAGACGCTGGAGGTCAAGGCGACCATCAGCATCGGCAAGGTGGGCCTCGACCACGCCGTCGACGGAGAGATTCGGCTCGGCTCCGAAACCGCCTGATCCGCCATGCCTGACAACGCCGTAACCCGCGACGAGGTGCTCGCGGCGCTCGGAGCCATCGTCGACCCCGCCAAGGGCACCGACATCGTGTCGGCGGGCATGGTGCAGGGGATCGCCATCACCGGCGCCGCCGTCGGCTTCTCCATCGAGGTCGACCCCAAGCTGGGCGCCCGCCTCGAACCCCTGCGCAAGGCCGCCGAACAGGCCATCCTCGACCTCGACGGAGTCGAGTCGGCCACCGTCGTGCTCACCGCCCACTCCGACGACGCCGCGCCGCCGTCCCCGTCGACGCCCCCGCCGCCT
>CAZPIN010000097.1:0-15898 GCA_964586735.1 uncultured Rhodobacterales bacterium | reverse complement strand
CATCATCAAGGCGATCGAGGCCTGCTTCCCCCGCTCGGCGCGGCAGCGCTGCCTGGCCCACCGGATGCGCAATCTTGCGGCGAAGGTGCCGGAGAGCGTGTGGCCGGAATTCAAGGCGCGGGTGAACGCGGTGTACAATGCACCCGGCAGGGCCATAGCCCGCGATCTCGCCAAGGGGGTCGTGGCGGACTTCGAGCGCGAGCACCCTACGGCGGTGTCCTGCTTCCTGGACGACTTCGAGGCGTGCATCGCGCACCAGCGTATGCCGATCAACCACCACCGCGCGATCCGCACGACGAACCTGCTGGAGCGTCTCTTCGCCGAGGAGCGTCGCAGGCTGAAGGTGATACCGAACGCCTTCGGCGAGCGGGCGGTACTGAAGCTGATGTTTGCGGCGATGTGGCGTGCTGCGATGCGCTGGAAGCCCATCAGGGTTCTCGAGTTCGAGGCTCGTCAGCTTGAGCGGATCCGCGTTGAGCTCTCGGAGGAGTACGAGAAGTCTACGGGCCTCCCCGCCGCGAAGCGGCGGGCCGCCCCCCATGCCAAATTATCCAGCAAGATTGGGACTTGACCTTGTAGAAAATGAGAACATCGAATTTGTACTGGTCTTCGTTGGCAATACTCGAGAGGCAGGAGAATTAATAAAGAAAGAAGTGATGCTACGAGGGCGAAAACACTCAATTCGTATAGCAAGGAACAGAGACAGAGTAGCAGACGTGCTGAAAAAGCATTTGCGAGGAAGAACAGTTCGTTAACCCCGAAGGGTATTTGCACTATCCAACTGTTTTTTCAAGTTATACGCTTCATTGCGGCAATTGGTTGCAACTACCTTATGATCCCAAGTGAGTAGTTAATTTGACCGCTTCCCTTGACACAAAATCAACTGCTGCGAAATTGTAGATTGAAGTAATCCCTGAAGGTATTATTCCAGACTTGGTGTACTCCTCCTCCTGTTGTTTGCTACGAAATACAAAACATGAAAATTCGCCGTTTTTCTTTACTTCATGCTCTTTCATTATTGCGTATATATCCGGTTGCTTAATGGACGGAACACGTTGCTTCACTTCAGCAACCAGTTGTTTTGAAGAAAGCGGATAAGCATCGGTCGGCTTTCTGATAACCGCTTTCCGAACGCCTTGATCTGCATGAACTTCCCCAATAACCCTTAGTGCGGGTGCTCCGTCTATATTTTCAAAGCTTCCTTGCTTAATAAAATTAAGTTTCGGAAGAATAGTATCATCAATAACAAATGATCCTCCAGGCCCAGTAACCTTGCCGGTGTTCATGTTATATATTGCAGAATTTTCGATTCCCACCGTAAGTAGTTCAGAAATTAAACTACTAAACGTAGATGCGGAGATCCTTCGAATTCTTTCATCAATTAAATTTTGTAGCTCCATTGGCCCAATTTGTCGATTTTGTGCATTGTAGCGAAAATAGATGTATCCGACATTCACGCCTCCCTTGTTGTTTGTTATAATTACCGGTCGACATACTGCTTGCATAACATGAACAATTCCCAATACCTTGTCGCCAATTTTGTAAATAAATTTTGTCATTGGAATGTCACAGCTTGTGCAGCTGCGTATTGCATCAGTGATCGGGGCAAAGTCAAAGTCTTGAAATAGCTTCTCATCAATACCTTCAATTTCATGAGCTGAGTCGCGCACGCCAAATACGATGCATCCCACTTTATTGTTTGCAAATGATGCTATTGTGGGAATACAATCCATAAGTGACTTTTTCCCTCCAAATGATTGCATGTATTCCAGTATCTCAGATTCGGATGACGCAAGGCAGTTGCAATTTGCTCTATTTACAGCCAGCAGTTGTTCGATATCGATATCATTATCGGTATTCTTGGTCTCAATGCGCGCATTAGGCGGAGCACTAAGGCCATCCAAAAATCGATCAATTACATTTCTCGTTGCAGGGGAAATGTCGGGGTATGGCTTGAAGCCGGTGTTTATTTCAGAAATGCGACCGCTGTTGACCTCTGGGAGTGACTTCGCTCGACGGGCAGCATTAATGTTACCAAGAATTTCCTGGTTAGTGTATTCTCTTCGCTCAATGAGGCCCTTAATGATAGAAACCTCAAAGTTTGACAGTTGTACACGTTTGTCACGCACTTTGGACATTTGTTGGATCTCCAAAAGCAGATATATTGAGTCAGGAGGAATGATTGCATGGGACGTGTTCAAAACATCGCATAAAACTGAAATGAGCGTTGATTCACATAGAACAGAGTGCAAGAAAGCTAGCATGGCAGACTTACGGTACACATTTGAAAAAATTTACAGCCACAGACTAAACCTGATTACGTCAAAATACCGCCATACGGCAAGTATGGATGCTAAGTTTCCTTGCAGCATATAGTCGAGAGCAGATTTCCCAGAAAAAAGTTCGCCGGAATTTGGAGAATGGACCCAGTCGTTCGCATCACTTCCATTCCGAAGAATAAGGTGAGTAGACTTGTATATTTCGGCAATATATATGATGCGCTTTATGCACCTGCTCGGTAGCACGGTGCTGTCAATATTTGTCCGCCACCTGAGCAAGGTAGATATCGCGGAAATTCCCAGCAATGTCATCTGCTGCTCTTTTGAGAGATTCCACACCTCAGCTATCCGAAGAAACGTTCGTAGTGCGGGAGCAGACAGTTCTTTGCGACCCTCAATAGTGGCAATGGTCGGCACAGGTTTGACTACCCTAGGTGAAGGCCGAGGCCTCTTACTGTCAACTCCGGGGCCAACAATAGAAGGGGAGGAATATGGTGAGGAGATTGCTTGATGGGCAGGGAATGTAGAGCGGTAGAATACGTCCTTATCGGCGGTTTGTGGCATGCCATATCCGATACGGTTCTTAGCCGCCTTTCGGATGTCGGAAGCCTTACCCTGTCGCGAGTAGTCAGAATCGTGGTGAGCCTGCCTAGTCCTGCGCGACGCTGGATTTCTTGCTGCCATGATGTCTCTCCTGTCCGGTTACGGTCTGGTGCCCGCTCTGCTGGGTGCAGACTGCAACCTCCTGTCTAGTCTCCAGCATGGTGCTGACGATACCAGCCCCAAACTGTTCACTACACAGCATGCCAGAACACTACCAACAAGGCAAGACGCGTAGCTCGGACCGTGTTGGTGGCAACCCCTACTTAGCTGCGGCACAAGCATAGCACAGACGGAAGGGCTTCGCAAGACGGGTGTTGCTCCAGGAATGTCCATGCCTACACCACCCGAACATTCTCGATGGCCATCCTGACCCGTTCTGGCGTGGCAGGCGAGTCCAGCGGAATAGGCGTACCCTCCGGCGCTATCGAGGCAATGGCATCGCGGATGGCCAGCCAGACGCCAAGGGCAAGCAGCAGGGGAGGCTCTCCTACCGCCTTGGAGCGGAACACCGTCTCCGCCTCGTTGGGGACGTTCTCGAGGATCCGTACGTTGAACTCCCGAGGTACGTCGCGGCTTCCGGGGATCTTGTAGGTAGAGGGGCCTACCGTTCTTAGCCTTCCATCGCCGCCCCAGACCAGCTCCTCGCAGGTCACCCACCCCATGCCCTGTACAAACGCTCCCTCGATCTGCCCGCGGTCGATTGCGGGATTCAGCGAATCGCCGCAGTCCTGTACTATGTCGGTACGCAGCACGCGGTTCTCGCCGGTAAGGAGGTCCACCGCCACTTCCACCACCGCCGCGCCCCAGGCGTGGTAGTGGGCGGGGTTGCCTCTCATGCGCTGACCATCCCACCTCAGTCCCTCGGTTCGATAGTGCGCCGCTTCGGACAGACCAACACGATGCTGCCAGCATAGCTCAGCCACCTCGCCGAAAGAGGCGGACTGGTTTCCGTGCGACAGGCGGGCGTCCGAAAACTCCACCTCATCAGCGCTGCATCCAAACTCACGGGCCGCCACCTTCGCCATCCTCCCGCGTATGGCCTTCGCCGCCTTCAGCGCCGCCATCCCGTTGATGTCGGATCCGGTGGAAGCGGCGGTGGCCGACGTGTTGGGCACTTCGCCCGTGCTGGTGGGGGTGAGGTGGATGCGGTCGAGCGGCACCTGAAACGTCTCCGCCACCACCTGGGCCACCTTGATAAACAGCCCCTGTCCCATCTCGATGCCGCCATGGTTGAGGCGCACCGAGCCGTCGCGGTAGACGTGCACCAGCGCGCCGCCCTGGTTCATGGCGGGGATGTTGAAGGCGATTCCGTATTTCACAGGGATCATGGCTAGGCCCCGGCGCACCGCCTTGCGTTCCTTGTTCCAGTCGTCGATTTCCCGCCGTCGCCGCCCGTACTCGCCGTCCGCCATCGCCTGATCCACGACGGCATCTAGGTTGCACTGCTTCAGCTGTTGGCCGCAGGGCGTGCGGTAGCCGTTGGCCTCGCCGTAGTAGTTGGCTTCGCGAACGTCGTTTGGCGAAATCTTGAGGATGCGGGCGATGTCGTCGATCACGCTCTCCATGGCAAGCACGCCCTGCGGGCCGCCAAAGCCCCGAAAGGCGGTATTGGAAACCGTGTTGGTCCGGCAGCAGTATCCTGACAGGGTGATGTGGTCGATTGCGTAGCAGTTGTCACCCAGCACCAGCGCCCGGGTCATCACGGCTGGGGACAGGTCCGCGACGCAGCCAGCCCGCGACAGCAGGTCCATCTCAAGTCCCAAAATGCGCCCGTCTTCGCGGAAGCCCGCCCGCCAGTGCACTACGTAGTCATGCCGCTTGCCGGTGGCTGTCATGTCCGTATGGCGGTCGAGACGCAGACGTACCGGCCGGCCAGTGTGGCTGGCGCCCAGCGCGGCAAGCGCGGCATAGATGGTGGCCTGACTCTCCTTGCCGCCGAAACCGCCACCCAGCCGCCGCACCCGGGTCTCGATGCGGCTGGCGGGTATGCCCAGTACATGGGCCACGCCTGCCTGCACCTCGCTTGGATGCTGCGTAGAGCTCCATATGGTCAGGCCGCCGTCATCGCCCGGTATCGCCATTGCAGCCTGGGTTTCAAGGTAGAAGTGGTCCTGGCCTCCCATGCGTACCACCCCGCTCGCCTGGCATGGCGCAGTCTTCATGGCATGGGCGCTGCTGCCGCGTTTGAGCACCTGCGGCCCCGACACGTACTCGCCGCGTTCATGCGCTTCCTCGGGACTGAGTACGGGCGTCTCGGGTATGAGGTCAAGCTGGACGGCCCGGGCCGCTTCCTGGGCGAGGTCGTGGGATTCTGCCAGCACGAGCGCCACAGGGTCTCCCACATAGGCGACGTGGCCCGAGGCAAGGGCGGGCTCCTCGTGGATGATCGGCCCCACTGCGTTTTCGCCGGGGACGTCATCGGCCGTGAGTACCGCGACGACGCCAGGCAGCGCCAGCGCAGGAGCGGCGTCAATGCCCCGTATTTTGCCGCGGGCAATGGGCGAGAGCGTCAGCGCGCCGTGCAGCTGGCCGGGGAGGTCCGGCATGTCGTCGAGAAACCGCGCCTCTCCAGTGGCGTGGAGCAGGCCGCTGTCATGCGGCAGCGGCTGTCCTACGAAAGTGTGCTCAGCGACGCTCATAGCTGCGAAACCTCCAGGTCGCTCTCGCCGGCGAGATCATGCCCAAGTCGCTGCACCAGACCAGCTGCCGCCAGGCTGCGGTATGCGGCGCTGCCGCGCAGGTCGTCGATGGGATTGAAGTAGGCGGCCGCAGCCTCGGCGGCAGCGTCGAAGTCACCACTCACCAGCGCCTCCTCCACTGGCGGGCAGCGCAGGGGACGGTCAGCAAGTCCGCCGAAAGCGGCTCGAGCGCTGGCAATGGCCCCGGAGAGGCTTCTGTCGAGGCGGAACGCTGCGGACAGGGTTGAGATGTCCTGGTCGTAGCGCTTGGAGATTTTCCATGCCCAGAGGGGAGGGCCTATGGGAATCTCGATTTCGGCGACAATCTCGCCAGGCTGCAGCGCGCTCTTGCGATAGCCAAGCGCGAAGTCCTCTGCAGCAAGGCGCCTCTCTCCTTCGGGGCCGACGATTCGAAGAAACGCGTCGAGGGCGATCAGGCAGGGAGCCGCGTCGCCGATGGGCGAGCAGGTTGCGAGGTTGCCGCCAAGCGTAGCCTGGGAGCGAATCTGCACCGAGCCGAAACGGCGCAGCACTCTCCCAAAATGCGGCCAGAGCGTTTCCACATCTTCAAGCATGTCTTCGATGGGACAGGCGGCGCCGACCACCAGTTTTCCCGGCTCCCGTCGAAGGCTTGCAATCTCCTTGATGCAGGCAAGGGATATCAGAGGCCGTGGGGCTTCGGGGCGCTGGCGCCGCTCCAGCATCAGATCGGTGCCGCCCGCCAGATAGCGGGCGTTTGGGGTGGCGGCTGACATCTCCAGCGCCTGGTTTAGGTTTTCCGGGACAAGGACTTCGCCTAGGTCTCCGGCAGCGGAGGCGGGAGCCGCCGTAGGCAGCGGGATGGTGTGTCCAGCCGCGGCCTTGACCGCGTCGACGATGGGCCGGTAGCCCGTGCAGCGGCAGAGGTTGCCGGCCAGCGCGTCGTGGATGTCTTCGTCCTGCGGGCTGGCGGTACGGTCGAGCAGGGCAGCGCCGGCAACCACGAACCCTGGAGTACAGAAGCCGCATTGCGTGCCGCCAGTGGTGGACATGGCGGACTGCAGCGGGTGCGGACTGCGGCTGCTGCCGATGCCCTCGATGGTGGTAACGGACCGCCCGGCGACCTGGCCCACGGCAAGCAGGCAGGCGTTGACGGGGCGGGGAGAGCCTCCGCCGACAGGGGAGAGCAGAACGGAGCAGGCGCCGCAGTCGCCCTCGGCGCAGCCCTCCTTGGTGCCCTTCAGGCCGTCCCGCGAGCGCAGCCAGTCAAGGAGAATCTTGGGGGAATCCTCCGCTGCGGCGGACACGGACTCGCCGTTGAGGGTGAACGAGAAACTAGCCATCCTCTGCACTCACTTTTGAACGGGCCGTGTAACTGGGCAGGTACGACCATCCAGCATGCACTGCCAATAGCCGAAGTCTCCGGATGTTGCAAGTACCGAAAGGGTGTGGTGGCATCCTGCGCCTGCCGATGGAAAGGGGCTTCAAAGGCGAAATGCAGAAGCGCAGTCGTCATATGCGGCAGAGGAACACCATGATGAGGCATTTGCAACCATCTAGCCCGTGGAGTGCAGTGTCCCCTCTACATCTGCATCTCTTTTCTGGTCAATCGTGGACCGCTGGGTAGAATTCGAAGCGATGATAGCTGATCTTGGTGTGTCCCAAGACGCATGCACCGGCGGGGTAGAGAATCAAGTTTGGAGCCCGAGTTCCTTCCCAAGTTTCTTCAATCCTGCGAATCCGCGAACCCCCAGCATTTTGTATGCATCCAGGCAAGGCGTCCTGCCATTCAGGGCGCTGACGACAAGAGCTCGTGCAAAGCGGCGGCCAGAACGTGCGACGATGCTTCTATAGAATCTATCGCCGCCGGTCCTGTGCCCCTCCTGTTGCCGAACGCGCAGTTCCTCAGACGACCAGAGGGATGCAAACCTGCTTTGCGATATCTGGCCAATGTCGAGAAATCTGCGAAGAATGACAAAGCGGCTAACATTGAAGTAGCTCGCCAATCGGGAAAGCGAATGTTCCAGTGGCTCTTTCGCCGACAAGACTGAGCGCAAAGCGGCAGATGGCACGAGAAATTCTGCTGCCACTGCGCTGCACCAAATCTCTTCCTGCGGTGCATCCTCCGCGGGTTTCACACCGACATCGGAAAGCGCTGTTACGCCAAGCCAGATATGCGCAAGTTCTTGGGCCAGCGCAAAGACTTTGACTGCTTCCGAAACGGCTCCGTTTACAAAGATAAGGGGTGCAACTGGATCAGACAGCGCGAACCCGCAAAACTCGTTGGAGTCGAGCCGCCTGCGTGAGTTGTTTGGCACAGAATTGCTGACCATTGCAAGGACGCCAACCTCTTCCGCAGAGTGTAGCAGAGCACGAAACGCTTTAGCGGCATTGAGTCGAGTGCTGCGCTGGGGGTAGAATTCTAGCGTTTCCCGCATTCGTTCAGCAGTAACGACATGGTTCATGCCTATGTTGGCACTTCCAACGAATTTCGGATTTGGCAGCTCTTCAATCAGCGCATAGTCGCGGTACCAGTCTTGCCGAGTTTGGCAGAGATAGATGGTGTCAAGAAGATTAATCGTCGGGGAATCTCCAGCTCTTCGAGAAGCAGTTCGAAAGTCGGGAATCGGCATAGTTTCGTTTGGAGGAAATTTGAAGAACAGGTAGCCGAACGGTACATGAACGGACTTCGCGAAACTCTCAAGCTGCCTGTACGTGGGCTTCACTTCGCCCCGCTCCCACTCAGGAAGCTTCTGGAACCTCTTGGCAAGGACCTCTTGGGAGATACCCGCGCGCTCTCGGGCCCATACGAGCAGCTGGGGTTCTATGGAAACACGTAGCATGTCAAACTCCGCAATTCGACCGCATGAATGAGCGAGATGTCCATCCAGACGGAGCAGTAGGCGGGAAAGCGGGCATTATTCACAGGGACAGGGATGCCAGCCTGCCTATCCTCTTTCGTCCACAGTCAGCAAAGCGACTCTTCGCATGCAATGTGCGAATCTACTTGCTGGAAGGGGCAGGAGACCTCGTTGTCGGCACACGCGTAGGTATGCCCCGAATGGAAGCGTACTTCCGCTTAGACTCGTTCGGTTCGCTTCGCTTGTTGCTCTGGCATGCTTTGCGGAGAAGTCCCGCGATCGAATGCCAGAGAATCCAAGCCGGCAGCAACATAGTGCGCAGTATCTTGGTTGCCATTGTGTCCTCCATGTGAAAGCCTCTAGCGGTATTCTGGGAGTACTTTCTCGCCTTGTCAAGAGATGGTGTGGGAACATCCTTGAAAGCGTCACGTGGCATGTCGCCCGTGTCAAGCGTCCCCATGTTGCCCGTACTCCTTCTGTCTACCGCCGGGAGTTCCAGCAGGACAGTCGATCCAGCCCATTGTGCTGCCGTAGAAGCCGCCACGCGGGCGTAGCCAATCAGGGGGAGCCTTGGGGGAGTCCCCCGTTGCGACCGTATCGGTACCACTGCTGAGCGGGAGCTATATGTCATGATGATGCTCGCAGGGCCAGCATGCCTAACGAGTGGCATATGTCCTGAACTGAGGGCAGTATCTTGCCCGAAACGCCCAAGCCGGCAAGCACATTGGCTGTATGGGCGTCCTTTCGAGAGTCTCCGAGGTTGTTGCCGGTCCTGTTGGAACTTGACAACATGGCAGGGGGACAGTATGGCTACTGCTAGATCTGTCAGAGTGGCAGCCGGATAGTTCAAGTGGGGCGTAGAAGGCCATGAGCAACGATGTAGTCTCTCTTTTCCACAATTTGTCCACCCTACCAGTCGGAGTAGTGACTGCGCTGGCATCCGGGTGTATGGCCTACTACACGGCCTATGCTGGATTGCGGCGCGGCCAAACCGCTCGGGATGCGCTGTTCATCTCGGCTGGATTTGGCTTGGCTGCGCTAGTAGTATTCGAGACGATGTACGAATTTCCTAGCATTTGGCGCATTGTCGGCTCGTTTTGCGTTGCAATAGTGCTAAGTGTTGTTTGGCGAAAGTGGCTGCAGAAGGGATGGAATACAGTTATGCAGCGGTTGGGAGTCCATCGTGATGATGGTATTCATGGAGCATGGGACAGATTGGTTGATGCAGTTCATCTAGTTGGACAGATATCAGTACATACAACAGATGGCCGTATTCTATATTTGGACGATCGACGCAAGTACGCGAACGCGCCATTTAAAGGCTTATATCTGGGAGGCGACGAAAGCATTGGAATGATTGTGGAGAGAGAAGAGTTCCCTGACGGAACGATAGAAGAGAGAAAGGACATTGTCCACAAGGACTGGGGTACCCGGCTAACCTATCTGCCTGCGTCAAAAATTAGCAGGGTAAACATTCGCTTGCATTAAGCGAATCTACTTGCTGGAGGGAGGTGGGGAGTTCGTTATTGGTATACCCGGGGAAACTCCTCCTTGATCTCGATAGACTTCCAGTCTAGGATCATTCGAAGTGGATGGAACCGATTGCTGTTCCGGTGCGTTGCGCGAAGAATCTCCGCTGCTGGATTCTTGGAAATCCAGGTTGCCTGCGGCATCGCGGTCACTATCTTGATTGCTCATTGTGTCCTCCATTTGAGAGCGTCCAACGTTACTCTAACAGACTTCCGTCAACATGCAAGAGTAGCGAAACGCAATGTGCCCTGTGGGCGAGGTAGTTTGTTAGATGGGGGTGGAGTCTTGGGTAAAGGATCCAGCATCGGTGGCGACTTGCCAGGAAACCTGCTGATACGACTATGTCTGGGCAGGTCGGCGATGCCCCGCGTCGAATCCTGGCTTACGGGAATATGCGGTGTACCATATGGACGAGGCTGCCTGTTTGATGGGGGTGGGGTTTTCGGGACAGGATCCAGCATCGGCGGCGACTTGCCAGGAAACCTGCTGAAACGCCAGATTCCGGGCGGGTCAGCGATGCCCCGCATCGGACCTTGGTAGGTGCGAAAGCATTGTGTATCTTGGTCGCTCATGGTTTTTCCCAAACGGTATCCACTGGCGGCACTCTAGCAACGCTCCCGCACCATGTCAAGCACATGGTCCAAGATCGCTACCACCGCCTATATCGCATGGCATGACACCTGTGTCAAGTGCCATGTCAAGCTGCCTGCGTCCCCGAGACCAGCGGTTGGATCTCCCAGCAAGTGGGGCATAGCAGAAAGTGCTGAAGCCCAGCACTGTCTCGGTGTCATCGCACAGTGTCTTCATGGTAGCCACGTCGCTGGTACTACGAGGATTCTCTGATCTGCGGCACAGTACGGGGAGCACGGTATCCAAGCGTCCCGGCCAGACTCCGGACCTCCAGCCGGAGACCACCGCTGCTGCCAGCAGGGCAGGACATCGCCAGTTCCAGCAAGGCTCCAGTCTTCCCTTCCTGTCGGCGCTATGCTTCTCATGCCAGCAGTCTCCATAGGCGGCCCCGCTTCTGTATCTTCCGTCTGGTTGTGGCAGCGGGGACTGCCTTCCATATCTGAGCGTGGCGCTGGTAGCCCACGACCGGGCAAATGCAGGAGTACCGTTGCATGGCAGTCGATGTACGCGCTCTGCAGGGCGACCTGCTGTGGTTCGAGGGCGATCCCTACCGCGACGGCAGGAAGGCCCTCCGCAGAATCCCCGACGGCATGATCCTGGTCCAGGGCGGCAAGATCGCCGCCATCGACGAAACCGCCTACGTCGAGCCGTATCTGCCGGCCGGTGCGCCAGTTGCCAGCCATCCCGACTGCTTCATCATGCCCGGGTTCGTGGATGCCCATGTCCACTATCCTCAGGCGGAGGTTATCGCCGCGCCTGCGGCGAACCTGCTCAATTGGCTGGACACGCACACCTTTCCAGCCGAGATGCGATACAGCGATCCCGCCCTTGCCAAGCCCGCGGCGGCGTTCTTTCTGGACCGCCTGCTGGCGTACGGCACCACGACGGCGGCGGTGTTCTGCACGACGGCTCCCGAGTCGGTGGACGCCCTGTTCGAGGAAGCGCAGGCACGGGGGATGCGGCTGGCGGGCGGCAAGACCATGATGGACCGCAACGCCCCCGACGGCCTGCTCGACGACGTCGAGTCCTCGGAAACCGACACGCGGGATCTCATAGGCCGCTGGCATGGACAGGACCGGCTTGCCTACGCGATTACCCCTCGATTCGCCGTTACCTCCACATCTGACCAGCTTCAGGCGGCCGGACGGCTGGCCGCCGAGTTCGACCAGTGCATCGTGCATACCCACCTTTCCGAGAGCGAGGGGGAGCTTGCGCGAGTGGCGGAGCTGTTCCCCGAAGACCCCGACTACACGTCCGTTTACGCCAGTCGCGGGCTGCTGCGCGCGCCTACCCTGCTTGCGCATGGCATCCATCTGAGCGAGTCCGAGTTTCAGCTTCTGCACCAGTCGGGCGCTTCTCTGGTGCACTGTCCCACGTCCAACACCTTCCTCGGCTCGGGGCTGATGGACCTAAAGTCGGCGCGCGATCCCGACCGTCCGGTACCGGTGGCGCTGGGCACGGACGTTGGCGGCGGCACCAGCCTGTCGATGCTGGGCACCATGGCCGAGGCTTACAAGGTCGCGAAGATGCGGGGCGAGTCGCTCGATCCCTTCGACCTTCTGCACATGGCCACCCGGGGCGGCGCCCTTGCCATGGGACTGGGAGACAAGGTGGGCAGCCTGCAGGTTGGCATGGAGGCGGACTTTGTCGTGCTGGATCCGGCCGCTACCGACATGCTGGCCTGGCGCATGCAATCCGTGGGCGGCCTTGCTGACGCGGTGTTCGCCATGATGTTTCTAGGGGATGACCGGGTGGTGCGGGAGACGTGGGTTGCCGGACGCCAGGTCCGCGGGGCGGTTTCAGAAGACGGAGAGGAGGAAGCGCAATGACCGATTCAGCCCCGGCGTCGCTGACGCTTTCCGCCCTCAACGAGGCTCCGGAGACCGCGCTTCGCTGGCACCGCGAGGGCAGGGGGGCGGCGCTGGCGACCGTGGTGCAGACCTGGGGGTCCGCGCCGCGCCCGGTCGGCTCCATGCTGGCGGTGTCCGGGCAGGGCGAGTTCGAGGGGTCGGTGTCTGGCGGCTGCGTCGAGGGCGCGGTGGTGGAGGAGGCGCTGGAGTCCCTGGCGGACGGGCGTCCGCGCAGGCTTGAGTTCGGCGTTTCGGACGACGACGCCTTCGCCGTGGGGCTGGCATGCGGCGGCACGATTCGGGTGCAGGTGGACCCCGTGGCGGCGGGCGAGGGCATGTCCGACGCCCTGCTTGCGGAGCTGGTCGAGGCGCGGCGCGGCCGGGAGGGCGTGGTGCTTGCCGCGCTGGAGGATGGCGGCGACCGGCGCCTTCTGCGGCGAGGCGAGTCTGGCGCTGCGGGCGAGGCTGTGAGGGACGCGCTTCGCCGCGACCGCTCGGGATTTGCCGAAATTGACGGCGCCACATGGTTTCTCGGCGTCCACAACCCGCCGCTGCGTCTGGCGGTAGTAGGCGGCTCCCATATCGCCCAGCCGCTGACCGCCATGGCCCGGCTGGCGGGCTACGACGTGACCCTGATCGACCCCCGCGACGCTTTCGCTACCGAGGACCGCTTTCCCGGCGTGCCCATACTTCGCGATTGGCCCGACGAGGCGCTGCGCGAGCACGGCCTGGACCCCCGCGTGGCGGTGGTAACGCTGACGCACGACCCCAAGCTGGACGATTCGGCGATTCGCGAGGCGCTGGCCTCGGAGGCGTTCTATCTGGGATGCCTGGGGTCCAGCCGCACCCACGCCAAGCGCCTAGACCGGCTGCGCGACTGGGGAGTCGGGGAGGACGCTCTGGCGCGCATCCACGCGCCGGTTGGCCTCGACATCGGCGCCGCGTCGCCTGCCGAGATTGCGGTTGCCATTCTGGCCGAGATCACCGCGCGGCTGCGCGCTGGCAGGGAGGGGGATACTTGAGGTTCGAGCGCCTCGCGCCCCGCAGTGCAGAGGGGGCCATTCTCGCCCACACCGCGCGCTGGAAGGATGGCGCGCTGCGCAAGGGAGTACGGATCGACGCCGCGGCGATACGGCGGCTGGAGGCGGCGGGCGTGGCGGAGGTCATGGCCGCCATCGAGGAGCCTGGCGACCTTGCCGAAAACGCCGCCGCCGAGCGTCTGACGGGGGCGCTGCTGCGGGACCCTGAGCGCCAGGGACTGCGGCTGGCGCCCGCGTCCACGGGCCGGTGCAACATCTTCGCGGACCGTCCTGGCGTGCTGCGCGTACTGCGCGGCGAGGTAGACCGGCTGAACGCCCTCGACGAGGCGGTATCGCTGGCGACGCTGCCCGACCTTGCCCGCGTTGGCAGGGGGCAGCTGGCCGCCACGGTCAAGATCATCCCCTACGCGGTGCCCGAGTCCATGGTAGCGTCGGCGGAGCGGATGGCCGCTGCGGGAGAGGACGTCCTCGAGGTGCGCGGCGCCGCCGTCGCCAGCGCGGCGCTGCTGCTTACCCGCCTGCCGTGGACTCCCGATTCGCTTGGCGAGAAGCTTGGCCGAAAGGGCGAGCGGGCGGTGCGGCGGCGGCTGGAGGAGCTTGGCGTGCCTCTGGTGGAGACGCGCACGGTGCCCCACGCCGAGGAGCCGCTGGCCGAGGCCATTGCCGCAAGCGAGGCGGAGATGGTGCTGGTGCTGGGCGACAGCGCGACATCCGACCGCAACGACGTAGCGCCAGCCGCGCTGCGCGCCGCCGGCGGGAGGGTCGAGCGTTTCGGCATGCCGGTGGACCCGGGCAACCTGCTGCTGCTGGGCGCGATGGGGGAGCGTCCGGTGATGGTGTTTCCCGGCTGCGTGCGGTCGCCCAAACTCAACGGCGCCGACTGGGTGCTGGAGCGCGTCGCCTGCGGCATACCGGTCACGTCGCAGGACATCGCCGGCATGGGCGTGGGCGGGCTGCTGCAGGAGATACCCCTGCGTCCGGCGCCGCGGGTAGGCGATGGCGCAAGACCCGGCGCGCCCAGGGTGGCTGTGCTGCTGCTCGCCGCCGGGACGTCGCGGCGGATGGAAGGAGAGCACAAGCTGCTGCGCGAGCTGGAAGGCATGCCGCTGGTGGCACGCGCCGCGTCGAGGCTGGAGGGAACGGGGGACCTGATACTGGTAACCGGCCACCGCGGCGAGGAGATCGAGCGGGCGGTGCGCGACGCTGGCGTGCGGCCAGCCGCGGTGGTGCGCAACGAAGCCTACGACGAGGGCATTGGCGCCTCCATCCGGGCCGGCATGGCGGCCGTGGACGATGAAGCCGACGCGGTGGTGGTGGCGCTGGCGGACATGCCCGGGGTGGACCGCGCAATTGTGGAGCGGCTGGCAGCCGCCTACGATCCCGATTCGGGCAGGGCGATCTGCCGGGCGGTTGCGCCTGGCGGCGACGTCGGCCATCCCGTGCTGTTTGGGCGCAGGTTTTTCGAGGCGCTGGCAGCCCTGACGGGAGACCGGGGGGCGCGGGACCTGCTGGTCGAAAACGCGCATCTTGTCGCCAATCTGGAGACCACCGCCCGTGAGGCGGCAGACCTGGACACGGTGGAGGACTGGATACGCTGGAGCGAGGGAGAGAAGGATGGCGGAGAGTAACGGAAGGCCGCGGCTGGCCGTGTTTGCGGGAAGCCTGCGCCGGGAAAGCTACAACCGCAGGCTGGCCCTAGCGGCGGCGGACATGGTGGAGGAGGCCGGGGCGGAGGCCGTCCGCGTGGACCTGGCGGAGTATCCGATGCCGCTGTACGACGCGGATCTCGAGACGGAGTCTGGCCTGCCTGCCGAAGTGGTGGCGGTGAAGGAGGTGTTTGCAGGATGCGACGGGTTTATCGCCGCATCGCCCGAATACAACGGGTCGCTGTCGCCGCTGATGAAAAACGCCATCGACTGGATGTCGCGCAAGGGAGAAGACCCTGCGACCATGATGCCGTTTCGCGACAAGGTGGCGGGGCTGCTGTCGGCGTCCCCAGGAGCCTTGGGCGGGCTGCGCGGACTGATCGAGCTGCGCCGGGTGCTTGGCGGACTGGGCGTGGTGGTGTCGCCGGTGCAGCACGCGCTGGGTGGCGCGGGGACGGCGTTTGGCGAAGACGGCAAACTGGTCGACAAGACGGCGCGCAAGGCTGTGGGGCGGGTGGTAGAGAAGACGGTAGAACTGGCGCGGCGCCTAGCCTGAGCTGAGTGTTTCAAGAGGCAGCCCATTGACTCGTCCAGACTGGGATGCGGTTCAGTCTAGTGTCCCGAATCTTTAATTTATGCTATATTGTGGATCTCCAAGATGTAGGCGGAAACGATTGATGGAAGCAAGCACTTCCTCCGCCGACTTGGTCCACCTGTAGGGACGCGCCGTTGCGTTGTACCTCTCCACGAACTCGTAGACCGCCAGCACAAGCTCCCTGATCGAATGGAACACGCCGCGCTT
>CAZPIN010000096.1:0-3179 GCA_964586735.1 uncultured Rhodobacterales bacterium | reverse complement strand
GCCTTGGCGCCCGCGCCAATGCACGCGCCGCCGGGCGTGGCGATGCCTTCCACCAATGCGTCGCCCCCGGAAAGGCGCACACCAAACAGGTCCATCATGTTCGTCATGAACCGCCGGGTGTCGGCCTGCCCTTCTTCGTCTTCTCCCTTCGCAGCGCCGAAGAGCGGCAACGCCCGGCCTGCGATGTCGGCATAAGCGCCGCCGTGCGAAGTCAGCGCGGAGGCATCGAGTCGACCGGCGAGCGCAGACAGGGTGTTGTTCGCATGAGCGTTGCTAAGGCCTTTCATCATCGCCCGTGCGGCAGCCAGGGTGGCGCTGTATGTGTCTGAGGCCGATGCCCGGTTCTCCGCCTCTATCCTGACGGGGTCAAGCCCGGCATAGTCCCGGCCCGCGCCGGGCGCGACGGTCAACTCGATGACGTAGTGCTGGGCGCCGTCGTCAATGCCGTCATCCACGCCGGTTGCCGTAACCGCCCGGGCCCGGCTCCAGTTACCCGGGGTAAAGGTCAGGGCGCGCGGCCTGACCGTGCCCTCGCCAGCATCCAGGCTGGTCACATCAATCACCACCTTCGAAATCGGCTCGCTTTCCAGCAGCACCGTGAAGACATCCCGCCCGCCGTCCTCCGTCGTGGTGAGGGAAGTCTTGCTCACCTGGATGCCTGCGGTGTCGTTGTCCTCGATGCGCGTGGTGACGGTGTCTCCGACGATATTCAGCCCGGCGTTTGCATCGCCGTCCGGCGCATACACCACGAAGTCAAAGCTGCGTTCGCCGTCTGCACGTTGATTGTCGGGAATCCGGACCGTCACCGTCTGCGGGGCCGCCGAGTCTCCCGAAAAGGAGACCGAGCCCGAAACAGCCTCGTAATGCACACCCGCTACAGCCGCTGTATCTCCCGCTCCGACGTCCGTCCGGTAAGCCACTTCTATGCCCTGCGAGAGCACCGTGCCGGGAGGCAGCGCAATCGTGTAGATCGCAGCGCCGTCCTCGTCCACGCGCTCCGGACCGCTGACCTCCATCGCAATCGGAGCGCTCGCAGCGGCGGCCTGCTGGGGCATCGACATCGGCGCGGACATGCCGAATCGGAGTGTCCGAAACATCGAACCTCCTCCACCACCTCCTCCACCACCCCATCCCAGTCCTCCTCCTAGATCGCAAGTAAAGCCAAAACAAGGCGGTATCGTATCAGGTGGACGATGATTCGGTATTGTCGGCTCTATCCAGTCGTGCCACCAAGGTTGTGGTGAAAGGGTCGGCGAAGGTGAAGGTTCGAGCCGAGGTGGTTCCCAGAAAGAGAACGACTGTGACGGCGGAAGTGACGGCGGAGGCGAGGGCTGGGCGGGTACAGTCACAATATGTGACGGCGGACCCACTCCTACCCCGTTGATCGCACGAACCCTGTAACAGGTCAAAGGGACCAAAGGACCGGCCAGTGGATACCAGGTGTTCGTGTTTCCTGTGTTGTCCTCCACAGGGCTCCAGATAACACCATCCGGGGAGCTCTCGATCTTGTACCCGGTGATCACAGATCCGCCGTTGTCGAGAGGCGCGCTCCAACTCAAAGCAGGAGAAGGAACGGTAATCAACTGCAGGTTCGTGGGCGCACCCGGGACCGTTGCTACGGGAGCAAGCGGAGGCAGCGGAGGCGAGGGTTGGGCGGGTACAACCACAACATGTGATGGCGGGCCCACATCTACCGCGTTGATCGCACGAACCCGATAACAGGTGAAAGGGACCAGGGGGCTGGCCAGTGGATACCTGGTGTTCGTGTTCCCTGTATTTCCCACCACGGGACTCCAGGTAACACCATCCGGGGAACTCTCGATCCTGTACCCGGTAATCTCAGATCTGCCGTCGTCGGCAGGCTTTCTCCAACTCAAAGCAGGAGAAGGATCGGTAATCAACTGCAAGTGCGTGGGCGCGCCCGGGACCGTCGCCGTGATCGCATCTGCCGTATTCGACCACGGGCTCACACCAGCTCCGCCAATCGCTTTAACGCGATAATGAACTCTTTGATCACGGCCCAATCCAGAGTGCACGTAGCTAAGATCCGTATTGCCCGTATCCTCCTCCACATCCACCCAGCCACTACTTCCGTCAGGTGATCTTTCAATCCGGTAGCCACTGATGTCCGCCATGGAAGCATTCGAAGGCGGCGCCCAAGTGAGCGTAATCTTGCCAACACCACCCATTGCTCTCAATCCAGTCGGAGCACTCGGGGGCACCGGGATAGTAACGTTGACCGGATCCGACGGGGATCCGAACCAAGGTGTCGAGTGCCCCGTCCACGGCGTAGTGATTGCCTTGACCCGATAGCTGTAAAATTGACCCAAAATGTGACGAGAAATCGTAACACTCCTGCTTGTGGAAAGAGTCCGGGAAATCCGACTTGGACTTACTTCCGCCCAACTCGCATCGTTATTCTGAAATTCCTCGATGCGGTATCCAGTGATAGTAACACCACCGTTGTCCACAGGCTCCGTCCAGTTCAGCGTAACTTGCATTCCATTGACTTGAGGCGTAGAAAGTCTCGGCGAACTCGGAAGCCTCATCGCTGTCTCCGACGGCTGGCCTTCTATCGGATCACCATCTATTTCGCCGTTATGAGCAAGAACCCGATACTCGATATTCGAAGTATCGGTTGTGGTATGGGTGCATGACGCTTCTGTTCCACTTATTTCATCAGACGCTATCTCGGACTGCCAAGCACTTCCGTCGATGGAATACTGGATTTTATAGAAGTCAATTGTTTCGTCTGCGTCGCCTGTATCTTGCGGCGCTGTCCAGCTCACTGTCACTTTCAGGTGTTCGCTCGGATCAGGTTTTACCTTCACGTTGGTCGGCGGTCCGGGACCCTCCACATCCTGCGCCAATGCCGGGGCTGCGAGCCAGGCGCCCAGCAGCAAGGCAATGCCCAGGGCGCGCAGGGCGAGGGAGAGGGCCGAGCCGCTCCGCGCCTGGCAGGAGGACTGCCGTGTTGCGATGTACGACCTGAGTGTATCGGCGGTCGGGAAGGACATGTTGAAGACCTCGGTGGGAGTGGCGACGCTCAGTAGAAGCTGTAGGTCAGCGAGGCGAAGAAGCGGCGACCGAACAGGTCATAGCCGCTGCCAAGCGGTATGTTGTAAGCAACATTGGTTCCTATGGACGAGGCTGCACCCCGCCATCCCACCACGGGCGGG
>CAZPIN010000095.1:0-20397 GCA_964586735.1 uncultured Rhodobacterales bacterium | reverse complement strand
GCCAAACGGCTAGCTCTGCATCTGCCACCCGAAACCCTTCATGCAGTCAAGAAACGCTTCCTGCTTCTTCCTCTCTCCAGCGGTCACCGCCTCGTTGAAGGTGAAGAAGGCCACCACTCCTCCCAGCAGCGCCGCTCCTTCCTCGATGGCGGATTCTGGGGCACCTGCATCGGTCGGGTTCAGGAGGTCCATCGCGTCCCGGGCGGACTGCATTTCCTCCTGCATGATGGCGACCTCCTCATCCGTCAGCTCCGTGTCCAGAGCGACTTTGTCGCACATGGCTTCGGCGACATCCCAGTCGGACGTTGCCTTGTCGGGATCTGGTGGCGGCGCCCACGACGCTGGGTCATGCGGGTTGCCCTCACCGCATCCCGCAAGCAGGACGGCGGAAAACAGGGCCGCTATGGCTGGATGGCGCATTGCTACGCTCTTCGGCGGGCTGGTGGCGCCACAGGCTTAGAACAGGCCGGCAATGGAACTCGCCAGCTTGTCCGTGAAGTCCTGCTCGATGTCGCGGAAGCGAATCAGCTTCCCCTTCGCCTTCCCGATGATGCGGGTACGCTTGGTCTTCCAGTCCGTCGATTCCGAATACGACTGCGTTTCGCTGCTGGAGCCGGTCGTTGAGTCCACGAACGCACCGCCCCCGCTCACCTGCACGCTGCTCTGCGACGTCGTCCCTTCCCGAGTCACCCTGCCTTTCGCGCGCTCTCTCAGCTCGATGTCGACCACGAGGGAGTAGTAGTTGATGGTCTGCTTCGCCCGCAGCCGCTCGTCGCGCTGCCGGGCTTCGGAGATGTTGGTCAAAACGCCCACGCCCGCGCCGAGTACGCTTCCCAGCTGCACCTCCTCGCTGGAGTCGCCGAGTACCGCCCCGCCGACGCCGCCGACGACCGCTCCCTGCAGGGCGCTGCTCACGATGCTGGAAATGTCAGTTCCAACTTCGGTTTCGTCCAGGGCGGCAAGCTGCGCCGCGCTGACCTCATCCGCAAACAGAAGGTTTGCCTGCAGCGTGTATTCGGCGTCTCTGGCGTTGTTAACCCTGCGGTAGCCCAGGCCCGCAATCTGGTCGGCTACTAGGGACGTCATGTAGTTGGTGTCCAGATTGGAGTTGCCAGACGTGTTGCGCACCCGGATGAATACGCCGGGCTCGTCGACTTCCGGCGGGTCCAGAAAGATGCTCTCCGTCATGCGAATCCGGATGTACTCGACGGAAGGAGTCGTTGGCGTGCCGCTGTCGGGTCTGATCGGTACGCCCGTGGACGTCGTCTCTATCGTCGACCACTGCGGCGCCGGGTCATCTTTGCCGCAGCCGGCGATGCCAACCAGCAGGACCGCTGACAGAATGGCGCCTGGTGAAACGCGGGAAGCGATTCGCGTCCATGCGAAAGAGCCTGCCGTCGCGCTGCTCTCTTCTCTTCGCGAGTCGGGGCAGACGGCCTGCGCCGTCGATCTTGCCGTTTTCATTGGTACCTCCGCTGTTGCCACCATCAAGCATAATATACAGCGCATCGGCTAGCTTTGCAACTGCCGCCCGAGTCCCTTCATCCAGCCCTGAAGAGTCCGCTGTTTGCTTTGGGCTGGCGTACCAAGAGCAGGCTTGATGCTGGGCCCCGCGGCGTCACTGGGCACTCCGGATTCCCGTGTTTCGATATTTTCAGGCGAGGGCCATGACGCCCGCAGCGCCCAACTGATTCGGCCAGCCACTGGCCGGCCGGATACCAGCCTTGCTTCGGCCTGCCGTATCAGTAGACCCGCTCGGCTTGAATGCTGCCGCCCGGTCTGCACAGCATCCCCTGTTCGACCAGCTCGCACTGCAGAACGGCATTGCTGCCCTCCGGACGAAGCAGAAACGGCGAAGCATGCGGCACCTGAGTCTCGCTGCGTAGCCAGTTGGCTTCAGCGCGCCTCTGCTCCGCCTCGCTTCTCGCCTTGCTCCGCCCGTACCCCTCCATGGCGCCAAGCAGCGCTCCAATGCCGGTTGCCGCATCGCGACCGTCGCCGCTGCCGACCGTCGAGCCAAGCGCGCCGCCAATGGCGCCGCCGAGCAGCGTTCCCATCACCTCGTCCGAAGTCTGTGCGCTTGCCGGGGACACGCTGCCAAGAGCGCCCGCGCCGAAGGCCAAGCAGATGGCCAATACCGTAGATCTTGCCGTATTCATTGCTACCTCCGCTGCTACTCCATTGCCTTTAGAATACAGCGTTTTGGCCATCTTTGCAACCGCCGCCGGTCCTCTGTGATACAGTCCTGACCCGACTCTCCTCCTTGTACTTCCCGGCAGCCTCCGCTTCATGACGGCGCAAGATGGCTCTTCCTGCATCGTCCATCGCGTGATTTACGATGCACGTGAAAGCTGTTCCCAGCCGCGATTCGCGAAAGTCCGCTGCGCCGCATAGCTGTTGGGCGGATTTGCCAGGACCGCCGTCGAGGCGGCCATTGTTGAGGGCAGTCCGTTCCGGTAGATTCGGCGCAGCCGCAGGGGAGACAGGCATGGGCGTCCACGACCACCCCGAATTCCGCGACCATGAAGACGTCGTCTTCTGCCGCGACGCCGAGACCGGCACCTCCGCCATCATCGCCGTACACAGCACCCGCCTCGGCCCCGCCGCCGGAGGCTGCCGGATGCTCGACTACGGCTCTGAGGAGGAGGCCCTGCGCGACGTCCTGCGCCTGTCCTACGCCATGACGCATAAAAATGCCGTCGCGGGCCTGCCTCTGGGCGGCGGCAAAAGCGTGGTGCTCGCCGACCCCCACGCGCCCGGCAAGCAGGACCGCCTGCGCGCCGTCGCCCGCCACATCGCCCGACTTGGCGGCCTCTACTGGTCCGCCATCGACGTCGGCGTCGGCCCCGAGGACGCCGAGGCCATGAAGGAGGAAAACCCGTACGTGTTCGCGGCGGCCAGCCAGTTCACCGATGGCGACAGCTGCGAAACCTACACCGCCCTGGGCGGCCTGGCCGCCATCCGCGCCGCCATCAGCCACGTCCTCGGCAGTCCCGATCTTGCCGGCGTGCGGGTCGCCGTGCAGGGCGTCGGCCAGGTGGGCATGGACATCTGCCGCCGCCTGAAGGCCGAGGGCGCGGTACTGACCGTCGCCGACATAGACGAGGAGGCCATGCGGAAAGCGGTGGAGGAGTTCGGGGCGACGGCGGTTGCTCCCAACGAAATCTACGGCCAGGACGTCGATCTTCTGGCGCCCTGCGCGCTGGGCGGCGTGCTCAACGACGGCACCATTCCGCGCATCCGCGCCCGCGCGATCTGCGGCATGGCCAACAACCAGCTCGCCGAGCCGCGCCACGACGCCGCCCTTGCCGAGCGCGGCATTGTCTGGGCGCCGGACTACGTGGCCAACGCCGGAGGCATGCTGGGCGCGTCAGGACCCGTCTACGGCGAGACGGACCAGGAATCCCTGCGGCAGAGGGTGATTGGCATCGGCGACAGAATGGCTGCCATCCTGGACCGCGCCCGCGCGGAAGGCATGCCGCCCGGCGCCATCGCCGACGCCATGGCTAGCGAGCGGCTGGCCGCCGGCTGACAGCCTCAGCGCCCGTTCAGCGCCTCCTCGACAAGCATCGCCTGCTCCTGCTTGTGGCGGGTGCCGATGCCGGTGGCCGGCGACGCCGCATGGGGCCGCCCGAAATACTCGGGACGCTGGTTCCTGTTTTCCGTCTTGCCGAGCACCCACTCCAGTTTTGGATGGATGAAGTCCCAGGAGCCCTGGTTTTGCGGCTCCTCCTGGCACCAGACGACATCGGCCTGGGGAAACCGCGAAAGCTCGTGGACCAGCGACATCATCGGCACCGGATACAGCTGCTCCAGGCGCAGCACGTAGACATCGTCGATGCCAGACCGCTCCTTCTCCTCCAGCAGGTCGAAATAGACCTTGCCCGAGCAGATCACCACGCGGCGGATTTCACCGTCCAGGCGCAGCTCGGCTTCGGTGTTGTTGGAGTTCTGGGCGTCGTCCCACAGGACGCGGTGGAAGCTGCTGCCGTTCACCATCTCGTCGGCGCGCGAGATGCACTTCCGGTGGCGCAGCAGGGACTTGGGAGTCATCATCACCAGCGGCTTGCGAAAGTCGCGCTTCATCTGGCGGCGCAGGATGTGGAAATAGTTGGCCGGCGTGGTGCAGTTGGCGACGACCCAGTTGTTCTGGGCCGAGAGCTGCAGAAACCGCTCAAGGCGCGCCGAGGAATGCTCGGGCCCCTGCCCCTCGAATCCGTGCGGAAGAAGCATCACCAGCCCGGACATGCGCAGCCACTTCTTCTCGCCGGAGCTGATGAACTGGTCGATCATGATCTGCGCGCCGTTGGCGAAGTCGCCGAACTGCGCCTCCCACAGGGTCAGCCCCTCCGGCTCGGCCAGCGAGTAGCCGTATTCGAAGCCCAGCACCGCGTACTCGGAAAGCATCGAGTCGACCACTTCCAGTCTCGCCTGCCCTTCGGCCATGTGGTTGAGGGGCAGCCAGCGGGTCTCGTCTTCCTGGTCGATGATGCAGGCGTGCCGCTGCGAGAACGTCCCCCGCGTGCAGTCCTGCCCCGACAGGCGCACCGGCGTCCCCTCCAGCAGCAGGCTGCCGAAGGCCAGCATCTCCGCCGTCGCCCAGTCGATGCCCTTGCCCGAGGCGACCGCCTCCTGGCGGGCCGCGTACACCCGCGACACGGTCTTGTGGGGGGTGAAACTCTCGGGCAGCTTGCCGAGGCTGTCCGCCACGGTCTTCAGCGTCGCCGGGTCGACGCCGGTGTTTCCCCGCTGGTAGACGCCGCCGTGTTTGCCCACGGCGGACCAGCGCCCTTCCATCCAGTCGGCCTTGTTGGGCCGGTAGCTGGCGCTGGCTTCGAACGCCTCCTCGAGCTCGGCCATGAACTCCTGCTTCATGTCCTCGTACTCGCGGGCGTGGACGACCGATTCGGCGATCAGGCTGTCCGCGTACACCCGAAGGGACGTGGGCCGGGCGCGGATGTTGCGGTACATCTTCGGCTGGGTGAACATCGGCTCGTCGCCTTCGTTGTGGCCGAACCGGCGGTAGCAGAAGATGTCGATGACCACGTCGCGGCCAAACTCCTGGCGATACTCGGTGGCCACCTTGGCGGCATGCACCACCGCCTCCGGGTCGTCGCCGTTGACGTGGAAAATCGGGCACTCGACCATCAGCGCCAGATCCGAGGGATAGGGCGACGACCGCGAGTTGTGCGGCGAGGTGGTGAAGCCGATCTGGTTGTTGACGATGAGGTGGATGGCGCCGCCGGTGCGGGTGCCGCGCAGCCCCGACAGCCCGAAGCACTCCGCCACCACGCCCTGGCCGGCGAACGCAGCGTCGCCGTGAAGCAGCACCGGCAGCACCTGCCTGTGCTCCGAGTCGCGGCGCTGCTCCTGCTTGGCCCGCACCTTGCCCAGCACCACCGGATTCACCGCCTCCAGATGCGAGGGGTTGGCGGTGAGCGAAAGGTGCACCTCGTTGCCGTCGAACTCGCGGTCGGAAGAGGACCCCAGATGGTACTTGACGTCGCCGGACCCCTCCACTTCTTCAGGCGTCGATGAGCCTCCGCGGAACTCGTGGAAGATCGCCTGGTAGGGCTTGCCCATGACGTTGGCGAGGACGTTGAGGCGGCCCCGGTGGGGCATGCCGAAGACGATCTCCTTGACGCCCAGCGCGCCGCCGCGCTTGATGATCTGCTCCATCGCCGGGATCAGGGCCTCGGCGCCGTCAAGGCCGAACCGCTTGGTGCCGGTGTACTTGCGCCCCAGAAACACCTCGAAACCCTCGGCCTGCACCATCTTGTGCAGAATCGCCAGGCGCCCTTCGCGGGTGAAGTGCACCTCCTTGCCCGGCCCCTCGATCCGCGCCTTGAGCCAGGCGCTCGCCTCGGGCGAGGACACATGCATGTACTGCGGGGCGAACGTGCCGCAGTAGGCGCCGCGCACCAGCTCCACGATCTGCCGCAGCGTCGCGCTTTCCACGCCCAGCACGTTGTCGAGGAAAATTTCCCGCTCCATGTCCCGCTCGCCAAAGCCGTAGGAGGCGAGATCCAGCTCGGGGTGGCTGTCGTTTCCCGCCAGGCCCAGCGGGTCGAGATTGGCAGCCAGATGGCCGCGCATGCGGTAGGCGCGAATCAGCATCAGGGCGCGAATCGAGTCCAGCACCCTGCCGCGCACATGGTCTTCGTCCACCCCCGCCGCGCGCACCCTGCGCTCGAGGCCCTCGGCATGCGGCATGCCGTCGCCGTCGGCCATCGGCAGCGCCGTAGCGGGCACCGCTGATTCCGCGTCGAGCTGGGTGAAGTACCGCCGCCAGCTCTCGGCCACCGCGTCCGCGTCGTCGCAGTAGCGGCGGTAAAGGTCCTCGACGAATCCCGCCGCCGCGCCCTGCAGCTCCACTGCAGGCGACATTGTCCCACGCTCCATTTGCGCGCTCCTAGCTGTTGCGAATTGCCTCTTGCACCGCCTCGCCGATGCCCGACGGAGAGTCGGAAACGACGATGCCCGCCTCGCGCAGGCTGGCGATCTTCTCGGCCGCGCCGCCCTGTCCGCCAGACACGATGGCCCCGGCATGCCCCATGCGGCGCCCCGGCGGCGCGGTCAGCCCGGCCACGTAGCCGGCGACGGGCTTGCGCCTGTCGAGGCTCTGGAGATAGGCGGCCGCCTTTTCCTCGGCCGTGCCGCCGATTTCGCCGATCATGACGATGGCCTCGGTCTCGTCATCCTCCATGAACAGCTCCAGCGCGTCGGTGAACTCCGTCCCCTTCACCGGGTCGCCGCCGATGCCGATGCAGGTCGACTGGCCCAGCCCGGCGGCGGTGGTCTGCGCCACGGCCTCGTAGGTCAGCGTGCCGGAGCGCGAAACGATTCCCACCTTGCCGCGGCGGTGGATGTGGCCGGGCATGATTCCGATCTTGCAGGCGTCCGGGGTGATGATGCCGGGGCAGTTGGGACCGATCAGCCGGCTCCCCGACCCCTGCAGCCCTCTGGCGACGCGCACCATGTCCAGCACCGGTATGCCCTCGGTGATGCAGACGACAAGCTCGATGCCGGCGTCCACCGCCTCGAGGATGGCGTCGGCCGCGAACTGCGGCGGCACGTAGATGGCCGAGGCGGTGGCGCCGGTCTCGGCGCGGGCCTCGGCTACCGTGTCGAAGACCGGCAGGCCAAGATGCTCGCTGCCTCCCTTGCCCGGCGTAACTCCCGCGACCATTGCCGTGCCATAGGCGATCGCCTGCTCGGTGTGAAACGTCCCCTGGGCCCCGGTGATGCCCTGGCACAGCACCCGCGTGGAATCGTCAACCAGTACAGCCATCTCAGGCCTCCTTTACCGCGGCCACCACCTTGGCGGCGGCGTCGCCCAAGTCGCTGGCGGTGGTGATTGCCAGCCCCGATTCGTCGAGGATGCCGCGTCCCAGATCGACATTGGTGCCCTCGAGCCGCACCACCAGCGGCACCGCCAGGTCGATCTCGCGGGCCGCCGCCACCACTCCCTCGGCAATGACGTCGCAGCGCATGATGCCGCCAAAGATGTTGATCAGGACGCCGCGCACGCCGCCGTCGGCGAGGACGATCTTGAGGGCGGCCGTAACCTGCTCCCTGCTGGCGCCGCCGCCGACGTCGAGGAAATTGGCCGGCGACCCGCCATGGAGCTTGATGATGTCCATGGTGGCCATGGCCAGTCCGGCGCCGTTGACAAGACAGCCGATGTCGCCGTCGAGGGCGATGTAGTTGAGGTCGTGGCGCGAAGCGTCGAGTTCGCGGGGATCCTCCTCCGACTCGTCGCGCATCTCGCGCAGGTCGGCGTGCCGGTAGAGGGCGTTGCTGTCCAGGCTCAGCTTGCAGTCAAGGCAGAGAAGCCTGCCCTCCCTGTCGCGCACCAGCGGATTGATCTCCAGCAGCGAGCAGTCGCACTCGGTAAAGGTCCGCCAAAGACCGGCGACCAGCTTTCCGCACTGCTTCGCGGAATCGCCCTCCAGCCGCAGGGCGCGGGCTACCCGCCTGCCATGGAACGGCTGAAGCCCCGTCGCCGGGTCCACGGCGAAAGTCAGAATGCGGTCGGGAGTCTCCGCCGCAACCTTTTCGATGTCCATGCCGCCCTCGGTGGAGACGACGAAGGCAACCCTGCCCGACTCCCGGTCAACCAGCAGCGACAGGTAGTACTCGTCGGCGATCTGGCAGCCCGCCTCGACGTACACGCGCCCCACGCGGCGGCCGGCGGCTCCCGTCTGGTGGGTCACCAGGACGCTGCCGAGCATTTGCCGGGCGAAGGTCTCCACCTCCTCGGCGCTCTTGGCGATTCGGACGCCGCCTCCCTCGCCCGCCTCGCTCCCCTTGAACATGCCCTTGCCGCGCCCGCCAGCGTGAATCTGCGCCTTGACCACCCATGGCGGTCCCGGCAGTGCGGCGGCCGCGGCGGCCGCCTCCTCGGCGGTGAACGCGACCCGGCCCTCGCCCACCGGCACGCCGTGCCGGGCAAGGACCTCTTTGGCCTGGTGCTCGTGAAGGTTCATGGCAGTCGCCCTCTGCTGCTTCGGTTTCCGGAAAGTCTATGCCGGTCAGCCAAGCTGCGGGTCGATCTCTTTGCAGCTGGCGACGAGACCGCGCACCGCGTTGACCGACTTGTCGAACATGGCCCGCTCCTCGTCGTTGAGGCTGATCTCGACCACGCGCTCCACGCCGTTGGCGCCAAGCACGCATGGTACGCCTACGTATAGGCCATCCAGACCATAGACGCCGTCGACATGGGCCGCGCAGGGCAGCACCCGTCTGCGGTCGCCAAGATAGGACTCGGCCATGCGAATCGCCGATGCCGCTGGCGCGTAGAAGGCGGAGCCGGTTTTGAGGTGGGAGACGATTTCCGCCCCGCCGTCGCGGGTGCGCTGGACGATCTCGTCCAGCCGGCCCTGGGAGATCCAGCCCATCTCCACAAGGTCCGGCAGGGGAATGCCCGCCACCGTGGAGTAGCGCACCAGCGGCACCATGGTGTCGCCGTGTCCGCCCAGAACGAAAGCGCTGACGTCGTTGGCCGAAACCTGCATCTCCTCCGCCAGAAAATGGCGGAAGCGGGCGCTGTCGAGAACGCCCGCCATGCCAACCACCTTGCTGTGCGACAGGCCCGAATACTCGCGCAGCGCCCAGACCATGGCGTCAAGGGGATTGGTGATGCAGATTACGAAGCTGTCGGGGGCGTGGGCGGCGATGCCTTCGCCAACGGACTTCATGACCTTGAGATTGGTCGCCAGCAGGTCGTCGCGGCTCATGCCCGGCTTGCGCGGGATGCCGGCGGTTACGATGCAGACGTCGGCGCCGGCCAGCGGGGCGTAGTCGCCAGCCGTACCGCTGATGATCGCGTCGAAGCCCAGTACCGGGCCGCTTTGGGAAAGGTCGAGTGCCTTGCCCGTGGGTATGCCTTCGGCGATGTCGAACAGGACGACGTCGCCCAGGCCGTGCATGCCGGAGAACAGGGCGAGCGTGCCGCCGATGTTGCCGGCGCCAATGAGGCCGATTTTGTTTCGCGCCAAGGGAGGTCTCCTTGCCTACTCGTTGCAGCTGTCAGAACGGAAGCTTGCCGTCCGTAGTCTAGCATGCTCCCGAACCATGAACGGCCTACTCATAGCAGGTTCTGCGGGCGATGCAAGGGCATCGCAACGATGTGGCAGAACAAGGCGAAGTCCATCATCCCGCTGTCGTGGCCCCAAAGCCTCTCCAGCGGTTACTGCGCATTTGCCCCGGACCCCTGCCCAGCCAGCAAGCCATCTTGCGGAACCGAGGTATTGCGCCCATGTGCTCTCAGGGTAAGCGAGCTCCCAGCAGCACTGCCAGATGTACCTCTAAGCCGTGGTAATAGTGGTAGTGCTCAACTTTATGCTCCACTCCGGTGCAGCCCAACACCCACAGTCCAAGAATGCCGAGCAAGATGAAATATCAATAGTCGTCGCTGACCTTGGCGCCATGCATTCACCAAAGGAACCGACCAAGCGTTAGTCCAACACCAGTAAAACCGGCTTCCATCGGTTTCGGGGCTTGCTGATATCCGCGCAATTCCAATTACTCGTCTAGATTCGCTATTCCAACCCACATGTTACCAAGATACGCTTCCCTCCACCTCGTGCCTAGTACCCTTGAATACTCTCCAACTATACTATGTGTGGCTATCATTTTCATCAATCATATTCGTACAATGATGCATTCCAATATGCATTTATTGTTTGCTCGAATCCTTTCCATCGAAGCCCATCAACTCCACAGACGTGCTACGTACTTTGTCAGAGAGCCCAATCTCGCGAATAGCTTCAATGCTACCAACGCCGCAAATTTTTGAACTGTGCTGAAGTCTACTCGCGTGAGCGCATCCAACACTCCAATATCCGCCAGGACGACTTCCACTCCCGATATTCCACTTCGCCGCAACATCATTTTCACCAGGCTAATTGTTTGATGACTGTTGTTACCCGGCATTACCAATACTTTTTCAAGCAGATTACCGGTAATGTCTACTTTCATTGAATAAATTGTCTCATCCGCATCTTTGACTCTTGTCTCCCTTTGTTGCATTTGAAATCTTGGTGACGCGCCTTTGTCCGCAGATCGATAAAATACTCGCCATTCCCTTTCCTCTGCATACTCCGGTCTCTTTGTCAACATTGCCATGTACATTACCGCCCAGCCCAATGTCTTCCCCAGATTACCATGTTCATCCTTTCTCAATTCTTCACCATAATTCTTCAGTACCCTCACCCACTCTTCAAAGTAGTTGCTGTGTTCCCCTCTGTTTCTATATTGCACCAGTCCCGTCAACGCTCCGAAACGGCCCGCAACCACCTGAAGTCTGGAGCGATTGAACACTAACGCAACATCACTCCGTTTCCAAAACTCAGCCAATGCTGAATTTTCTTTGTTTTCATGTATGCAAGTGCAGAAAATATATGTTTCCAACTCAACATTACTCCTGTTTTTCTCAATCTCCATGGTAACTTCCCGCACGCCGCTTGGATCAATATTTTCGACTTCATTCCTAATTGCGTTACCGGGTTGCCCATTCCAGTTTGACATAAACGAATCGATGCCAAATTTTATTTCGTACTCGTCATCTTTTGCTACTGTACTGGATCCCATTTTGCCAGCACACCGAAACCACAATTCCTGCGATTCTAGTATCCCCAATGCCCCTTTGACATCTGTATAATGCGCAACATGCGACGCCGGATGCCCCGTTTGTTGCTGCTCTGTATCAATATCCGGAAGAAAGAGCCTGAGTAGCCTTGGCATTCTCTCTGTTGAAAATCGCCCCTGCATGCCAATGCACCACGTGTTATAAAGTAATTTGCTTTCGAGTTCCGCAAACTTGCATACCAGCTGATGCAATTGAGAAAACGCTGTACCTTCGTGGTAACGCACAAATTACTTTCAAACATATTCTTGCTACAATAACTTTTAAGTAATGGTGCACCAATACATCGTGTAACATTTTCCGAAGCACCAGCTTCTGTGCATTGTGCGAACTATTTGCCAGCGAAATCTATTTATGCCCGCGATAAGCAATTCTGTTTCCTGGTACGCTCATTTCACGCTGTTGCGAAGATTGAACTCTTAATGTTCCTCGACCTTCTATGGTACTAGAAGCCGGTGCCACGTGTCCAGTCAACTCGATAATTCCAGTTGTCCTCTTCACCACAGCGCCCCCGCCTGTTAGAATATGATTAAATATTTCTACTCCAGGTTGCGCTGGATACTCGTTTAGATCAATTTCGGAATACTTTCCCAAAGGGGCGTTTGCAACATCACTCAGCCAACCGCACTCTGCCCACCGTAAAGTACCTCGTGTGAAAACAAACCCTCTTTGATGAGCGTCATCAGGATTACACAGCTCTTCGTTCGGGCGAAATACAATCTCAATGCCACCAGCGAGACCTTCATGATATATCCAATCATAGATTGGCATATCTTTCCGCAGCATTGTTACATACCACTTCGCCGGCAACACAGCACACAGCGCGTCCATTTGCGGATGCCCATCTTCAAGAAAGCTCCCACGTGCACGAATAAAAGCATCTTTGGATATTCCAGTTTCTGGAATGTCTATAGGAGTCGTCTCATATGGCAGATCTTTGACTATAGCCCTCACAACATGGCTGTCCAGCCATTCGCCAGCGCTTCGACCAATCGCTTCAGCGGTTTGGCGAGCCGACCATTCTTTTTGAATGTCTGGTAATTTGAAGGGAATGATGTCCACGGAAACATTTTTTTTGTTTGTACCTAGAGGCAGTACCGACTTACCCGGAAAGTGCGGCCTAGCCACTAGGTTTTTGGGAGGCCCGTCATGAATCACGTGGAAGACATGCGTGTCACCTTCCGCCGCCGCAATCGGGCCCACCCATTTGCGCAGCCGCGAGCTGTCAAGGAAAGCCCTCGCAGCCTCCGCCTTGAACGCCGCATCCAGTATGGATTTCGAGCACTTTGCCATTTTCCTACCCTCTTACTCTACCCTGGCGGAAGCACTGTCTGGGTCCAAGCAGCCAAGCCCGCCCCAATGCATACCGCCACCTATACGGACTACATAGCAGTATACAACCAACATGTCAAGTGGCACTTCTCAGCTGCTTCGAAACGGCCATTCGGCCCCCTAGAGCTTCCGTCAGATGCAGGTTGGTGCTTTGGCGTTGCGAGTACCTGCCTCATCGGACTGCCATGCTGGCACACATGCGACGCCGATACCAACCCGCCCGTGCCTATCCCCGCCACTTGCCGCCCGCAGCCAAGGGCACTCCCTGAGCAATGGGTGGACTCAAGCCACATGCAGCATAGCGTACGAAGCAGAATCTGCCACCGTCATTCTGCGCCGTAAGCAGATTCTTCGGTAGTGTCGGTACCTTACCTAAAACAGGAGTCCGGCTTGCGCTTGCAGCCTTCTGTTGGCATCATCCACGCTTCCAAGCGGCAGCGGAGGCTAGCAGGCCAATGCGCAAGCTCCTTATGGTCGTGGACTCCACGCCCGAATGCATGAACGCCCTGCGCTTCGCGGCGCAGCGGGCGGCCCATACCAACGCTGGCATCGTCATGCTGTACGTGATCGAGCCGGACGACTTCCAGCACTGGGTCGCCGTGCAGAACGTCATGAGCGCCGAGCGCCGCACGGAGGCTGAGACCTATCTGGCCGGGCTCGCCAGCAAGGTCCACGAGTATTCGGGCGTCACCCCGGAACTCGTCATCCGCGAGGGCAAGCCCACGGAGCAGGTGCTGGCCCAGATCGAGGAGGACCAGGACATCCGCATCCTGGTGCTGGGCGCCAGCACCCAGGACGCCGGACCGGGCCCTTTGATTGCCGACCTCATCACCAAGCGCGTGAGCAAGCTGCGCACTCCCATCGTGGTAGTACCGGGCAATCTGACCGACGAGGAAATCGACGCGGCTTCCTAGTCCAGCCCTTGCGCTGGCCGGCGAATTGCCCAAATTGGTAACGGACGAAGCAGAGGGACACGCCATGTTCATACAGACCGAATCCACGCCCAATCCGGCGACGCTCAAGTTCATCCCCGGACGGGTGGTCATGCGCTCGGGCACCGTCGACTTCCGCGACGAGACCAGCGCCAACGCCTCGCCGCTCGCCACCGACATCTTCGCCGTCGACGGCGTGTCGGGAGTCTTCTTCGGCCCCGACTTCATCACCGTCAGCAAGGAAAGCGACGACATCGAGTGGGCGCACGTCAAGCCCGCGGTGCTTGGCGCGATCATGAGCCACTACATGTCCGGCCGCCCGCTGATGTCCGACGGCAGCGATACTGGCAGCGACCACGCCGAGCAGGATGGCCCCGACGGTCCCGTGGTGGCCAAGATCAAGGAGCTTCTCGATACCCGGGTGCGTCCGGCGGTGGCTCAGGACGGAGGCGACATCACCTTTCACGGCTTCGACAAGGGCGTGGTCTATCTCACCATGCGGGGGGCCTGCGCCGGCTGCCCCAGCTCCACCATGACGCTGAAGGCGGGCATCGAAAACCTGCTGCGGCACTACCTGCCGGAAGTCGTCGAGGTGCGCCCGGTCGAGTAGTCCCGCGGCATGCGGATACTGGCCTTCGACACCACTGGCGCCCGCTGCGCCTGCGCGCTGGTAGAAGACGGAGAGCCGGTCGCCGCCCGCGGCAAGGCCATGCGCATTGGCCACGCCGAACACCTGTTTCCCCAGATCGAGGCGGTCCTGACCGAAGCGAACCGCGTCCCCGTCGACCTCGACGCCATCGCCGTAGCCACAGGGCCAGGGTCGTTCTCCGGAATCCGAATCGGCGTGGCGGCGGCGCGGGGACTGGCGCTGTCGCTGGGCATTCCCGCCATCGGCGTGGGAGTCCTGGAGGCTCTTGCCGAGGAGGCTGCGGGCGAAGACTCTGCCGCCGTGCTGGTGGCCAACGCTGCCCCGCGGGACCAGCTGTACCTTCAGCTTTTCCACGCCGGCTCGTCGGCGGGAATCCAGCCGGCCGGCGACCCCATCTTGGGCGACCCCGACTGCCCCATAGCAACGGGACTCGCGTCAGGCACGCGAATCGCAGGCGACGCCGCCAGCCGCATCACGGGAGATGGACTGATTCGTCTTCCAGGCGACGGCCTGCCGGACCCCGCCACGCTGGCCCGCATTGCTATGCGCCGCCCGGACGCCACGCCGCCCGCCCCGTTGTACGTGCGGCCTCCCGACATCCAGCAGCCCTCGGCCCGCAAAGGATCGTTTCGGGGACTTGATGCTGGCAAGCGTTTGGCGCTATAGTGAGTGCAAGCCTTTGACCGAAACCGAGAGGTTGTCGACCGACTGCATGTACGCTTGGGATTTTCCCGCCGCCCTCAGCCGCCGCGGCTGCCGGCGCGCTTGGTATCGCGAAGGGCCGCTCCATTTCGAATCGCCCGGCATGCAGCGCGAGGCTGTCCGCGCATGAACCCTTCCGCGCCGGCCGTTCGCCAGGTCTACGTCAAGACCTATGGCTGCCAGATGAACGTCTACGACTCCGAGCGCATGCTGGAGGCGCTTGGCGAGGCCGGCTATCGGCGCTGCGACGCTCCTGACGACGCCGACCTTGTGCTGCTCAACACCTGCCACATCCGCGAGAAGGCGGCCGAAAAGGTGTACTCCGAAATCGGGCGGCTGCGCGGCGCCGTCGAAGCCCGCGCCCGGCGCGGTCTGGACACCGTGGTCGGGGTGGCGGGCTGCGTCGCCCAGGCCGAAGGCGAGGAGATCCCCCGCCGCCAGCCGCTGGTACGGCTGGTGGTCGGGCCGCAGGCTTACCACCGGCTGCCGCAGCTGCTGGACGAGCTGGAGCGAGACCCCGGCGCCCGCCGCGTGCTGGCGGAGTTTCCGGTCGAGGACAAGTTCGACCACCTGCCCCGCCGCCGCCCGACCCGCTCGCCGGCCGCCTTCCTGACGGTGCAGGAGGGGTGCGATCGATTCTGCAGCTTCTGCGTCGTCCCCTACACCCGCGGCGCGGAGTCCTCGCGGCCCGTGAACGCGGTGCTGGCCGAGGCCCGAAGCCTCGTCGAAAGCGGCGTGACCGAGATCACCCTGCTGGGGCAGAACGTCAACGCCTACCATGGCGAGGCGGCGGACGGCTCCAGCTGGAGCCTGGCGAGCCTGGTCGGGGAGCTCGCCGGCATCGAGGGGCTGGAGCGCATCCGCTACACCACCTCGCATCCGCTGGACATGACGGACGACCTCATCGAGGCGCACGGCGCGGTGGACAAGCTCATGCCCTACCTGCATCTGCCGGTGCAGTCGGGATCCGACCGAATCCTAAAGGCCATGAACCGCCGCCACACCGCCGAGCACTATCTCGACGTGATCGCCCGGGTGCGGCGGGCGCGCCCGGACATCGCGGTGTCGGGCGACTTCATCGTCGGCTTCCCCGGCGAGAGCGAGGAGGACTTCGCAGCCACCCTCGACCTCGTCGACGCCGTCGGCTACGCCCAGGCGTATTCGTTCCGCTACTCGCCGCGCCCGGGCACGCCGGCCGCCGATGCGGCCGGTCAGGTCTCTCCGGAGATTCAGTCCGAACGGCTTGCCCGCCTGCAGCGGCGGCTTGACAGCCAGAGCCGCCTGTTCCGCGACGGCTGCGTCGGCCGCACCCTGCCGGTGCTGCTGGAGAAGCCGGGCAGGCATCCAGGGCAGATGGTTGGACGCAGCCCGTATCTGCAGCCCGTGCACCTTGCGGCGCGGGAAGAAATGCGGGGCAGCATCGTGCCGGCGCGCATTCTGTCGGCGGACTCCAACAGCCTGTCCGGACAGCTCGAGGCGGCGTGAAGGCAGAGACCAGCATCCAGGGTACGCGGCGCCGCGACGCGCCGGCGCCCATGCAGGCCGACGCCCTGCGCGCGGCCTCCTGCGACCGCGACGTAACGGTGGTGGAGGTCGACGACAGTGCTCGCCTGCGCGATCTGTGTGGGCGGTACGACGGCAATTTGGCGGCAGTGGAGCGCGGTTTCGGCGTGACCATCGCCCGGCGCGGCAGCCATCTGACGGTGCACGGCTCCCAGGCCGACCGCGAGTCGGCGGCCCGCGCCCTCGAGATGCTGGCGACCCGCGCCGACCCCGCGATCGACCCCGGCGACATCGAGGCGGCGCTGCGCGTCGCGGCCGACTTTGGCGTCGACGGGATGGCGGACGGGGCTCCGCAATTTCGCACGGCGCAGAGCCGAATCGGCGCGCGCACCCGCACCCAGGCCGCCTTCATGAAGGCGCTCGCCGAATCGGAGCTGGTGTTCGGAATCGGCCCGGCGGGCACCGGCAAGACCTATCTGGCGGTCGCCGCGGCGGTGGACGCGTTTCTCGAGGGACGGGTGAAGCGCATCGTCCTTTCGCGCCCGGCGGTGGAGGCGGGCGAGCGCCTCGGCTTTCTGCCCGGCGACGTCCGCGAAAAGATCGACCCCTATCTGATGCCGCTGTACGACGCCCTGCACAGCATGCTTTCCCGCTCGCGGGTCGAGCGGCACATCGCCCAGGGGCGAATCGAGATCGCGCCGCTGGCGTTCATGCGGGGGCGCACGCTGTCCGACGCCTACATCGTGCTTGACGAGGCCCAGAACTGCACCGTCCAGCAGATGAAGATGTTTCTCACCCGCCTCGGCGACCATGCCCGCATGGCGGTCACCGGCGACCTCACCCAGATCGACCTGCCCCGCGGCGCCGAATCGGGGCTGCGCCATGCCCGCCGCGTCCTCGAGGGAGTGCCCGGCGTGGCGGTGGTGCGGTTCCGCTCGGAGGACACGGTGCGCAACGCCCTGGTCGAGCGCATCGTCGCCGCCTACGCCAGGGATGAGGCGCCGGACGCGCAGGAGCGCCTCTCCTGACTATGGACCTGTCCCTGCGCATTGCCGACTCCGGCTGGCGGAAGAAGGTGAAGGCCCCCGCCAGGCTGTGCCGCCAGGCCGTGCGGGCCGCGCTCGTCGAGGCGGACGGCAACGGAAACGGCGCTATCGCCCTGCTGCTAACCGACGACGAGGAGGTCGCCCGGCTCAACGAGGTTTGGCGGGGCAAAGCCGGGCCTACCAACGTCCTGTCGTTTCCCGACAGCGGAGCGGAGGGCGGCGGCGACATCGCCATTGCCCTCGGCACGGTGCTGCGGGAGGCCGACGCGTGCGGCCGGAGCGCCGCCCACCACCTGTCCCATCTGGTGGTGCACGGCGTGCTGCACCTGCTTGGCTACCGGCACGACTCGGACTCGGAGGCGGCGCAGATGGAGCGGCAGGAGGCGGCCGCCCTCGCCCGAATCGGCGTGCCCGATCCCTACGGGAGGCGGCCATGAGCGGACGGCCCTCCCTGCTGGGCCGTTTGTGGCAGGCGTTTCAGCCTGCCGGCGGCGCGGAGCAGAGGGAAGACGGAGGGGACGACGACCCCGCCCCATCTGCGCGGACGGGCAACGGCGCCGACGCCCATGCCCTGCACATCCGCGCCCTGGGCAAGCTGCGCGTCGAGGACGTGATGGTGCCGCGGGTAGACATCATCGCCGTCGAGGAAAACGCCAGCCGGGAAGATGTGATGAACGCCTTCCGCGAGGGCAAGCACAGCCGGCTGCCCGTCTACCGCGAAAACCTGGACCACCCGCTGGGTTTCCTGCATCTCAAGGACCTCGCCCTCGAACCTAGCAACGGGGACGAAGCCCCCACGCCGCTCCAGGACTACAGGCGCAACGCCCTGCTGGTGCCGCCCTCCATGTCTGCAGACCGCCTGCTGCGCGACATGCAGCTGCAGCGCATCCACATGGCCCTGGTCATCGACGAGTTTGGGGGCGTCGACGGACTGGTGACCATCGAGGATCTGGTGGAGGAGCTGGTCGGCGAAATCGAGGACGAGCACGACCCGACGGCGGTGCTGAGCTGGTCGCGGGAAAGCGACTACGTCTACCTGTGCGAGGCGCGCACGCCGCTGGGGGAATTCGAGGAAGCCTGCGGCGCGGCGCTGATACCCCCGGACGCCGAGGACGAGCCCGACACGCTGGGCGGGCTGGTGTTCATGCTGACCGGGCAGGTGCCGACGCGCGGCGAGCTGATCATCCACCCCGACGGCCACGAGTTTGAGATTCTCGAAGCCGACCCCAGGCGAATCCACCGGATGCGGATCACGATTCGGCCGCGGGAGGCCGGCGGCGACGGCGACGCCTGATGTCTCGCCCGACACCGCTGGCGCTGGCGGGCGGCATCTGCTTTGCGCTGCCCCATGTACTTGACGCCTGGCTGCCTCCGCTGGCGGCAGGACTGCTGGCGGTGGCGGGCGGCGGACTGCTGTATCTGGCGATGCACCGCTCGCGGTCGCCGCTGGCGGCCGCCTGGGCCGGCTGGGCGGGCGGCGTCGCGCATTTCCTCGTGCTGCTTCACTGGCTGGCGTATCCGTTTCTCGTCAATGCCGAGAGCCACCTGTGGGCGCTGCCCTTCGCCGCCCTGCTGCTGCCCGCCGGACTGTCGCTGTACTGGGCCGGGGCGTTCTGGGCTGCAAAGCGGTGGCAGCCCTCAGCGCCCTGGCGGCCAGTGGCATTCGCGGTCGCCCTCGCCTGCGCCGAGTGGCTGCGCGGCAGCCTGCTGACGGAGTTTCCCTGGGGCCTGGCGGGCTACGTCTGGATCGACACGCCGCTGCGCGGCCTGCTGCCCATGATGGGCGTCTATGCCCTGACACTGCTCACCCTGCTGGCGGCGGCGACGGCCGCGGCTCTGGCGGCGGCGTCCTCCTTGACCCGATTCGCGCGTGTGGCGGCCGCCCTGAGCCTCGTGGGCATTGCGGTTGGAGCCGGCTGGGCGACAGGCACGGAATTGTCGCCCGCGCCAGCGCCCGGCGCGGATGCCCTGCAGCTGCGTCTGGTGCAGCCCAACATCCCTCAGCGCGAAAAGTGGTCCCATGAGTACCGCGTCCGCAACGTCGCCCGGGTGCTCAGCCACTCCGTCGACGCGGACCTGCCGCCGCCCAGTCTGGTGGTCTGGCCCGAATCGGCGCTGCCATCGGTGTTTCCGCGCGGCGACGCCGAGCAGATGGGAGAAATCGGCGCCTCCTTCAGGCTGGACGCTCCGCTGGCCGCCGGCATGCTGACGGAGGACGGTTCCGGCGCCTACAACTCCCTCGCCCTGTTTGATGGAGACGGCCGTCTGGCGGCACTGTACGACAAGCGGCATCTGGTGCCGTTCGGGGAGTATTTGCCGCTGCGCGGGGCGTTCGAGTTTCTTGGCTTCGACGCGTTCACCGGCGGGGGCTACCGGGCTGGAAGCGGCCCGACGGTCCTTGCGCTGGAGGGCCTGCCTCCCCTGGCGGCGTACATCTGCTACGAGGTGGTCTCGCCGGCGCGGGCACGGCGGGCGGCCCGAGGCGCGCAGTGGATGCTTCAGGTCACCAACGACGCGTGGTTCGGACCTGGCGCAGGACCCCGCCAGCACTTCACCATCGCCCGCGCCCGGGCGGCGGAGCTTGGCCTTCCGCTGGCGCGGGCCGCCAATACCGGCATCTCGGCCATTGTCGACGCGCGGGGAAAGGTACTCGCCAGCCTGCCGCTGGGAGCGGAGGGCGCGCTGACCGGCGGCCTGCCTCCCGCCCTTGCCGCGCCGACGTACTACGCCCGATTCGGCGATCTTGGATTCGGCCTGCTGGCGGCGCTGGGGCTGGCGGGGGCGGCAGTCTCCCGGCGGCGGTTTGACCGTTGGGAAAGGGGTTCCTAGATTCGCGGCTTGCGCAACACGAATCTCGAGGAGGCAACCGCCATGGAAGTCGGGCACGTAACAGACACCACATTCGACGAGGAGGTCATCGGCGCGGCGAGTCCCGTGCTGGTCGACTTCTGGGCCGAGTGGTGCGGACCCTGCAAGCAGATTGCGCCGCTGCTGGACGAGGTGGCGGCCGAGAAGGCCGACTCGATTCGGGTGGTGAAGCTCAACATCGACGACAACCCCGACACTCCGGCGCGCTACGGCGTG
>CAZPIN010000094.1:0-3017 GCA_964586735.1 uncultured Rhodobacterales bacterium | reverse complement strand
ACGACACCGTAGTTGGTGATGGAACAAACGAGGTGGTGTTCATCCTCACATGGACGGGAACCATCAATACAAGAGATCCACTCGAGTGGCAGTTGACAGACTCCGACGACGCAATTGTGTTTTCCAACCTCGAGAATCTTTCGGGGGTTGGTCAAGTTCAAGCTACGGGAAGCCCCCAAGAACTCAGATACAGAACTAGAGCGCTTCCAGCTGGTGCAGACGATAGGACTGTAACCATTACCATGTTCGATGGGGGTACTTACAATATCAATACCGCCGCCGGTACGCATACCGCGACAGTGACAGTCACTGCGCCTGCGCCGCCACCTCTTCCTGCCCTCTCGGTTGAGGCAGTGAGCGACACCGTTGTAGGCAATGGGACGAACAATGTGCAGTTCACCGTCTCTTGGGAAGGAACAGTACCACAACACATGGATGACCCGCTGTACTTCACCCTAACTGATGACAATAATGCAGTTCAACCTGGCATTACTGTTGTAAATGGAGACGGTCGGGAGGATTTCGGAGATGGAACGGGGCCACTTACTTTGTCGTTCAGAACGAACATGCTTACGCCCGGCACCCCCGATAGGACTGTGACTGTGGAAATAGACTCTCGAGATACCAGATACCAAATCGTTGCAGGCATGGGGTCAGCCTCGGTGACGGTCACTGCGCCGGTAGCAGCTCCCACCGTCACGGTAGCGACTCCCACTACACCCCATCCAGGAACCAGAGATTTGGTTTTTACACTTACACGGGCCGGGGAGGACATCAGCGCTCCGTTAACGGTAGAAATCATGTTGGCGGGCGATCAAAGAGCCTACACCGGCGCTTCTTGGACCAACCGTCCAGAACAAGCCACTTTCGAAGCGAACGAAGCCACAACAGAGGTGACCATTGTAACCCAGGCGCAGCGGGACGATATGTTCGACATTATCCTAACGGTTGAGCCTGGAACTGGATACACCGTTGGAACCCCCTCAGTAGCAACTGTGGCAGTGGGTGACCCGCTGCGCAGGACCACACTTGGCATCCAGGGAGAAGGCGTAGCGGCTACGGTGAATGAGGGCGATACCGTAACGTTTACCGTCACCCTTGATGCTGCCGCTACCGAGAATTTCACAATGAACTATACTTTGGTATCAACTTCATGCGATGACGATGACAACAGCAGGCTAATTGCCGCAAACGACATACAAGGAGGAGCCCGGAACGGTTCGCTAAGCTGGCTGGCTGGGGACACTATGAAAACCATCACGGTGGTGACCCTCGCAGACAGCGAAAACGAACCTAACGAGTTTATCTGTCTGGCGCAAGGAACTACGAGTCCCCTCGGCGCTGCATATGCCCGACAAGGCGCCACTGGTTCGACAGCGCTAGTGACGATACGCAATGTGGCTCCTGCTCCTGCTGGTCCTACGGTCACGGTAGCGGCCAAAACGGCGAGCATAGTCGGCACAGGGAATCCCAACGCGGAGTTCGTTCTCACCCGGACCGGGAACCCGGCCGCCGTGCTGACGGTGGGCGTCGCGGTCACTGGCAGCGGGGTGAGGATCTCTGTGCCTCCCGACGAGGCGGTTTTCCCTGCGGGCTCGCCGACGACAGAGGTGTCGGTCCCGGTCAATGCCCTGGGGTTCGGCGACAGCGGCGAGAACGCGACGCTGACCGTTCAGCCCGGCACCGGGTACACGGTCGGCACACCCCCGGGCAACGCGGCGACGGTGACCGTCACTGGACCGACCAACAACGACGCCATGGGCAATCCATCGGTCGGCGGCACGGCCCAGGTGGGTCAGACTCTGAGGGCGGGGATCGGTGACATTACGGACGCCGACAGCCAGCCGACCGAGGGGGATCTGAATTGGCAGTGGCAGAGAGAGACCTCGACGGACAATTGGGAGGACATCGATAGCGCGACCTCTCAGACCTACATGTTGGGGGACGACGACGAGGGCAAACGGATCCGCGTCAGGGCGCGTTTCGTCGACCAGGCTACCCAAGCGCTTGAGGCGCTGTTCAGCCTACCCACTGCCGCCGTGGCGGTGTCTACCACTCCGGTTATCCCCGAAATCACGATCGCGGCGGGAGCGGCCAGCGTTGCCAGCGGCCAGCCCGCCGTCTTCACGCTCACCCGGACGGGGGATACTGCCAGCGCACTGCAGGTGGGCATAGCAGTCACTGGCAACGGGGCGCCAAGTTCTCCTCCTGCCTCGGCGTCCTTCGCTGCGGGCTCGGTGACGGTGGAGGTATTGGTCGCAACCAGCACCTTGGCGGCAGGGGCCTCCAACCAATCGGTGATACTGACGCTCCAGGCAAGCAGCGACAGTTCCTACACGGTTGGCTCTGGCAGCACGGCGACTGTGACCGTCGAAGCGCCGCTTTCACTGTCATTCACCGTCACTGGACCGGCAAGTCCAGCGGTCGAGCCAGCCCCCGGTGCTGCAGCCACCGCTGCTAACCGGCTCGTTTTCACGGTGGTGGCTAGTCCTGCGCCCGAGGCCGGTGAGTCGGTAGATGTGCCTTTCACTCTTGGCGGTACGGCCGCGGAAGGTGCGGACTTGGATTACACGTTTGAGCCTGCCACCGAGACGCTCACATTCGGCCCCGGCGCCGCCGCTACACAAGAGGTGACAGTCACGGTGCGTGGCGACATCGTTGCTGAAGGTGCCAGCGGCGAGACGGTGACCGTTACTGTTGGCGGCAGCACAGCCACGGGCACGATCAACGAGCCTTCTGCCCAGATCGCCGTCGGGACAAGCCGTCCCTCCTTCAGAACTGAAAACGGCATGACCGTCGTCAGTTTCTCCTTCTCCCGCCTTTCCACCCCAGCGCCCGCTGGCGGCCTCGATGTCGAGTGGAGAGTCAACGTCGATACTGCCGCTGGCAGCGCCCTTGGCCGCTCGGCTGGCGCCCGCGCCACCGCTTCCTGCTCCGTTAGCTCCTGCGGAGGCACAGTGACGTATGAGGCGGGCAGCATGACGCTGGCCGATCCAGTCATCGACGCCGAATTCGAT
>CAZPIN010000093.1:0-22830 GCA_964586735.1 uncultured Rhodobacterales bacterium | reverse complement strand
GGGTACGGCCATGGTGCGGCAGAGCGTGCGCGAGGCGCTGCGGGACGCCATGGCCGAGGCCATGCGCGCCGACGACAAGGTGTTCGTCATGGGCGAGGAGGTTGCCGAGTACCAGGGCGCCTACAAGGTCACCCAAGGACTGCTGGAGGAGTTTGGCGGCAAGCGCGTGATCGACACGCCGATTACGGAGCACGGCTTCGCCGGCCTGGGCGTCGGCGCCGCCTTCGGCGGCCTGCGGCCGGTGGTGGAGTTCATGACCTTCAACTTCGCCATGCAGGCCATCGACCACATCATCAACTCCGCCGCCAAGACCCTCTACATGTCTGGCGGGCAGATGGGCTGCCCCATCGTGTTCCGCGGCCCCAATGGCGCGGCGGCGCGTGTCGGCGCCCAGCACAGCCAGGACTACGCCAGCTGGTACGCCCACGTGCCCGGCCTCAAGGTGGTGCAGCCCTACACGGCGTCGGACGCCAAGGGCCTGCTGCGCAGCGCCATCGAAGACCCCAATCCCGTCATGGTGCTGGAGAACGAGCTTCTCTACGGGCGCGAGTTCGACGTCCCCGACCTTCCCGACTGGCGCGTGCCTATTGGCCGGGCCCGCATCGCCCGCAGCGGCGGCGACGTCACGCTGGTCTCCTTCGGCATTGGCATGAGCTACGCCTTGGAGGCGGCCGACGCGCTGGCCGAGAAGGGAGTCCAGGCCGAGGTGATCGACCTGAGAACCCTGCGGCCAGTGGACACTGGCGCCGTCGTCGAGTCGGTGCGCAAGACCAACCGGTGCGTCACCGTCGAGGAGGGATGGCCTGTCTGCTCAATAGGGTCGGAGATCTCGGCGGTGCTGATGAGCGAGGCGTTTGACTGGCTCGACGCTCCCGTAACCCGCGTCACTGGCCTGGACGTGCCCATGCCCTACGCCGCCAACCTTGAGCGTCTTGCCCTGCCCAATGTCGGCCAGGTGGTCGAGGCGGCGATGTCGGTCTGCTACCGCGAGTGATGCCCCGCTATGGCCGTCCCCATCCTCATGCCCGCCCTCTCCCCGACCATGGAGGAGGGAAAGCTGGCCCGCTGGCTGGTGAAGGAGGGAGACCGTGTCTCCTCGGGCGACGTGGTCGCGGAGATCGAAACCGACAAGGCGACCATGGAAGTGGAGGCGGTGGACGAGGGGATTGTTGGCCGAATCGCCGTCGCCGAAGGCAGCGAGGGGGTGAAGGTCAATACCCCCATCGCCATCCTGGTGGAAGAAGGCGAAAGCGCCGACGACATCGCGCTGCCATCAGCGCCCCCGCCCGCGCCCGCGGCGCCAGTTCCGTCGCAGCAGCCTGCCGAAGCAGCGGGCCAAGCCGCCAAACCGCCGGCCGCGGCGCCGCCGGCCGCGGCAGGTATCGCAGACTCCGCCTCCAGAGTGTTTGCATCGCCGCTGGCGCGGCGAATCGCCAAACAGAACGGAGTGGATATCGCCTCCATCAAGGGAAGCGGCCCCCATGGCCGCGTCGTGGCGCGCGACGTGGAGGCGGCGGGAGCACCGAAGCCGGCAGCGGGCCCCGCTCCCCTGCCCGCACTCGCCGCAAGCGCCGACTCCGATTCGGTCAAGGCGATGTACGCGGAAGGCAGCTACGAGGAGATCCCCCTCGACGCCATGCGTGCCACCATCGCCCGCCGCCTCACCGAGGCCAAGCAGACCATCCCGCACTTCTATCTGACCGTGGACGTGGAGATCGACGCCCTGCTTGCCGCGCGCTCCCGCGCCAACGCCGCGCTGGCCGACCGCGGCGAGAAACTGTCGGTCAACGACTACGCCATCAAGGCATCCGCCCTGGCCCTGCGCGACGCGCCCGACTGCAACGTGGCGTTTGCCGGCGACCGGGTGCTGCGGTTTCGCAGCTGCGACGTGGCGGTGGCGGTGGCCATCGAGGGAGGGCTGTTTACGCCGGTGATCCGCTCTGCCGAGACGCTGCCGCTGACGGAGATATCGCGGCAGATGAAGGACCTGGCCGAGCGCGCCAGAAGCCGCAAGCTGGCGCCGCATGAGTATCAGGGCGGGTCGTTTACGCTGTCGAACCTGGGCATGTACGGAATCCGCAGCTTCGACGCCATCATCAACCCGCCGCAGGGGTCCATCCTGGCGCTGGGCGCGGGCGAGCGGCGGGCAGTGGTGGACGGCGACGGCGGGATACGGGCGGCGACGATGATGTCGGCCACCCTGTCGGTGGATCACCGGGTGATCGACGGCGCGCTGGGAGCGTCGTTTCTGAAGGCGTTCAAGGGATACATGGAAGATCCCGCCATGATGGCGGTGTAGCCGCCGCAGGCACTTTGGGCAGCCGTCAGATGCTGTCCCCCATGAAATGGCCGTCGTCGAACTCGATCTGGTGATCCATAGACGCGCCCGGCTTGGGACTGCCAGCGTCGCCGACGATACGGGCGGGCACGCCCACCACCGTCTTGCATGGCGGCACGTCGCGCAGCACCACCGAGCCGGCCCCCACGCGGCACCCGTCGCCGATTCGGATGTTGCCGAGAATCGAGGCGTTGGCCCCGATCAGGACGTCGTCGCCGATCTTGGGGTGGCGGTCGCCCTGCTCCTTGCCGGTGCCGCCCAGCGTCACGCCGTGGAGCATCGAGACGTTGCTGCCGATCACCGCGGTCTCGCCGATGACCACGCCCGTGAGGTGGTCGATCATCAGCCCCGGACCGATTCGCACCGCCGGGTGGATGTCGGCGGCGAACACCTCGGACACCCGCATCTGCAGGAAGGCCGCCATCTCCGGACGGTCCGCGGACCAAAGGGCATGAGCCGCCCGCGCCGCCTGGATGGAGAGAAAGCCCTTGAAGTACAGCAGCGGCTGAAGGTAGCGGTGGCAGGCGGGGTCGCGGTCGAGCACCGCCTCCAGGTCGCTGCGGGCAAGGTCACCCAGGGCCGGATCCGCCTCCATAGCCTCGGCGAAGACGTCCCTTAGAGCGATTGCGCTCATCTCGGGGCCGGCCAGCTTGTAGGCCAGCCGATAGGTGAGAGCGTCCTCAAAGCGGGGCTGGTTCATGACGGCGGTGATCACCAGGCTGGACATCGCCGGCTCCCGGTCGATCAGGGCCCGGGCCTCCTCGCGGACGCTGCGCCAGATAGGGTCTGCGGTGAAGTCGTTATGGGTCATAGACCTTCTCTGGCTGCCGCGCCGTCTTGTTGTCTTCGTACGCGGGGCCAGTCTGCGCGAGAGGCCAGCAGCAGAAGACTGTTTCGCCCCGAGGCCCGATCAGCGTCCCAAAGGCTGGATCGAAAGATAGGGGCTTCTCTCCGCCGCCGCAAGACGGCATTGCCATCCATGACTTCTCGCCAAGCAGATGGTCGAGGTTGACAAAGCCCGGTTCTGGCACCATAGTCGCGATACACCCCATTGATCCGGCGCATCCGAGTGCGTTTGCGGAGGTAAGCATCATGAGCAGCACCAAGATAGCGCCAGCTGGCGAAACCATGCCGCAGCAGGATGCCGAGGCAGATGATTTTTGGGAGGGCGACTCTGGATGCTACACGGTTAGCGTACCAAATATGTTTATCCTCAATCCACTTATCGGCATTGCCAAGGCCGACGAACTCAACGGGTGGTTCTACGCGATGCACATGCCTATATTCGAAATGGGAGCCTACGAGTCGCTTTGGATGAGTCCAGACGCCTCGTTTCGCAGTATAGCCAAAGCGATTGGCGGAAAATATGAGAATCTTCCGTCACACTTTGTTGACTCGGCCATCGCGCACGAAGTGTCACAGGAAGTTGCGGAACATTTTGGAGGTGACTTTGTGATGGGCATGGGAATTATGGCTCGCAGAGACCCCTTATACCCGATTCGCATGCTGGACGCCAAGCACCGCGTGCAGATGTTTTACTGGGCGGGAGATATTGGGCACTTGTACACTCGCTGCGTATCTGTCACCGGGACAAGAAACGCGTCGCGTGAAGGAAAGAGGCGCACCGTCCGCCTGACCCGAAAGCTTGTTGAAAATGGCTTTACGATCGTATCAGGGCTGTCAAGGGGCATTGACACGATCGCGGCCCAAGCGGCGCTGAACTGCGGCGGAAAGGTAATAGCGGTTATTGGCACTCCCCTTACGGAATGCATCCCGAAAGAAAACAGGATGCTGCAGGAGAAAATATCTAAAGGGCACCTGCTTATCTCTCAGGTGCCTATGATGCGGTACTCAATGCAAACAAAGAAGGAAAACCAAATGTTTTTCAGGGAACGCGATGCAACGGTGAGCGCGCTGTCTGAGGCGTCGCTCATCGTGGAGGCAGGCAACCGGTCTGACGCGCTCCGTCAAGCGCGCGCAGCATTCTACCAGAAAAGGAAAGTGCTTATACACGACTCATGCTTCAAGGATAGCAGATTGACCTGGCCAGCCGAGTTTGAGAAACGGGGCGCGATACGAATTCGGTCCAGCAGGGATCTTGCCGAAGAACTGGCTACGCCGCCGCCCCATATATCTATGGATGCGTCCATACCATTGGGCCATGAAGACGAGACCGATAGCGATTACGCAGAACGCATAGGCGCTTACGCCGATTCCGGCGCGATACCTGGATATGCGCCTGCCGCACCTGAAGATCAGCAACAGAGCGGAGGCGGTGTAGGCAAATATTGGCGGTTTATGAACGAGGCAAACAGATGCCTCAACGGCATTGAGTGGTACAAATCTCGTCGAAAGGGCGGCGAGATATTGGATATTCCCGAAAGTCTTCCTCCCGAATAGCCTTGTAGCCATTGCGGTATGGCCGAAACAGCGGTGACAATCAGAGTCACGGGCGAAGTCCACCTTAATGCCGCTGCGGGCAGGGCCGCCGAGACCGGGGTCCGTTTCCGACGTCCCGGCGAAGACGCCCCTTAGGGCGACCACGCTCATCTCGGGGCCGGCCAGCTTGTAGGCCAACCGGTAGGTGAGCGCGTCCTCGAAGCGGGGCTGGTTCATGACGGCGGTGAATACCAGGCTGGACATCGCCGGCTCCCGGTCCATCAGGGACCGGGCCTCTTTGCGGACGCTGCGCCAGATGGGGTATACGGTGGAAGAGTCGTTATGGGACATAGATTTTCTCTGGCTACCATGCCGCCTTGACTTCTTCGTGCGCGGGGCCAGTCCGTGCGAAAGGCCAGCAACAGAAGACCGTGTCGGCCCGTGGCCCGATTCGCACCCCGTTGGCTGACTCGAAAGACGGGGGCTTCTCTCCCCTACCGCAAGGCGGCGTCTCCATCCTCGGCTTCCCGCCATGTGGGCAGCCCGGGTTGCCAAAACCCGACTCGGGTACTATATTCACGATACCCCCCTTTGGCCTGGCGCATCCATCTGCGCTTACGGAGGAAAGCATCATGAGTAACAACAAGATAGTGCCAGCTGGCGAAACCATGCCACAACAAGAAGCGAAGGCAGATGACTTCCGGGAGGACGGACCTGGATCCTGCACCCTTTTCGTAGAGAACGCGTATGTAGTCAATACAATTATCGGCATAGCCAATGTCGACAAAGGCAATGACTGGATCTATTCTGTGCATTCGCCCGCGCAGGAAATGGGTGCCTACGAGTCGCTTTGGATGAGCCCGAGTGCCTCATTTCGCGGATTGGCAGAAGTGCTTGGGGCAGAGTATGAGACTCTCCCGTCGAAATTTGTAGACACGGATATCGCAATCGATATGGCGGAGGAGGTTTACCGGCAATTCGACAAAGCCAATGTACACGGCGTGGAAATTGTGGCTCGCAGAGACCCCAGATACCCGATTCGCATGCTGGACGCCAAACATCGCGTACAGCTGTTTTACTACATGGGAGATGCCCGTCACTTGAATACTCGCTGCGTGTCAGTCATCGGATCAAAGAACGCATCGCCTGAAGGAAAGAGGCGCGCTGCTCGCCTGACTCGAACGCTTGTTGAAAGCGGCTTCACGATCATATCAGGACTGTCAAGGGGCATTGAAACGGTCGCTGCCAAAACAGCTTTGGACTGCGGTGGAAAGGTAATTGCGGTACTTGGCACTCCCATAACGGAGTGCAACCCGGAAGAAAACAAGAAGCTGCAGGAGGAAGTATCAATGAAGCACTTGCTAATCTCCCAGGTGCCTATGATGCGGTATTCAATGCAAACGGAGAAGGAAAACCGGATGTTTTTCCGGGAACGCTATGCAACGATGAGCGCGCTGTCTGAGGCGTTGCTCATTGTGGAGGTTGGCGGCGGATCAGATGTTCTCAGTCAAGCGCGCGCGGCATTCTACCAGAAAAGAAAAGTACTTATGCATAACTCTTGCTTCAAGGATACCAGATTGACCTGGCCAACCCAGTTTGAGAAGCGGGGCGCGATACGAATACGATCCAGCAGGGGTCTTGTCAAAGTACTGGCTGCGCCGCCACCCCACATATCTAAGGAATTTTCCGTGCCGTTGAGGCAGGAAGGTGAAACGGAAGAGGATCATGTGCAACGCATGTGTGATTGCGTTGATTCGGGCGCAGTACCAGGATATGCCCCCGCCACCGCCGTAGATCGGCAACAGAGCGGAAGTAGTGTAGGAAAGTATTGGCGGCTCATGAACAAGGTAAACCGTCAGTTTAATTTCCTTGACTGGTTTGAATCGCGCCGCAAAGGTGGCGAGGTACTGGAAGTCCCCGAAAGTCTTCCTCCCGAATAGCCTTGCAGCCATTGCGGTATGACCGAAACAGCGGTGACATTCCGGATTGTAGCTGAAGGCCGCCTCAATGTCGCTGCTGGCTAGGTTGCCCAGGCCGGGGTCCGCCTCCTTCGCCCCGCCGAAGACGTCCCTCGGGGGCGACCAAGCTCGTATCGTGAGGCTGCTTGTAGGCCAGCCGACTGGTGAGCGCGTCATCGAAGCGTAGGCTGGTTCATGACGGCAGTGACCACCAAGCTGGGTATCGCCGGATCCCGGGTCGATCTTGGCCCGCGCAACCTCGCGGACGCACAGCCAGATCGGACCAGTGGTGAAGTCGTTATGGGGTATAGACCTTCTCTGGCCGTTGCGTCGTCTTGTCTTCTTCGTACGTAGAGCCAGCCTGCGCAAGAAGTCAACAACAGAAGACTGTCTCGCTCCGAGGCTCGATTCGCACCCCGAAGCTGCTCCGAGAGATCCGGAATTCGCTCCGTTGCCACAAGACGGCGTTACCAATCGCGATGCCCAGCCTTTCGGATGGCCCGGGTTGCCAAAGCTCGACTCTGGTGCTATAGTAGCGATACCCCCCATTGGCCCGGCGCATCCAACTGCGCTTACGGAGGAATGCATCATGAGCGGTAACAACATAGCACCAGCTGGCGAAACCATGCCACAGCAAGAATCTGAGGCAGATGACTTCCGGGACGGCAGCTCTGGTTGCGGAATCATTTCTATGCCAGGCATGTGGATGCTCAATCCATTTATCGGCATTGCCAATATGGGTGACGACAATAAATGGATCAAAGGGGTGCACGCGCCTATGGCCGAAATGGGAGCCTACGAGTCGCTTTGGATGAGTCCGAATGCCTCGTTTCGCGGTTTAGCCGAAGTGCTTGGAGCAAAGTATGAGACTCTTCCGTCTGACTTTGTTGAATCGGAAATCGCATTCGATATGACTCGTAAAGTTGCTGAACATTTTGAAGATTCCATTTTGCAAGGCTTGCAATTTGTTGTTCGAAGAGATCCCAGATACCCAATTCGCATGCTGGACGCCAAACACCGCGTACAAATGTTTTACTACATGGGGCATTTTCTTCACTTGCGTACTCGTTGCGTGTCAGTCATCGGATCGACAAACGCGTCGAGTGAAGCAAAGGGGCGCGCCACCCGCCTGACTCAAAAGCTTGTTGAAGATGGTTTCACGATCGTATCAGGGCTGTCAAGAGGCATTGATACGGTCGCAGCCCAAACTGCCTTGGACTGCGGAGGAAAGATAATTGCGGTTATTGGCACTCCCATAACGGAATGCATTCCGGAGGAAAACAAGGAGATGCAGGAGGAAATATCAAATAAACACCTACTTATCTCTCTGGCGCCCATGATGCGGTATTCAGTGCAAACAAGGAAGGAAAACAGGATGTTTTCCCGGGAATGCTATGCAACGATGAGCGCCCTGTCAGAGGCGTCGCTCATTGTGGAGGCAAGCAGCGGATCCGGCGCCCTTAGTCAAGCGCGCGCGGCGTTCTACCAAAAGAGGAAAGTGCTTGTACACGATTCTTGCTTCAAGAACGCTAGATTGGCATGGCCAGCCCAGTTTGAACGGCGGGGCGCTATACGGTTTCGATCCAGCAGGGACCTTGTCAAGAAACTGGCTGCGCCGCCGCCCCACATGTCTATGGACTTTTCCATACCACTGAGGCGAGAGGGCGAGACCGATAACGATTACGCGGAACGCATAGCCACCTGCTTTGATACCGGCGCGATGCCAGGATATCCCTCTACCGCTGCGGATAGTCAGCAGCAAACCGGGAGCAGTATAGGCAAATATTGGCGGTTTATGAATGAGGCACACAAGCACCTTAATTTCCTTGATTGGATTGAATCGCGCCACGAAGGCGGTGAAGTATTGGATATCCCCGAAAGTCTGCCCTCGGAGTAATCACGCGTCACATGAGCGAGGGCGGTGGAGATATTGCAGATTGGGCTTTCTGGACGTACACAGTTTCCATATGCTGCCGTCCCCCGACCAGTAACCGTCAAACATACCAGTACGCGCACATGCTGAGGCAGTTATCCAAGAATCACGAGCTACCAGCGGTGCTCCGGCAGGCATCAGAGTAGTCACTGGTCTACGTCGAGTATGTTTCGTACGGCAAAAGCGACAGCAGATACGAGTCTCTCCAGATTGCCCCAGGCGCACTCCCCGGCGAACGAGTCACGAACAGCTGCGAGCACACTGATACCTCTGCCTTGCCCAAGAGATACCAGTTCGCCAGATTGAGTCCGCGGAGGCAGAAATGCTGTGCGCCTTGGAGAACCACACCCATGCTTGCGGCTGTTTGCCCGTGAGCGGGACGGCCCACAAGATATTGCGTGTGGCTTCAGTGCAGTCCCTACCTGTACCCAATTCACCTCTCGAAATCTGACGAAAGATTGGGACAATTCTCCAGCCAGCCATGCCAACAACGAATGCGCGCCCTTCTCCTTCGCTGTGTTGACACCGTCATCGCTATGCGCTACGCTTGAGCGATTCGTGGGCCAGGTCCGTCTGGTCTCCCACTAGCCGCTTCAGGAGGATGGAACAATGCAAGACGACGAAGACGTACCAGGCCGCAGGGCTATGCCCGAGAATACTGAGACGATAAACCATCCCATCTGGAGCGGCATTGGTGCTGATGTCTACACTGTACAAAACACGTTTGTACGCAATCCCATTATAGAGAAAACCCATCCGATAGACTGCGTCCACGTACCGTGGCTCGAAGCGGGCGCCTATGAATCGCTATGGCTACAACCCAACGCCTCGTTTGCCAAGATGTCCAAACTGCTTGGAGCCGAATACAAGACGCTTCCATTGAAGCATGTGGAATGGGATGTCGCCGAACAGGCAATGTACAAAATTTACGATCACTTTGACAATGCCAAGGTACATGGCGTAGAAATTGTTGTTCGAAGAGACCACAGATATCCGGCCCGCCTCCTGGACGCCAAGCATCCCATTCAATTATTTTACTACCAGGGAGTACTGGAAAACCTGTATACTCGCTGCGTAGCGGTCATCGGTTCCCGCAACCCGTCCCGTGAGGGGATCAAGCGCGCTGTGCGCATCGCTAGAGAACTTGCGAAAAGCGGGTTTACGGTTGTATCAGGACTGGCCAAGGGGATCGACACGGCGGCTCTTGAATCGGCAATGGACTGCGGCGGCAAAGTAATTGCCGTAATTGGCACTCCCCTTACGAGCGTCTATCCAAAGGAGAACAGGGACTTGCAGGTAAGGATATCCAAGGAGCATCTTCTTATTTCCCAGGTTCCTCTGCTCCTGTACGAGACGCAAACGTACAAAGAGAACCGTATGTTTTTCCCGGAACGCAATGCTACAATGAGCGCCCTATCAGAAGCTTCGCTGATTGTCGAAGCCGGCAATAAATCTGGCGCGCTGACTCAGGCACGACATGCCTTCTACCAGAAGAGAAAAGTACTTGTGCTGGACTCCTGCTTCAAGGACTCAAGTTTAATCTGGCCTGCCAAGCTTGAGGCACAAGGCGCAATACGAATTCGATCAAGCGATGACTTGATCAAAGCACTTGGGGTGTTACCCCTGTATTCTCCTGAGGACGCTCTCATGCACCATACGGATATTCCTCAAGATGACCGAATGATGGTAATCAATCTTCCTTGAAGCCGGTACCTCACTTGAGCGGTTTGGCACATTCCCGCAGCTGCCGCTGAAGTCAATCAACACCACCTGAAGGGGAATGACCAAGGGCAGGGGGAAGATGCCCTTCGGCGGCGCGCAGCGCCAGAAAGGGGCATTGGTCGCCGGTGAAACGGTTGCCGTGGTTGCCAGTGTCTGTCTGGTCAAGCGGCCACTGAGCCGAAGCCCTACCCGATTGTCGCTTACCGTTCCCCAGCTGGAGGACGTCGCAGAAGCTGGTCAACCGCTTCACTAGCGGAAAGCCGCCCTGACGCCACAAGATCGACCGCATTGCAGATTGGCGCCTCGACTCCGTGGCGTACGTACAGTGACCTTGCTGCAGCGGCCGTGCGCCTGCCCTCCGCTAGACCCGACTGCCGGGCCGACTCCTCCGGCGACAAACCGGAGCCGAGTCCTTGGCCGAATCGATAGTTGCGCGACTGCTCGGAAGCACAAGTCAGCGCCAAGTCGCCCAACCCCGACAGCCCCGACAGAGTCGACTCCCGCGCCCCCATTGCCAATGCGAGACGAACAAGCTCGGCGTAGCCCCGAGCCATAAGGGCAGCGCGGGCGCTGTCGCCCAGTCCCATACTGGCCGCCACGCCACAGGCGATAGCGACGACGTTCTTGTATGCCCCGCCCAGCTGTACCCCTAGCACGTCGTCAGTGGCATAGACCCTGAAGCGTGGCGCAGAGAAGAGCGCAACAAGACTCTGTCTCGTCTCTCCGTCGTGCGCCGCCAGATCCACGGCCACGGGCCTTCCCGCCATGACGTCGACGGCGAAACTGGGCCCGCTTAGCACAGCCCGTGGCCGCCCCGGCAGCACTGACCCAACGATGCCATCCAGCAAATCGCCGCTAGCCTCTTCGATACCCTTGGCAGTGTTGACCAAGGCTGCGTCTGTGCGGATGTGGGGAGCGATTCTCTCCAGCACGCCTCGCATGGCCTGAGCTGGTATCGCCAGCACAACCGTATCAGCTTCCGCCATCCCTTCGGGAGCTGCGATGATCTCGACCGGAGCGGCCTCCACCAAGCGGCTACTGGCGGATTCGGGCCTGCGGTTCCATATCGTCACGCGTTCGCCCTTGTGCGCAAGATGATGGGCGAGTGCGCATCCCCAAGCGCCTCCACCCGCCACCACCACCTTCTTGCTGGACGGTTTCATGATGCAGTACAGGAACCGCTCGGCATGCGGCTATCTTGGAACCAACGGCCCACGCCGCCGCCATGCCGCGGGTGCCAGGTTGTAGGGCTGGGAGATGATACCTTCTGTCGGGGAGACCAGCGTCCCGCGACAGCTGCTCAGGGACGGCCTGCCCCTGCCAGTCTTGCCACGCCCGCGATGACCGCGTGATGGCCAGGTACAGCCCCCGGGCCGTCTCGCTGTGACTGGGTCTGACCGGCACTGTTCCTCCGTGCCAGACGACTGCTGTCCCCCCGGATCCCTCATGTCTCGGACCTTCTCTGCAGTACCTTGAACCATGCTGTTGACCTCCGACTCCCAAGGTGCTATGCTCTATGTGGCGTCACTCTGGCAGAACTTCAAGGATGTACAGGAACACCCTTGACACCTGCAGAGTGGTGCATAGACTGTACTTGCGCTATGTTGCGCTGTGTGGTACAGTTCCACGAGCGCTAGGAGATCTGGGGGCCTGAGGGCTGTTCGGGTTTTGTTCGCTTTCGCTGAAGCACACCGTAGGAGGAGAACATGAGCCTGTCTGACATGCAGCAACGCGACATCGACATTATGCAGCGTGCCATAGCACATGCCAGATTGAAGCGTGAGCAAAGCCAACATTCTGTCGTTTCTATGTTCAGTGGCTGTGGGGGGCTGGACCTTGGATTCGTTGGAGGGTTTGCGTTTGGTGGAATGTACTATAGAAAGCTACCATACAAGATCATTTGGGCGAACGACATTAGTGAGGCGGTATGTCGTACCTACAAGCTCAATCTGGACCACGATATTCATGCTGGGGATATCTCCAAGGCCATGCGGTCACTGCCGGATTGTGCAGACATTGTAATCGGTGGCTTTCCTTGCCAGGACGTTTCCGTAAATGGAAAAAGAGAGGGAAAAGCAGGGAAGCGTACTATACTCTACCGGTATATGGTGAAGGCTATTGCAAGGCTGCAGCCTCGCGTTTTCGTCGCGGAAAACGTAAGCGGATTGCTTCAAGCACATAGTAGAGCCTTCTTTAGGCGCATGCTAGCAGACTTTGAGTCGACAGGCTACAATATATCGCATCACTTGTATCTGGCAGCAGATTATGGCGTTCCGCAAATGCGCAAGAGGCTGTTTATTGTCGGAACAAGGGATGACCGTCCATTTGAGCATCCTCCGGCCCTTCGGCATGATTATGTCACTGCCAGAGAGGCACTCGAAGATCTCGAGGACCGGCCGTACCTTAAGCCATTCGGGCACATTTGGAGTAAGGCTGTTGCCAGTCCAGAGCAAGGCAGTCGCAAACTTGTGGCCGACAAACCCGCCACAACTATCCGTGCCGAGCACCACGGCAATGTTCAGTGGCACTACAAGCTAGAACGCCGCATATCACTGCGTGAGGCCGCACGACTTCAGTCTTTTCCCGACACCTTTACGTTTACCGAAGGTATGCGTGAAACCGAACGGCAAATTGGTAACGCTGTTCCTCCCGTACTGGCTTGGCACATTGCCAATGCTGTGAGTGGCTATCTTGACTAGGTTCGAATTTGAGCGAGTACTGGATCGCGCCGCAAATATTCTTACTGAAATATTGCGCGGCGATGATATGTGCCAGGATTCCAAAGAATTCGAGGAGCTGGTTCTTTATGTAATTCGACAGCTTGCGAGTGACTCTACGCTTAATGCCAGGGAGACATTTCGCTCTAACGCGTTTCCGGACATTCGAGTAAACGGCTACGGTATTGAGGTAAAATTTACGTCAAAAGACAAGTGGACAACTACAGGTAATAGCATATTTGAGCCTATGCGAGATAAGAATGTACAAGACATATATTTGGTTTTTGGCAAAATTGGCGGTATGCCGGAGGTCCGCTGGGGCCGATACGAGGACTCTATTACGCACGTACGTGTCGCGAACGCACCGCGTTTTGATGTTGATATGAGCGGTGAGCAAACTTCGTTATTCAGCCAATTGAATGTATCGTACAATGTTTTTTCTAGGCTCGATCAGCAAGAGAAAATGAAAATTGTTCGGGAGCATGCACGCAAAAACTTGAAGCAAGGTGGAAGGATGTGGTGGCTTGATGAATCGCGCAGCCTTCCTACTACAATCAGGATTTACCGCACCCTAGACAGTTACGAGAAGAGGCGGCTTCGCGCAGAAGTAGCGCTCTTATGTCCAGAAGTGGTGGGGCCAAGAACACGCCACGGAAAATATGACAACGCCAGCTTGTACCTAGTCGCTCACCGTGGAATTATTGCGCCGCAGATACGAGATTTGTTCAGTGCAGGCAGTGTCGGAGCGCGATCAGGTAAACGCGGCCATAAGTATATCATTGACTCCCTAAGGAGTATTGAGATAGAAATGCGTCAGGCCGCTACACACCTTGATATGGAAGTTGTTGAAGAGTACTGGGGATTCAAATCTTCAGTCAAGCAAAGAATTAAACATTGGCTGGAACTTGCAGACGGGTACGCTACAGACTGGATTCCATCAAAAGTGCTCTTTCTGCGGTGACAATAGCGTCAACAGGAACTATTTCCCTCAGACAGCTCCTCCGTGATTGCCTGCCTACTTACCATTCGACGCTGCAAGCATGGACAAGTCTCCTATCAATATGCGCCTCGACCAGTTTCCCACCGCTACAAGCCCAGCGCCCGTTACGATCAGCACCGCCATTACCATAAACATCCACTCGATGCCATAGCGGGCCGCCAGCAGTCCAGCTACTACCGGCCCGGCGACCTTGCCCGCGTTGCGCAAGGCACCATACACTCCCATGCCGGTTCCTGTCATCCCCTGCGGCACGCTGCCGCCCGCCATCGCCATCGAGGCGGGCAGTACCATCCCCTGACCCGCTCCCGCTATCGCCGCGCAGGCCAGCATTGCCAGTCCCCCCACCGCGGACAGTCCCATCATGCCGACACCAATCATTCCCATTCCCAGCACGATGGCCGGCGCCACCCCCCAGCGGTCAGCAAAGCGGCCGCCCAATGGCCGGGTCAGCAGGTGGACGGTCTCCTGCACCGTGAAAAACACCCCCGCCAGCACAACGCTTCCCTCGGGGTGCTGCAATACCGCCAGCGGCAGAAACGCCCGCGCCGCATAGGTCGCCAGATAGACCATCGTCTCGATGCCACCCGCACACCACAGCGCTGGTACCGCCACCACCTTCCGCCAGACTGCCCGGACCGGTTCCGGCCTCCGCGCCGCGGGCGGCCGAGGGGACGGTCCAAGCATCATCAGCGGCGCCGCCGCCAGCAGGCTCAGCGCTCCCACGACCGGAAACACCTCGACAGGCTCCAGTACCAGCAGCAATAGCCCCGCGACAGTCGGCGCAAGCAGATGGGCAAACCCCCGGGCCATCCCAAACGTCCCCAGCCGCGAGGCGCGGCGGTCTTCGGACATCGCCACCACCCAGGACAGCGTGACAGGGCCGAGTATGGCGGTCGCCATGCCATGCGCTGTCCGCAGGCCCAGCAGCTGCTCCGGCGTGGCCAGCAGCGGATAGGCGAACGGCATGGCCACAAACAGTCCCAGCGCGGCCCACAGCCACCGCCGCCGTCCCCAAAGATCCGAAAGCCATCCAAACAGCGGCTTGGCGACGATTCCCGTGCAGGTGGAGGCGGACACCACAAGCCCAACCACCACTTCGCCCGCCCCAAGCGACGCCGCGAGGATGGGCAGTACCGGAGTCTTCCCCAGCTGATAGGAGCCGCGCAGCAGGAAGTCGGCGCTCCAAAGCGCCCAAAACTCCCGCCTCACGCTTCGCCGTCCCCGTCGGCGTCGGCCGATTCTGGATTCCACACGCCCGAAATCACCGGCTCGTCGCCCAGCATCCTGTTGAAGTCTGCAAGGTCCTTCTCGACAAACCTCTCAAACTCCCCAATCCGCCGGTCTACCTGCTTCCCCACTTCCTTGGCCACCTCGCAGGTCTGCCTGGCGGGCGCGCCGTCGCCGATAGTGGCCAGCCAGGCCAGCTCCTTGATGGTGTCGTCCAGCCCCGCCCGATGCCGCAGGCTGTCGTAGGGCGATTCCTTGTCCTGGTTGACCAAGCCCGCCACGATCTTGCCCAACCGTTTGCGCAGCGACTTGGCCTTCTTGGCGTGCTGGCCGCCGCGGTCGGCGAAGTCCTCCAGCTCGCACAGCGCTGTGCGGCCGCGATTGATCGCGACGTTCAGCTCGGAAAGCCTCACCATCAGGTCGCTGTGCAGCTTGTGCTGGGCCTCGAAATCCTCCTGCCTGACGCTGAGCCGCGGGTCGGCCACCACCTCCAGTTCACGCTCGGCCTTGCGCCCGCCCGCCTCCACGGCGACCCGGTAGCGTCCCGGCGGCACCGTGGGTCCCGCGATCACCTCCTTGCTGTCAAGCAGCGGCTCGAAGTCCTCCGCCAGGTCGCGGTCCAGCATCATGGGACCGTCCTCCGCCAGGTCCCAGACATACCTGTTCATTCCGGCCTTGCCGGGCGGACGCCGTTTCTTCGGCCCCTTCCCCGACTCTATGCGGGCCACCTGTCTGCCTTGCGAATCGCTGACAGTGATCGTCACCGGCCCCTCCTTGTCCATCCAGTACTGCAGGATGGCGCCGCGGGGCGGGTTTTCGCCGCAGTCGAGACAGCGCTGCCGCTCCGTGCCGTCCTCCAGGCGCTTCATCTCGGAGGTGCCGGGCATGCCGAAGGCGGGGCTGTAGTTCTTGCCCTCGCCGTCAAACAGTCCCGCGCTCCAGTGCAGCTTTGTACGCACGGCCGGTCTTGGCTGCAGCATCTCAAGAGCGGCGGGACGGGCGGGCAGGGTGCGCAGGGAGGCAATGTCGTCGGCAATCCAAAACGACCGTCCGTGGGTAGCTGCCACCAGGTCGCCGTCTTCCCGTACGCGCAGGTCGTACACCGGCGCCACGGGCAGGCCGCCCGACATCCGCCGCCAGGACCTGCCGTCGTCGGGACTCCAGTACAGGCCAGTCTCAGTGCCCGCGTACAGCAGTCCCTCGCGCACGGGGTCGACGCGTATCACCCGGGTGATTTCGCTTTGGGGCATCTTGCCGGAGATGCGCTGCCAGCTCTTGCCGTCGTCGCGGCTGCGCCAGAGATAGGGCTTGTAGTCGGCCAGCTTGTAGCGGGTTGCGGCCAGATAGACGACGCCCCGGCCGTGCCGCGACACCTCGACGCAGGCGACGAAACCGTCCTTGGGCATGTCGGGCGGGGTGATCTTCTTCCACCGCTCCTTTTCGCGCCGCCACACCAGTCCGTCGTCGGTGCCGGCAAAGAGGACGCCGGGGCGATGCGGGCACTCGGCAAGCGCCACGCAGGTGCCGTACTGCTCGGCGCCGGCGGTTTCGCCGGTCAGGGGGCCGCCCGAAAGGCCGAGTTTGGAGTCGTCGCCGCGGCTGAGGTCGTCCGAAATCCGCTGCCAGCTCTGGCCCTCGTCGCGGCTGGCGAACACGTGGCTTCCCGCCGCGTAGAGCAGCCCGCTGTCGTGCGGCGAGTACATCACCGGATAGGTCCAGGCGAAACGGTGGCGAAGCTCCCGCGCCGGCACGCCCGTCGCCTCTTCGGGCCAGACGTTGACCATCTGGATCTGGCGGGTGCGGTGGTCGTAGCGCTGCAGGGCGCCGTTGCCGCCGGGGCTCGATCCCACCGCCCCCGATATCACGACGTTGGGGTCCTCGGGATGGACGGCGACGCTTCCGCTTTCGCCAGTGCCGGGGAAGGTGCAGTCGGCAAGGGTGATCCGCCCCCATTCGGTGGCGCTGGGCACGGAGATGGTGGTGTTGTCCTGCTGCGTGCCGTACACCCGGTAGGGATGCTGGCAGTCGATGTCCATGCGGTAGAACTGCGCCGTGCACTGGTTGTAGATCGTTGACCAGGTCTCGCCGCCGTTGAAGCTGACGCAGGCCCCGCCGTCGTTGCCCTGCACCATGCGCCGCGGGTTGCGCGGGTCGATCCACAGCGCGTGGTTGTCGAGATGGGGCGTGGTGATTTCGGTAAACGTCCTGCCGCCGTCCGACGACTTCCACATGCACAGGTTGTTGACGTAGACCGTGTCGGCGTCGCAGGGGTCGGCGAAGACGTGCGCGTAGTACCAGGGCCGGTGCATCAGGTCGCGGCTGCGGCAGACGGATTTCCAGCTGCGCCCGTAGTCCCCGGAGCGGTAGAGGCCGGTTTTGCGGCCCTCGGCCTCGACCAGGGCAAACACCCGGCCCTGCCGGGCGGGGCTGGCGGCGACGCCGATCTTGCCCAGCGGTCCCTTGGGCATGCCGGGCCGCGCCGACAGGTCCTGCCAGCTGTCGCCGCCGTCCATCGATATCCACAGGCCGGACCCCGGCCCGCCGCTGGAGAGGTGCCAGAAGCTCCGCCGCGCCCGCCACAGGGTGGCAAACAGCACGCGGGGATTGGTGGGGTCCATGGACAGGTCGACCGCCCCGACCTCGGGGCCGCCGTGCAGCACGCGCTTCCAGCTGCGGCCGCCGTCGGTGGTGCGGTAGACGCCGCGGTCGCCTCCGTTTCCGCCAAAGGCGTCGCCCAGCGCGGCGACATAGGCGACGTCGGGGTCGTCGGGGTGCACTTGGATGGCGCCGATGTGGCGGCTGGAGTCGAGGCCCAGATGATGCCAGCTGCGGCCGGCGTCGGTGGTGCGGTAGACGCCGTCGCCCCAGGAGACGTCGATGCGGATGGTGGTTTCGCCCATGCCGGCGTAGACGACGTTGGAGTCGGATGGCGCGGCGGCCAGGGCGCCGACGGCGGCGCTGCGCAGATGGCCGTCGGAGACGCATTCCCAGTAGACGCCGCCGTCGACGGTTTTCCACACGCCGCCGGCGCAGGCGCCGAAGTAGAACGTCATCGGATCGAAATGGTCGCCGGCCACCGCCACCACCCGTCCGCCGCGCGGCGGGCCGATGCAGCGCCACGGCGTGGCGTCGGCGGCCTCGAGCCAGCGGCTGCGGGTCATGGCCGGATGCGGTCCCGCGGGCGCGGGGAAGGAGAGGGCTGCCGGTGCATTTTTTTGGCGGTTCCTTTCTCAGCGGCCGCGGATGCGGGGGTCGAGGGCGTCGCGCAGGCCGTCGCCCATGTAGTTGACGGAGAGCACGGTCAGCGAGATGGCGAGGCCCGGCCAGATCACCCTTGAGGGCGTCAGGGTCATGAAGTTGGCGCCGTCGAACAGCAGCCGCCCCCAGGTGGGGAAGTCCGAGGGAAAGCCCAGGCCAAGGAAGCTCAGGCGCTTTCGGTGATGATGGCGTTGGCGACGCCGAGGGTGGCGGAGACCAGAATCGGGCTGAGGACGTTGGGCGTGATGTGGCGGCGGAGGATGCCGCCCGGACGGACGCCGATGCTGGTGGCGGCGAGCACGAATTCCCGCTCGCGCAGGCTGAGCACCTCGCCGCGCACCACCCTGGCGGTCTGCATCCAGCTGGTGATGCCGATGATGAAGACGACCAGCATGAAGATGCCGGTCTCCGGCCCGAACGCCGCCCGCAGCGTGTCGCGAAACAGCAGGATGATCACCAGCAGCAGCGGCAGCAGCGGCAGGGCGAGGAAGAGGTCGGTGAGCCGCATCAGCGGCCCGTCGATGCGGCGGAAGTAGCCGGCGAAAATGCCGACGAGGGTGCCCAGCACCAGCGACAGCAGCATGGCCGTCACGCCCACCGCCAGCGAGACGCGCCCGCCGTGCAGCACCTGGGAGAGGGTGTCGCGGCCGAGATTGTCGGTGCCGAGGGGATGGGCCAGGGAGGGGGCCTGGTTCTTGCTGACGATGTCGATGTACTGCGGGTCGATGGTCCACAGGCTGGGGCCGACCGTCACGGCGAGGATGATGAACACGAACACCCCGGCGCCGAACAGGGCGCCGCGGTGGGCGCGGTACTGCCGCCAGACGTCCAGCCAGGGCGAGGTGCCGGCGGACTGCGCGGGGGCGGAGGCGGCGGCGGAGTCAGCCATAGCGGATTCTCGGGTCGAGGATGCCGTAGAGGATGTCGGCGACGAGATTGAAAAGGACGATGAGGATTGCGAAGATGAAGGTGAGGGTCTGCACCAGCGGTATGTCGGCGGCGTAGATGCCGCTGATGAGCAGCTGGCCGAGGCCGTTCACGCGGAAAATCTGCTCGGTGATGATGGCCCCGCCGAATATCTGCGGCACGCCCAGGGCGATGACGGTAACCACCGGGATGAGGGAATTGCGCAGCACGTGGATCAGCAGCACCGCCTGTTCGCGGAGGCCCTTGGCGCGGGCGGTGCGTACGTAGTCCTGCTGGAGGTTGTCGAGCATGGAGGCGCGCATGAAGCGCGAGATCTGGGCGGCGTTGTAGAAGGCCAGCACCGCCACCGGCATGCACATCTGCTTGATCTGGAACCACAGGCTGGGGAGGTCGGTGACGCGGTGGTTGGTGTCGTAGATGGAGGGCAGCCAGCCCAGCGAGACGCTGAAGACGACGATGAGGACGAGGCCGGTGAAGAAGGTGGGCACCGAGAAGCCGACCATCGAGACGAAGGTGCCGATCTGGTCGAACCACGAGTACTGGCGGTAGGCCGAGATGACGCCGATGGGGACGGCGATGAGGATGCCGAAGACGTAGGAGAGGCCGACCACCCACAGGGTCTGGGGCATGCGCTCGACGATGATGTCCACCACCGGCGAGCGGGTGGTCCAGCTCTGCACCCGCAGGCGCTGGGCGCTGTCGCCGATCTCGACGCCGAAGAGGTTTTCGATGACGTTGAGCGGCTCGTTGACCATGAACTGCTTGAGCCAGAGCAGGTAGCGCACCATCATCGGCTGGTCGAGGCCGAGCGATTCGCGGATCTTGGCCCGCACCTCGGGCGGAATGGTCAGCGGCAGGCTGCCGGTGGGGTCGTTGGGCGCGAGGTCGAGCACCAGGAATATGACGAAGCTGACCACCAGCAGGGTGGGGATGGCGAACAGAAGCCGCCGCAGGGTGTAGGTCAGCATGGCGGGCGCCGGGCGGGAAGCGTTGGCTGCCCCGCCGCCCCGAAGGGCGGCGGGGAAACCGTTGTTACTTCACGCGGTACCAGTCGGCGATGTTCCACAGCTCCGAGTCCCACGGATTCATGTTGACACCGCCCAGCGAGAGCGACTGCGCCGAGTTGCGCCCGCGATGGATGAGCGGGATCATCGCCCCGGCCTCCATCAGCATGTCGTTCATGCGCTTGGCCAGCTCGGCTCGCTTGGAGAGCCCCGCCGTCTTGCCCATCTCGGCGACAAGAGCCTCGTAGTCCGGGTCGCAGAAGCGGGGGACGTTGGAACCCTGCCACTGGTTGGCGGGGCCGGGAATCTCCTCGCACAGCCAGTTGGCCATGTACACCTCCGGATCCGTGCCGTCGAAGTTGTTGGCGTACATCTCGATGTCCGCGTAGAACTTCTGGTAGGTGTCCGGGCTCGCCGGGTCGCCGCCGAAGAACACGCCCGCGTCGATGTTGCGCAGCTCGGCCTCGACGCCAATCTCGCCCCACCACTGCTTGACCAGGGCCTGGGTGGCCTGACGCACGGAGTTCGTGGAGGTCTGGTAAAGCACCGACAGGCGGACGCCGTTCTTGGCCCGCACGCCGTCGGAGCCGCGCACCCAGCCGGCTGCGTCCAGCAGACGGTTAGCCTCGGCGATGTCCTGAGTGCGGCACCAGTCGTTGTTGGTGGAGTTGTAGGCCGCCGGCGCCGGCAGGACGTTGCAGGTGACCTGGCCGCCCTTGCCGTATCCGGCGTCGACCAGCACCTGGCGGTCGATAGCAAGCGACAGCGCCCGCGTTACCGCGGTGTCGGTGAGGAAGGGATGCTCCCCGGCTTCCACCGTTGAGCGCATGTCGCCTTTGGCCGGATCGGGATTGGTGAAGTTGATCATCAGCCGCTCGACCAGGGTGCCGAAAGCGCTGATCGCCTTGCCCTTGCCGGCCTGCTCCATCTGGGCGATGAGCTCGGGCTCGACCTGGGCATTCCAGGCGTAGTCGAACTCGCCGGTCTCCAGCACCGAGCGCACGGCGGAGGCGGCGTCGCCGCCGCCCTTGAACACCACGGTGGCGAAGGCGGGCTTGGCTGGATCGCGGAAGCGGGGGTTGGCCTCGTACACCACGACGTCGTTGGCCTTGAAGTCGACCACCTTGAAGGGTCCGGTGCCGATGGGGCCGAAGTTCTGCTCGGTGCACTCTGGCGCCCGCGCTCCCATGCAGTTGGCGAACTGGGCCTTCTGGATGATGGGCGACTGCGCCCCCACCAGCGGGCCGTAGGGGAACGGCTTGGCGACCGAGAAGTGAACGCGGACGGTATGGCGGTCGACGGCCTCCACCCGCTCCACGTCGGTGAAGTTGGAGAGCTGGGCGCAGCCGCCATCGGGGTCCATGCAGTAGTTGGCGGTGAACACCGCGTCCTCGGCGGTTACCGGCGTGCCGTCGGACCAGACGATGTCGTCGCGCAGCTTCCAGGTGATGGACCGCAGGTCGGATGCGACGCCCCCGTTCTCGATGGTGGGAATCCCCTCCGCCAGATAGGGCACAAGGTCGCCGTCCTGGTTGTAGCGGGCCAGCGGCTCGAGAATGAGCGAGGCCGCCTCCTGGTCCTTGGTGCCGCCCGACAGGAACGGGTTGAGGATCGACACCGCCTGCCAGTAGATGATGTTGAGCTGGCCGTCGCTGCCGCGCTGGGCCTGCGCCGGCGCTGCGAGCAGCGCCGTAAACGCGAGCGCCGCCAGGGCGCCGCGCAGGGTTGAAGTGGTCATGAGAGTTGCTCCATGGCTGTTGCTTCGGACGCGGCCGGCGCCGATGGCGCGGACGCAAAGGGTGGGATGCTCGGTACCTCTTCCGCTCTATGGCAGGCCACCCTGTGGCCCGGCTTGAGAGTGCGCCATTCTGGCGCAGTTTGGCGGCAAAGGTCTATCGCCACCGGGCAGCGCGTGCAAAACACGCAGCCTTTGGGCGGATTGGCGGGACTCGGCACGTCGCCTCTGAGGATGATGCGGCGGCGGCTCGACTCGGCGGCCGGGTCGGGGTGGGGAATGGCCGACAGCAGCGCCCGCGTGTAGGGATGGCGGGGGTTGGAGAACAGCTCCTCGTTGGAGGCCATCTCGGCCAGCCTCCCCAGATACATGACGGCCACGGTGTCGGCGATATGGCGCACCATCGACAGGTCATGGCTGATGAACAGGTAGGTCAGGCCAAGCTTCTCCTGCAATTCGCGCAGCAGATTGACCACCTGGGCCTGGATGGAGACGTCGAGGGCGGCGATGGGCTCGTCGCAGACGACAAACTTGGGCGACAGCGCCAAGGCCCGGGCGATGCCCACCCGCTGCCGCTGGCCGCCGGAGAACTCGTGGGGATAGCGGTCGGCAAACTCCGGGTTGAGGCCCAC
>CAZPIN010000092.1:0-41196 GCA_964586735.1 uncultured Rhodobacterales bacterium | reverse complement strand
GTGTAGCAGGCACAGGTCTCATGCACTCGCCGCCAGAAATGTCAGGGTAGCCGGGCACGCAGTTCCGGCGGCGCAAATTGGCAACGAAGTCAATCGATGTCTTCATTTTGGCTCTCCTAGAAGAACGGTCTTCTGGCAGGTCACTCGATGCGCACCACCTGACTGCAGCTATCAAGCAGCTGTCTATCGGCCCGAATGCAGTCAGATCAAACAGCGGCGGCAACCCCAGAACTCTCATCACGGAGAACTGACCAGCCACGCATGCTGCCAGAGTTCTGCTCTCTTGGCAAGCGGCATGCCGCAGCGGCTGATCGCGAGACCGCCAGACTGACGCCAGCGCGTGGCCAGCCGAGTCTCCCGCCACGACCCGTGGTTGAGGCTGTCAGGGCACGGCCGGTCCGGTGCCTGTTCCGCCAGTCCATAGCCGGTCGCATCAGGTTGGGGCTGGCCCCAGAAAGTCCACCTGCACCCGCTCGTCGCCCATCTTCACCTCGCTGCGCCGCGGCTCGGAGGTAGCAATGACACTTCCCCGGCGCACCACATGCAGCCGGGCGGCCCGCGTCCGCAGTGCTTCCACCGGTCCCCTCGCCTGCAGCACCACGAAGTCCGCCTGGCATCCGGCCTCTAGTCCGTAGCCTTCCAGCTCCATGATTCGCGCGGGCGTTTCGGTGACCGCCTCCACCATGGCTGCCATCTCCCTCTCCCCTGACATGTAGGCGGCGTGCACCGCCATCTGCGCCACCTCCAGCATGTCGTGACTGCCCAGGCTGTACCAGGGATCCATGACGCAGTCGTGGCCCAGCGCCAGCGGGATGCCATGGTCGATGATTTCGGGGATGCGGGTCAGGCCGCGCCGCTTTGGATAGGCGTCGTGGCGGCCCTGTATGAGGATGCTGACCAGCGGGTTGGAGATCACTGACAGCTCCGCCTCGCGCATCAGCGGCAGCAGCTTGCTGACGTAGTAGTTGTCCATGGAGTGCATGGAGGTCACGTGCGAGGCGGCGACGCGCCCGCCCAGTCCCAGACGGCTGGTTTCGGCGCTCAGGGTCTCGACGTGGCGCGACATGGGGTCGTCGGTCTCGTCGCAGTGCAGGTCCACCATCAGCCCGCGGCTTTCGGCGATTTCGCAGAGGTCCCGCACCGATTCGGCGCCGTCCGCCATGGTGCGCTCGAAGTGAGGGATGCCGCCTACCACCTCCACGCCCATGTCGAGAGCCCGCAGCAGGTTGTCGCGGGCGCCGGGCTGCCGGTAGAGGCCGTTCTGCGGAAACGCCACCAGCTGCAGCTCCAGCCACGGCGCTATGTCCCGCTTCAGCTGGAGCAAAGCCTCGACGCTGACCAGCGACTCGTGGCTGACGTCGACGTGGCTGCGGACCGCGAGGCATCCCTGGGCTATGGCCCAGCGGCACTGTTCCTTGGCCCTGGCGTACACGTCGTCATGGGTCAGCGTAGGCAGCAGCTCCGCCCAGATTTCGATCCCCTCAAGCAGCGTGCCGCTCTGGTTGACGCGTGGACGGCCAGCGGACAGCGTGGCGTCGATGTGAAAATGCGAATCGACAAACGGCGGCAGCACAAGCCATCCATCCGCGTCCAAGGTCTGCCGCGCTTCGGCCTCGATGCCCGGCCCTACCTCGACGATGCGTCCGTCACGGACTGCGATATCGATTCCCTGACGGCCATCGGCGAGGCGGGCGTTGCGTACCAGCAGGTCAAGCATGACATGTCTCCGCCTCAGCTTTGGACTATATGCGGCGGCCAGAATAGCGCTGGGCTATCACGGGCCGAGCCGCAGCGGACCGCCTCTCGCGCCTAGATCCGGTCGCCCCGCCGGAAGGGCGTCAGCAGCGCCTTGGGATAGGCGGCGCGGCGGGCCATGACCACCATCGCTGCGATGCTGAGCAGATAGGGCAGCGCCAGGAAAAACTGGTAGGGAATCACCGCTCCCGCCACCTGCTGCGCCCGCACCTGCATCGCGTCCAGACCGGCGAACAGCAGCGCTCCCAGCAGCGCCTTGCCGGGCCGCCAGGAAGCGAAGATCACCAGCGCCACGCAGATCCAGCCGCGTCCGTTGACCATGCCGAAGTAGAAGGCGTCAAACGCCGACATGGTGAGAAACGCCCCGCCCACCGCCATCATCGCCGACCCCGCCATCACCGCGCCGGTGCGCAGCCGCAGCACGTCAATCCCCTGCGCCTCCACCGCCGCCGGGTTTTCACCGGCCATGCGAATCGCAAGCCCCAGAGGCGTGCGGTAGAGCAGGTACCAGACCGCCGGCGCGAGCAGCAGGGCCAGGTAGGTGAGCGGTGTCTGGCTGAACAGCGCCTCCCCCACGAACGGAATCTCGGACAGCAGCGGTACCTCCCAGGGCTGGAAGGGAGTGATTTTGGGAGGCGTGGTGACCAGCGGCAGCAGGATGCGAAACACGTACGAGGACAGGGCCACCGCCAGCAGCGTGATGCCGATGCCCGCGACGTGCTGCGACAGGCCCAGATGCACGGTAAGGCCGGCGTGCAGCATCCCGAAGGAGGCGCCGACCAGCGCCGCGAACGCCACGCCGCTCCACAGGCCGCCGCCCTGGTACACCCACATCCAGCCCGCCAGGGCGCCGGCGGTCATGATTCCCTCGATGCCCAGATTGAGCACCCCGGCGCGCTCGCAGAGGAGTTCGCCCAGAGTCGCAAACACCAGCGGGCTGACGATTCGCAGGGTGGCGCTCCAGAAGCCCACCGTGGCAAGGATCTCGAGGATATCGGTCATCGCGCCGCCCCTCCGCTCAGTGCCAGCGCAGCCGGTAGCGCGTCAGCATCACGCTCACCAGCACTGCCAGCAGGGCGACGGCCGTCACTACGTCGGCGAAGTAGCTGGGCACCGCGCTTGCCCGGCTCATGGAGTCGGCGCCCACGAATATCGCCGACAGAAACGCCGCCGAAGCCAGCACGCCCAGCGGATGCAGGCCAGCCAGCATCGCCACGGCGATGCCCGCGTAGCCGAAGCCGGGCGACAGGTCGAGGGTGAGGTAGCCTTTCAGCCCGGCCACCTCCGACACCCCTGCCATGCCCGCCAGGCCGCCGCTGATCAGGGCGGCGCGCAGTATGGTGCGGGCCACCGGCATCCCGGCGAAGGCGGCTGCCTCCGGGCCGTGGCCAAGCGCGCGGATCTCCTGGCCCCAGACGCTGCGCGCCATCACCAGCCAGACGATGCAGGCCATCGCCACCGCCACCAGCAGGCCCAAGTGCAGCCGGGTACGCGCCAGCAGCTGCGGCAGCGTGCCCTCCGCCACCACCGGCGCCGCCTGGGGCCAGCCCAGCGACATCGGGTCGCGCCAGGGGCCCTCGATGAGCCAGCTCACCAGCAGCAGCACCACGAAGTTGAGCAGCAGCGTGGTAACCACCTCGTCCACCCGCAGCCGCAGCTTGAGCAGTACCGGCAGCAGCAGGAGCAGGCCGCCCGCCGCCGCGCCAGCCAGAAACAGCATCGGAATCATCAGCGCCGGATGCAGCACAATGGCGCCAGTGCCCAGCCAGGTCACCGCCAGAGCGCCTGCGTAGAGCTGCCCCTCGGCGCCGATGTTCCAGAACTTCGCCCGAAACGCCACGGCCGCCGCCAGCCCGGTAAACACCAGCGGGGTCGCCCGCGACAGAGTCTCGGACAGCGCGAAGCGCGATCCCACCGCGCCCTTGACCAGAAGCAGCAGCGATTCGCCGACGCTCTCGCCCGCCCACAGGATCAGCACGGAGCACAGCAGCAGGCTGGCAGCGATGGCCAGCGGCGGCGCCAGCGCCGCCATCCAAATCGGCGTCTTTGCCCGCGGCTCCAGTCTCATCGCCAGCCCTCCGCCAAGGTCATGCCTGCCCCGCCATCATCCGGCCAATCTGCGCCGTGTCAGCACCGCGCGCCGGCAGCGCGGGCGACAGCCGTCCCCGATAGACCACCGCGATTCGGTCGGCAAGCGCCAGCAGCTCGTCGAGATCCTCGGAGACCAGCAATACCCCGGCGCCCTGCTGGCGAGCGGCAAGCAGCTGGCCATGCACAAAGGCTATCGCTCCCTCGTCGAGACCGCGGGTGGGCTGGCTGGCCACCACAAGGCCGGGACTGCGCGCCAGCCCGCGGGCGAGCACCAGTTTCTGGAGATTGCCGCCAGACAGCAATCGGGTCTCGGCATCGGGACCAGGGCAGCGGATATCGTAGCGGTCGATCAGCGACTGGGCGTGGCGGCGGGCGGCGCTCCTGCGCACCCACCAGCCGCCCAGGCTGAAGGCCGGACTGCGGAGATCTTCGCTGGCAAGGTTTTCCCACACCGCCATCTCGCCGACGAAGCCCCTCGCATGGCGGTCCTCCGGAATCCTCCCAACGCCGCGCCCGATGACCTCGGAGGGCCTGCATCGCAGGAGGGGGCGGCCAAGCATCTCGATGGCGCCGGAGTCCGGGCGTACCATCCCGCAAGCAAGATCCTCCAGCGCCCGCTGGCCATTGCCCGCGACTCCCGCCACGCCAACGATCTCGCGTTGGCGAATCTCCAGACTGACGTCCCGCACCCCGCGGGCGCCTCCCGCCGTCACACCCTCCAGCCGAAGCACGGGGCCGCCAGCCTCCAGCGGTTCGGACCGCGGCCGCGCCACCCGGCGCCCCACCATCATCTCGGCCAGCTGGTCGCGATCTGCGGCGGACGTCGCCATCTCGCCGACCAGGCGGCCGCGGCGTAACACCGCAATGCGGTCGCTGACCCGCAAGATCTCCTCAAGCTTGTGGGAGATCAGAATCACCGACCGGCCCTGGTCGACCAGGCTGCGCAGCGTCTCAAACAGACGCGCGGTCTCCTGCGGAGCAAGGACGGCGGTAGGCTCGTCCAGAATCAGGATGCGGGCGTCGGCATAGAGCGCCTTGAGAATCTCTACCCGCTGCCTCTCGCCCACCGCCAGGTCGCCAACGCGGGCGTCGGGGGCGACGTCAAGACCAAACTGGGAGGCCAGGTCGCGCAGGCGGCTGCGGGCGGCGCCAAGGCGCTGGCGGGGCGCCCAAAGCGGCTCTCGGCCAAGGACGATGTTGTCGAGGACTGAGAGATTGTCAGCCAGCGTGAAGTGCTGGTGCACCATGCCAATGCCAGCGCGGATGGCGGCTTCCGGAGACCCCGGCGGCAGCGGCGCGCCGTCCACCTCGACCCGTCCCCCGTCGGCCAGATAGTGGCCGAAGATGATGTTCATGAGGGTGGTCTTGCCTGCACCGTTCTCTCCCAGCAGCGCCAGCACCTCCCCCCTGGCCAGCGACAGGTCGATGCCGTCGTTGGCGAGCATGTCTCCGAATCCTTTGCGGATTCCTGTCAGTCGAAGGGCTGGCTGCATGGTGCTGGTTAGTTGAAACTTGGTGTGCGGGTGAGCACTACTATAGGATAACGGGGGCGCTTGTCGATGAACTCGGCCACGAGACGATGCCTGAGTAGGCAGAATACTACAGCAGGAGTAATGATTTCATGGACTTCCAATCGACGACACTAATACATTGATAGGCGCATGGTACTTGTCAGGTGTGCGAAGCAGCTGGCGCATCCCCAATTGACAATAAATGGAAGCGGCCGTATCGTCTGCCGCTACAATTGCCAGCATGGCTACACCTACAGGAGCCTGTTTAATTCTGTTCGCAGCGTCTGCAATGAGAAACACCTCAACGCCTTGCCCGTGAAACTTCCGGTCAACGGCCAAGTTGTCTATCTTTGCTGCCGGCATCTGAGGAAGATCGAAGGGTTCCTCAGGTTCCCAATCTTGATGGATTTCATCGAGTGGAAGGCCACCAGCCGAAATTGTGTAATATCCGGCCACATCGTCGGTACCTTCTTCAACAGCCACATATGCGGAAACGTAGTCTATATTGACATCTTCCGCAACATCCAGTCGAAAATAACGGTTCAGACTGTAGATTCCACAGTCAAATTTATTACGGTCCTCGCTCGTTAACTGTCTTGTAGCTTTGTCGGCATTATTGGCGTGCGTCATTTCCACTCCAACCCTCTTCCGGCGCTTCTCCATATAGCGCTTCATTCTTGGGTTTGGATCGGAAGGATTGGCGAACGATCCAACAGTCGCCAAATGGGGATTACGAGACAGGCGATAAATTTCCAACTTGCAGATGGGATTTACCGGTTTGGTGATCCATGCGGTAGCAGCTTCGTTATCGTCCATCAAGAAGTCTTGCAGAGGGCGACCTTGGGCTTTCTCACCACGCTGCGGCGGAGAATCGTCCTCCCGCACGGTACGCGCCGCAAATACGGGTTGCAACTTTGCTCGATGCCCAGTTGGACGGGAGCGAGCACCAGGGCGCTTTGACGATTTTTCCCCTTGAATCGGGGTTGTATCCTGTACCATGTCCGTGCCTCCTGAGACTGTAGTATCCGCTAGTGGCAAATATAGGGGAGTGCTTGCTTGGTGTCAAGCATCAACCACCACCGCTCACGATGGCGGTCGCAACGACTCTGCTACAGTGCTGCAGCCACAGTATTGCCATTAGCCAGCAGCGCTACACTGCTGTCGCTGGCCAGCGAGTGCCCAAACTGCCTGTTTACCGCTGTCAGCCCCGCAACCAGACGCAATGTGCGAAACTCACCGCTCACAATGCCGACCTGGTCCCGCCTTCGATGTTCTCGACCACGAATATGCTGGCAAGGATGGCAGCCATGACTTTCTCCACCTTGCAGTTGGCAGCAGCCGGAATGCGGTTCTCAAACTCTTGGCAGGTGCCGTACTGACCCTGTCCTTTAGTACCACGGTCCACTTTCGGCAGCAGGCGCCTTGAAGCGGCCCTCGTACCAGCTACAGGTCAATGCCCTCACTGGCCTGCAGGTCCCCGCACTCCTTCCGGATTTCCGTCACTCGAAGGGGGTTGTATGGTCTCTGCTGGCGGGACTTGATAACGGGTGCATACTACAATAGACTGAGGGAAATCATCTGCTGATGATCCTAGCCATGATGTTGCCATCAAGTTAAGCAGAACTACAGCGAGCATAGCGACTTCAAGTTTTTTCGATCAACGTCGCCAACTCAGAGACAAGTGCATGGTACGTATCGGGAATATGGAGAAGTGGGCGCATCCCCAAACTACGATAGAAGGAAGCAGCCTCATCGTCTATTGCGTCAACAAACAGCATTTTCACCTTTAAAAATATCAAGAGTTTTATAAAGTCTGTTCGCTGCGTCAATCATGAGAGCGGTACCAACGCCTCTTCTTTGAAACTGCCGTGCAACAGCCAAACGACCTATCTTTGCTGCCGACACAACAGGGTATCTGGGAAACTTAGCTGTCCATTCTTGATAGGTTTCATCGAGCGAAATGCCAGCAGGCGAGGCGACGTAATATCCGGCCACTTCTTCCGTACCATCTTCTACGGCAACAACTGCAGATGCGAATTCTCTTCTAGCATCTTGCGAAATTTGCTGCCGAAAATAGCGGTTCAGGCTGTCGTTTCCACAATCGAAATTTGAGCGATGTTCGTTCGATAATATTCGTGTGGATATGTTGGCGCGGGTCATTCCATTCTAACCCTTTTTCGGTATTCCTCCTTAGCGCGCTTCAACCTCGGGTTTGGTTCGGGAGGATTGTTGAGCGCTTCGGCAATCGCCTCCTGATCCTCCCGAGGCAGACGATATATCTCCATCTTGCCCAAGGGACCTTCCGGTCTGGTGATCCCTGAGGCAGCTAGTTCAGCATCATCCACCAAGTAGTCCGACAAGTAGCGTTCTTGGGCTTCCTCAGCATGCTGCTGCGGAGAATCGTCCTCCCGCGTAGTGCGCGTGTCAGATACGGGCTGCGTTCTTGCTCGATGCCCAGCTGGACGGGGCCGAGCGCCTGTGCGCTTCCCCGGTGCCTCCCTTCGAGGCGTGGTTGCTCGCTGTGCCATGGCTATGTCTCCTCAGACTGCCGCTATCGCCAGTGTTGAACATAGGGCAATGCTTGCTTGGCGTCAAGCACTATCCGGCGCCGTTCATGTGGGCCACCCTGCCAGCGTCGCTGCCGTTCTGTGCCACTGGGCTGCCTCTGGCCAGAAGGTCTCCGGCCCACCAATGGCCCGCTGCCGACCAGACAGCTTGAAGCAGTCCCCCGGCGGGCAGGCCCCCGCCGGGGGTGGATCCGGCCCTCAGTAGGTGGACTTGGGCTCGTCGTCGATGATCTCCACCACGAAGCTGCCGTCGAGGATGGCAGCCTTGACCTCCTCCACCTTGCGCTTGGCGGCAGCCGGGATGCGGCTTTCGAATTCGTAGTACGGCGCCAGGCTGGCCCCGCCCTTCTGCATCATGGTCCACTCCCGGTAGTCGACCGCCTTGAAGCGGCCCTCGCGCACCTCGACGATGGCGTTGGAGATAGCGGGGTTCATGTCCCACAGCGCGGAGGTGACCACGACGTCGGTGCCGTTCTCCTCCTTGTTCATGTCGTTGACGTTGCCGAAGGCGATGATTCCGTTTTCGCGGGCCGCGTCCACCACGCCCGCGCGCTCGGCGTACAGCACGTCCACGCCGGCCTCAACCTGGGCGTAAGCCGCCTCCTTGGCCTTGGGCGGGTCGTACCACGAGCCGATGAAGGTGACCTTGAACTCCACGTCGGGGTTGACCGAGCGGGCGCCGTTCATGAAGGCGTGGAACAGCCGGTTGACCTCGCCAATGGGATAGCCGCCCACCATGCCGATGCGGTTGTTCTTTGTCATGGAGCCGGCGAGGATGCCCATCAGGTAGCAGGGCTCGTGGATGTAGTTGTCGAACACGGCGAAGTTGGTGCCGTGCGGCCTGAACGGATCTCCCATCAGAAACGCAACGCCGGGGTAGTCGTCGGCGACTTTCCGCGCCTCGGGGCTGATGCCAAACGCCTCGCCGACGATCAGGTCGACGCCGCTCTCGGCGTATTCGCGCAGCACCCGGATGTAGTCGGTGTTGGCAACCTTCTCGGAAAACGAGTACTCGACCTCGCCGCGGGCCTCGGCGTTGCTGAGCGCCTCGTGGAGGCGGGCGTCCCACTTCTGCTGGATGGGCTGGGTGTAGATGCCAGCTACCTTGAGCTTGTTCTGGGCAGTGGCGGCGGTGGCGGCGACGGCCGCCATGACGGCAAGCGCGAGCGCGGTTCCTGCGATTCGCATGGATGGTTCCTCCCGATAGCAAGGGTGATGATGGTAGGGGTGAGTCCGTAGACGGCGGCGACTATACCCGCTTGCCAAGACGCCTGCATCGACCGCGGACTCGGCGGCCGCATCCGGAAGACGGCCATCTTTCGCTGCGGCCAATTTGACAGTCCCGATTTCGCGTCTATGTAGAGGGGCGGGAGGCGACGTGCCTCCATACTTTCCTACTCCCGTTCCACTAGGAGCTCAGCCGTGAAGCGCACATTTCAGCCCAGCCGCCTGGTCCGCAAGCGGCGGCACGGATTCCGCGCCAGGATGGCGACCAAGAGCGGACGCCAGGTCATCAACCGCAGGCGCGCCAAGGGCCGCAAGCGGCTCACCGCCTGACACGCCGCCGCGGGTGTCTTCCGCCCCGCGGCAGCCGCCGCTAATCACCATGAAGCGCCGCAGCAGCTTTCTTGCCGCCGCCCGGGGCCGCCGCGCCGTGCGCCCGCACCTGATTCTCCAGGGGCGGCAGCGCAGCGGCCAGCCGGAGGCCGCCATCCAGGTGGGCTACACCGCCTCGCGCAAGACCGGCAACGCCGTGCTGCGCAACCGCGCCCGCCGCCGGATGCGCGCCGCCGCGCAGGAGGTGCTTGCGCAGCATGGCCATCCCGGCTGGGACTACGTCCTGATCGCCCGCCGCGGCGCGACGGCCAGCGGCCGCTTCGACAGCCTGCTCGCCGACCTGTCTGGAGCCGTGCGCGAGGTGCACCGGCCGAAACGGCCGCGCAGCCAGCGGAGCGCCCGGCCATGATCCAAAAGCTTGCCCTGCTGCCCGTGATGGGGTGGCGGATGCTGCCGCTGCCGCGCGGCCACTGCCGCTTCCAGCCCACCTGCTCGCAGTACGCCGTCGAGGCCATTCAGGAGCACGGCCCCCTGCGCGGATGGTGGCTGGCCATGAAACGCCTCGCCCGCTGCCACCCTCTGGGCGGCGCCGGCTATGACCCGCCGCCGAAACGATGATCGACGAGCAGACCCGCAACCTGCTGATCGCCGCGCTGCTGAGCTTCCTGCTCATCGGCCTGTGGACGGTGTTCGTGCAGCCGCCGACAGTGCCGCCGCAGGAGGAGCCCCCTATCGCCGGCGGCGCCGATGGCGCAACTGACCCGGCAGTAACCATCACCCCGGACGGCGAGGTACAGGCACCCGCCGCGCCCCTTGCCGGCGTCTCCGACACGCAGCAGCCCGACCTCGGCATCCCCCGCGTCGCCATCGACACGCCGTCGCTGTTCGGTTCGGTTTCGCTGCGCGGCGGGCGAATCGACGACCTTCTGCTGTCGGGCTACCGCGAAACCGTCGATCCCGCCTCCGACCCGGTGCGCCTTCTGTCGTCGGCGTCGCGCGGCGGCGGCTACTACGTGGTGCACGGCTGGACCGACCATGGCGGCGGCGTTGCGACGCCGACTCCCACCACCGTCTGGACCGCAAACACCAGCGCCGTCCTGGCTCCCGGCCGCCCGCTCGTCATGTCCTGGGACAACGGCGCCGGCGTGGAGTACCAGCGCGTGCTGGAGGTGGACGAGGAGTACCTGTTCACCGTCACGCAGCGGGTACGCAACCGCACCGGCTCCACGCTCAGGCTGTCTCCCTACGGCATCGTCGCCCGCCACGGCGAACCCGACACCATCGGCTTCTACATCCTCCATGAGGGTGCGCTGGGCATCTTCGACGGCCAGCTGCAGGAGCTCGACTACGACGACCTCGAGGACCTCGACCCGATCGCCGCCGAAGGCGGCGCGGCCGAGCGCTGGGACGTGGCGGGCAACGGCTGGCTGGGCTTCACCGACAAGTACTGGATGACCGCGCTGGTGCCGGCGGCGGGGCAGCGGTTTACCGGGGTGTTCAAGGCAAGAAGCCAGGGCGTCTCGCCGGTGTACCAGGCCGACATGCGCCTGCCGGCGCTGGAGATCCCCCCCGGCAGCGAGGCGTCGGCCGTTTCCTACGTGTTTTCCGGCGCCAAGGAAGTCGCCACCATCCGCGGCTATCAGGAGAGGCTAGGCATCGACCGCTTCGAGGACGCCGTCGACTGGGGCTGGTTCTTCTATCTCACCAAGCCGATTTTCCGGCTGCTGGCCGGCATCCAAGGCTATGTCGGCAACATGGGCTTCTCCATCATCCTGCTGACGGTGCTGGTCAAGGCGGTGCTGTTTCCCCTCGCCTTCAAGTCCTACACCTCGCTGGCGCGCATGAAGAAGCTCCAACCGGAAATGGAAAAGATCAAGGAGCGGGTGGGCGATGACCGCGCCCAGCTGCAGAAGGAGATGATGGCCCTGTACCGCAAGGAAAAGGTCAACCCGGCCGCCGGCTGCCTGCCGATACTGCTGCAGATCCCCATCTTCTTCTCGCTCTACAAGGTGCTGTTCGTCACCATCGAGATGCGGCACGCGCCCTTTGTCGGCTGGGTGCAGGATCTCGCCGCGCCCGACCCCACCTCGATGTTCAACCTGTTCGGGCTGATTCCGTGGACGCCGCCTGAGTTTCTCGGCATAGGCTTCTGGCCAATTCTGATGGGGGTGACGATGTGGCTTCAGATGAAGCTCAACCCGGCCCCGACGGATCCCATCCAGCAGAAGATCTTCGCCTGGATGCCGGTGATGTTCACATTCCTGCTCGGACGCTTCCCGGCCGGACTGGTGATCTACTGGACCGCCAACAACATCCTCACCCTGGTCCAGCAGTACGCCATCATGCGCAGCCAGGGCGTGGAGGTGGACCTGTTCGGCAACATCCACGCCAGCTTCCGCAAGCAGGACGACCCTCCCGCGGGGAAGACATGAGCGACGCGGCGAACCCGACGGCGAAGAAGCTGTTCTCCCGTCCCTGCAGCTTCGCCCTTGGCGCCGCGAGCCTCGACGCTTTGCCCAGCGAGGACCGCGCCGAAGTCTGCTTTGGCGGCCGTTCCAACGCGGGAAAGTCCTCGCTGCTCAACGCCCTGCTTGGACGGCGAGCTCTGGCCCGCGCATCGGCCCAGCCCGGATGCACCCGCCAGCTCAACTTCTTCGACCTCGACGGCAGCCTGTGGCTGGTTGATCTGCCCGGCTACGGCTACGCCCGGGCCAGCCGTACAGAAGCCAAACGCTGGCAGGCGCTGGCGGGCAAGTATGTCGCCGGCAGGCGCGGACTGCGGCGAGCCTATGTACTGATCGACTCCCGCCGCGGCGTGTCCGATTCGGACCACGAGTTCATGGCGCGGCTGGACAGCGCCGGCGTCAGCCACCGCTGCGTGCTGACCAAGATCGACAAGCTGCCCGCAGCCACGCACGGCGACCTGCCCAATCAGGTAGCCTCCGACCTCGCCAAGCATCCGGCAGCCCACCCGCAGCCGCTGGCAACCTCCGCCCGGTCGCGCGACGGGCTGGAAGCGCTGCGCGAAGACATCGCCGACATCGCCAGGTAGTACCATGGCCCGCGACGCCGACACGCCAAGCAGAGTACCCGCTCACTGGGCGCGGACCGCCGCGACCCTGGCGGAAGCCCTGCCCCACATCCAGAGCCACGACGGACACGTGGTGGTGGTCAAGCTGGGCGGTGCGACCGTTGACGACGAAGCGGCTCTCAACCGCCTTGCCCTCGACCTGACCCTTGTGCGTCAGTGCGGCGTGCTGCCGGTAGTGGTGCACGGTGGCGGACCGCAGATTGACAGGATGCTCGAGCGGCTGGGAGTGGAGAGCAGGTTTGAAGGCGGCCACCGGATTACCGATGAGCGCGCCATCGAAGTGGTAGAGATGGTGCTTGCCGGAAGCGTCAACAAAAGCATCGTCGCCGCCGTACAGAAGCAGGGCGGACGGGCGGTAGGACTGTCGGGTCGCGACGGACGCATGCTGAAAGTCTGCCGACGCAAAGCCGCCGACGGTAGCGACATTGGCTATGTCGGCACGCCCGAGAAAGTCGACCCAAAGATCGTCATGGACCTGATCGCATCAGAGGTAATACCGGTGATCGCTCCGCTGGGCTGGGGCGCAGACGGCCATGCCTACAACGTCAATGCCGACGTAGCGGCTGGCGCCATCGCCGCGGCCGTGGGGGCGAAGCGGCTGCTGCTGCTTACCGATGTCGGTGGCGTGCTGGACGCGGAGGGCAAGCTGGTGCCAGCCGCCGACCTCGTCCAGGCAGAGGCGATGATTGAATCTGGCACGGTGTCCGGCGGGATGATCCCGAAGCTGCGCACGGCCTGCGAGGCGGTGGAAAAGGGCGTCGAGGCAGCCGTGATACTCGACGGCACGGTGCCCCACGCCACGCTGCTGGAGCTGTTTACGGACCACGGCGCCGGCACTCTGGTACAGGCTGCACAGCCTTAATGAGAGGCAGCGAAGGCGGTAGACCGGACGGCCAATGATCGTTTCGCTCAGTTGACGTAAACTTTGCACCGTATCGCACGGGCGTGGTACCGAAAATCCAAGACAGACATCACACCAAGACCGTTATGTCCGGGTCAATGTACAGTATCGCGTCCGTGCCCTGATACCCCAGCCTGCCGTCCACGTCGGTCGCGCCGTCTCCGGTAATTTGTACGATATTTCCGCTTCGCAGGTCCACAGTGTGGCGCCTGCCGTATTCGGAGCCAAATTCCACAACCGCAACGGCATAGTCCTCCGCGCTTCCTGCCAGCGCGGAAAGCGCCTCGTCCGTAATGGTCAATGTCAGATCCCTTTCCTTTGACCACATGCTGATGCTTGCAATTCCGGACGCCTGCTCCGCCAAGTCCGCATCGAGTGTCTGCCGTTGGACATAGCCGTATTCCAATACATCCCAAGTGCCATCCGCATTTTCGTCCAACAGGGTGTAAATTTTCTCTCCACTCTCGTTTCTGCCATAATACCCTATCTCGTCAACTGCGCCATCCAAATCAATGTCAGAGCTAATCCTCTCAACCTCGCCGGTCTCGTCATAGGACAGGATGCTCTTCATGTCTATGCTGCCGTCGAAGTCGCTGTCGAGTTTTTCCCAAACCATCTTGCCGCTCGAATCAAAGCCCCTTCTGATTTCCGGAATTCCATCTGATTGGCCATGCGTATCCCCGTTATATTCATCCGCTTCATATGTGTATCCGCTGTCGTGGTACGTAAAAGTTTCGATCATACCGGGTTCACCAAAGCCCTTAGGATACGTCTCGCGGCTGACTATTCGGCCGCTTGTATCCCATGTATCGCGCGCAGACATGCTGTCAGAAACATATTCCAGTGTTTCCATCGTACCATTGCCATGGTATGTGTATCTGAGCGCCCAGCCAGTCACTTCCGATAAGGTCATAAGCCAGCGCGCAGCCTCACTGTCATGGTCATAATGGTGTGTTGCCATGCGGCTTCTGAGCTCCGTGTGGCTGGTGAACATCTCTTCAGAAATTTGCGATGCTTGCATCCCGTTAACAATCTCATACGTGACAGTCTTCCTAAGCTCTCCGTTGCTATGGTCAACATCCATCCATGCCACGCTGTCCAAAGTTCCATTATAATCGCTGTCCTTGTCGATGCGCTGATTCCAGTACTGACTATCCAGAACGAAGGTTCGCGTTAGGCTTGTTGGCGTCAAAGTGCTTGAATTCAGATTGAGCGCTACGCTCTTTTCCCGCTGTTCAATTACCGCATCTGCATCTACGCTAAGGACCAGCGTCATTGTATCTCCATCGACCATAGCAGACAAAAGGCTTTCCTTTTCTCGCACTGCGATGCCAGCAGATGCAATATCCGCCAAACTCTGCATCTGCTCTAGAGTCAAGGACGCTGCGCGTGTTCCATATGCTCCGACAACCAATTTGACGTCATCGAGATTGCCGGCGTCGACGCCAGATACGCCTGCCTGTTCAAACATCTCTACTGTAGCTGTCGCCAAGTCCGCCAGCAGTGCGGCAAGCGGATCGTTCTCGACAGGCGAGCCTTCATTGGCAGACAGTTCCAGATGGGATGGAGGGGCGACGGGCTGAAACTGTTGGACCGCTGGTTGCGGAGTCGACTGTTCGACTTGGGACTGAACCTGCCTTTGAGGCTGCTGCGGGGATGGAATTTCCAGCTGAGCAACGGAAGCAGGCGCTGAAGAGCCTTTCCCGCCACCTCCACCAGTACCATCAAAAGCCGCGCCAGCCGCCAGCAGTCCAAGGGGGACGCCAAGTGCCATGGGGGAAAGCCCCATCGACCGCTCTGGCGAATGGGGCCCGCCACCATCCGGAGTTTCGGCTGCACTTACAGAGACGCGCCCGCCAAACATCTCCTCCAGCTGGCCCCACGCCACCTCGAACGCGCTGACGATTCTGTTTTCGGAGGAGACTTCCGCGACTTCGTACCCCCCAGCCGGGTTGGCAGTTTCCAGTATCAGAACGGACTGAACATGGTCGTCCTCGGTGAAATACTCTTTGACGCGCAGCGTTGCACCGCCAGCAATAATCACCACAAGGTCGTCGCCATCGCGATAGCTGCGTTCTATCTGGCCGCGGGCGACGGATATCCGTACACCGGCCCCGCCGCCGTCAATGACCGGGGGACTGCTACTTTCCCTCACAGATTCAGGCACCATGGTATGTCTCTTCATGCACCGCGCATAGTACCCTTATACTTGGCATGACTTGGTGCACTGTCAAGTCGAAACTGCGGTTGCAATGGCCGTACCTATGCATTCCGCAAGTTTTCTTGTCTGAAGGAACGCTGCTTGCGGCCGCAGATGTACCAGTACTGCTTGTCCCGCACAGGCGATTGTACATCGTGGGAAGTCCCGCTAGATGCGCAGGAAAGAGGCGAGAATTGTCACGCCAGCAATTCGTTTGCTCACGGCTTACCATCATCCATCGTACAAACAATGATGTAAGGCAATGCTGTCCTGGGCGTTCAGTTGCCATTCTTCCAATCCTCTCGGTATCCGCTAATTCCTCCCCAGACATCCACCAGATTGCCCTCTCCTCCACCTTTGCCAATCCAGACTGAAACGATATGTCTTGTTCTCCACCAAAACTGCAGAAACTGCCCTCGTGTCCAAATGCTAGTGCTGGGCTTGGCTGGTGATTGTCATGTTCTTGAAGATTACGTACACTAAATTCCACTTCGCGACTCTACAATGACCAGTATCCACAACGGGTATCACACCAAGACCGTTATGTCTGGGTCGATGTACAGTATCGCGTCCGTACCCTGATACCCGTGTCTGCCGTCCGCGTCGGTAGCTCCATCTCCGGTGATGCGTTCGATACCTCCGCTTCGCAGGTCCACTGTCGCATGGCGCCTGCCAGTCCCCCCTATCTCGATAGAATAATTTTCCGATTCCCCCGCCAACACAGACAGCGCTTCGTCTGTAAGAGTCAATGTTGTGCTTCTGGGACCAAGTATCTCGATTTCTGTAATTCCAGATATCTGTTCCGCAAAATCTACGTCGAGCTCCCGCTGCGGATGATGCGATTTCAGATAAACAAGCTTATCCCACGTGCCGTCAGGGCTGTCGTCTACCAGCAAATAAATCTTCTCACCGCTTTCGTTTCTTCCAAAGTGCACTACTCGGTCGATTGTACCATCCGCGTTTCTGTCAGTACTGCACTGCACCGCCAAACCGTTGTCATCATTGGACCAGGATTTTGTCAGATCCATCGTGCCATCATAGTCGGTATCAAACTCCTCCAGTACTCTCCAACCATTCGTATCTCCATGGCTTCTAAACTCTGGAACTCCATCCGGTTGACGATGCCGGCCTCCGGTACTATACTCATCCACCTCCAGTATGTGTCCGTCATCGTGATATGTGTAAGTTCGAAGCCCAGCCAATCGGCCGGAAACTTCGTACTGCTCGCTCCTGGTGGGCCTGCCGCTTGTATCAAATAAGTCGCGGGAAGTCACACTGACGTAATCTGAGCCAAATTCCTCCGACTTTAAATTTCCATTGTCATGATATGCCCATCTAAGCACCCAGTCAGTCTCTCCCAAATGGTTGTACAGCGCATATGAAACCGCGTTTCCACTATCGTCAAAGTGCTTGACGGTACGCTTTCTAAGCACTCCGTCACTAGTAAATATATCTTCCCAAATCGTTGAAACCCGAACTCCGTCAACAAATACATCCGTAACAACATTGACAAATTTACCGCTTTCTGGATCGACGTCCACCATGGATATGCTGTCTACGGTTCCGTTATAGTTGCTATCCTTTTCGATGCGCAGATTCCAGTAGTGGTTGTCCAAAACAAAGGCTCTCGACATACTGATTGGAATCAAGGTGCTGGAGTCAAGATTGAGTGTGACGCTCTTTTCTCGCTGCTCTATTTCCGCGTCTGAGTCTACGCTAAGTTCCAATATCATGATTCCTGATTCGGCCACAGCGGACAGAAGATCTTCCTCGACCCGCACTGCGATGCCTGTCGATACAATATCTGCCAAATTCTGCACTTGGTACATAGTCATGGTTGCTATGCGAAATCCACACGCCCCGATGACCATTTTAACATCGCCGAGATTACCTTCGTTGACGCCTGTTATACCCGCCTGTTGAAACATCTCCACCGTGGCAGCGGCAAGATTAGCAAGAAGCATGGCCAGCGGGTCAGTATCACCTGAGCTCTCTGTCGCACCAACCACTTCAATATCACTGTCAACCAAAATTCTTCCCGACGTGTGCAAATACAAGTCATGGCTGCCAAATCTGTACTCTGTCGCCTGTACATTGCCGTCGGCAAACCGCACCGTGTCGTCATCCTCGCCGTCAATGATGAGATGATAATTCACGGTACCAGCCGCCAGACTGGTTAGCCCGTTGTCGGTAAGCGTTAAAGTAATGGCACCTCCCTGCCCCGAAAGATCAATATCGCTAATTCCCGCCAGCCTAGCATCCGATCCGTCGATTCTATGCTCGAAGTCCACGCTGTCACGGTACTCCAGCCTGTCAGCGGTACCGTCTGAACGACCGCCGATACCGGCAGCATCATACACGATGTAATCAGGTTGAGCGTTAGAGCCCTCGTAATAGCTTCTTTCAACTATGTCAACAGTACCGTCAGCATCAACGTCAATTTGCGACTGCTTCACCCTTCCACCGCCGGCGAGCTGTTCGTACTGGTATGTTTCTATTCGCTCCGGCGTCCCATCGGCATTGCTGTCGATGGAATACCGAACCGGCTGCCTGCTCGCATTGAACTCCAGGAGCTCACTGCTGTCAATGGTACCATCGGAGTCGCAGTCATAATTTGTTCTCTCTGTGTCTATCCAGCCGTCGACGTCGTCATCTGTATAGACTTGCCAAAGGCGTTCGCCGTCAATACTTGGTAAGTAGCGGTATATTCTAATATTTTCCAGCGTGCCGTCACCATTTGTATCGGTTCTGCGCCAAACACTCCATCCTTCAGCATTGTATGCGGTAATTCTATTCCAGTCAAAGCTGCCATCAACATCCAGGTCTCTCTGACGGATCCGGCTGATCCAGATACCTTGACTATACGTATCCGCCTGTAGAACATCGTAGGTCCCGTCAAAGTTGCAGTCAGCGAGCACAACAACGCGTTCGTAAGTTCCATCGGCGTCGAAGTCCATTTGAATTGTTTCGCTGTTCCAATGCCTATGTGTAGCATTTGACTTTCTATCAAGGCCATCTCTATTGCTTACTGCGTCATTTACCGCAGCCAGAAGGTTTCCATCGGGACTTACAGCGACACCCACCGATGCAATATCCGCCAAACCCTGCACCTGCCCCAGAGTCAGGGACATTATATGTGGCCCGTATGCTCCAATGACCATTTTGGCGTCGTTGAGATTGTTACCGTTTACACCCGTTACGCCGGCCTGCTCAAACATCTCTACAGTGGCTGTCACCAAGTTCGCCAGCAATGCTGCCAGCGAGTCCGGTTCTGCAGGCGAAGCAGGCTCTGCAGGTGAATCATCAGGCGGTTCAGGTTGAGTCGGCAGATTGGGCTCTACAGGCGTATCTTCGCCAACGGGAGCTTCCGGATGGTCTGGCAGGTCAGGTTCTTCCACATCCTCGAAAGCTCCCGTCACGCCAATATCGCTGTCGACCAGTATTCTGCCCGAAGTTCCCCGGTATTCCCTGTACTCGTTCCCCGATTCGTCGGTGGACGTGACGTCCGTGGCGTGGATGCCGCTGTCGGCAAATCGCACCGTGTCGCCGCTGCCACCGTCGATGGTCAGCGCATAGCCGTCCGCTTTACCCGCAAGTCCAGTCAAGTCTCCGTCCGTCAGCGTCAGGACGTCCATGCCATCCGGTCCATTCAGATCGATGGTTCCCACGCCGACAAACTCTGCCAGTGCTCCGGTGGCTATCCCCGCCGCAAACGCGTCCCCATCCACCATCTCAACGCGGTCAAGGTCGCCGTCATCGTCGGCGTCGTGGCCGACCCAGTCCCAGCTTCCATCCGCGTCGATGTCCACGCTGGTGCGTTCGAAATTGCCGTCGGAGTCATCGTCGACTCTCTCACGCTCTACACCCTCGCTGGCGTGATACGTCCAGACGGTGGTCTCCTTCGTACCGTCTCCGTCCGAATCACTTTCAAGCCGCACCCGCCGCCCGCCAGAGTCATAAGTTGTGGCCACGTCGACCGTGCTGTCACCGTCGCTGTCGATTGCATGCCGCTCCACAGTGCCGTTGGTATGGTGGGTCCAAGTCTCCACCCGGTCTGCCGTGCCGTCGTAGTCGCTGTCCGTCTCCCTTCGGTCGTCCCTTGTTCCGTCACTGTCAGTGTCAATGTTTCGCACAGCGGCGGCTGGCGCAAGCGACGAGGAGTCCAGGCTAACCGTAACGCGCTGCTCAATGGCCGCGTCGGAGTCCGTGCCGATGTCCAGTTCCAGTCCATCCTGCACGAGGCGGGCCGCCTCCAGCGTGCCGTTCGCTGGCACGGCGATTCCGTCGGTGGCTACCTCCACCAGATTCCGCAGCTGCGCCAGACTCAGGGAGGCTACCCCGCCGCCATACGCGCCGATGACTGATTTGACCGCAGCGAGATTGCCGACCGTGACGCCCTGTATACCCGCCAGCCCAAACATCTCCGCCGTAGCTACCGCCAGATTCTCGCGCAGCGCGTCAAGCGGGTTCTGTACGCCCTCAGCGGACACGCCCGTCTTCACAAGGACCCTGCCGTCGCTGCCCCGGTACTCGCGGTAGACGCCGGACGAGCGGCCGGTGTCGTAGACGCCGCTGTCGCCAAACCGCACCGTGTCGCCGCTGCCGCCGTCAATGGCCAGCGCGTAGTCCGACGCCGCGCCCGCAAGCCCGGTCAGGTCGCCATCCGTAAGCGCCAGTACGGCGGCACCGCCGCCGCTCAGGTCGATGGTTTCCACGCCGGCAAGCTCAGCCGCCAGCGCCGGTCCCAGTCCCGAAGCGAAAACGTCACCGTCAATCACCTCCACACGGTCCAGCTGACCGTCGTCGTCGGAGTCGTGGCCAATCCAGTCCCATCTCCTGTCCGCGTCGGCGTCCGCTCTGGTTCGCTCGAAATTGCCGTCGGAGTCGCTGTCGGTCCGTTCGCGCGCCACCACCCGCCCATCGCCGTGGTAGGACCACTCGGTGGTCTCCTTTGTCCCGTCGGCGTCCGGGTCGTGCGCTCGGCGTACCTTGCGGCCGCTGGAATCGTAGGACACGCTCTTGTCGATGGCGCCGTCGTTCTGGTAGTCGGTATCGTGCCGCTCGACGGTTCCGTTGGCGTGGTGGGACCACGTGTCGATTCGGTCCATCCTGCCGTCATTGTCGGTATCGACTTCTTCCCGCACCTTGTGCCCGACCGGGCTGAAGGTCAGCTTCCGCTCAAATATGCCGTCCGCCTGCAGGTCGTACTCGGTGCTCTCCGTGGTTCCGTTGGCGTGGTAGGCATGGGTGACGACGCTGTCGAGAATGCCGTCCGCGTATTCGTCGCGCTCCAGCCGCACCAGCTGCCCCTTGCCGTTGTACCTGTAGACGTCGCGCTGGTCGAAGTCGCCGTCGTCGTCGATGTCCTGCTCGTAGGTACGGGAGTCGCGGACGCCATTCGTGAACAGTTCAGTGGTCACCTCCTCGAACCGCCCATCCCGGTCCGAGTCAATTCGCTCGACGATGCGGTCCACGGTGCCGTCGCCGTCGTCGTCGAATTCGAACCTGCCCGCGCCGCTCGTGTCGATTTCCACTTCGCCGGGGCCCTGCTGCGGCTGGGGAGCGGTAGCCCGCTGGATCTGCGGCGTTTCGGCTGGCTGGAACTGCTGGGCAACTGGCTGAGACGTCGACTCGGCTTGGGGCTGAACCGCGGGCTGCGGCGCAGGCTGCTCGATCGAAGGCTGGACCTGCTTCTGGGACTGCTGCGGGGCTGGAGTCTCTGGCTGGGTCGCTGGCGCAGGCGCTGGAGCTGGTTGATAGGCAGGCTGATTTTCGGGCTGCGGCTGCCGTGAAGGCTCTAGAGAGCTTCCTCCCCCTCCACCGTCGTCGCCACCACCACCACCGCCGATGGCCGCGCCCGCCACCAGCAGTCCAAGAGGCGCGCCGATGGCCATGGGGGAAAGCCCCATCGACCGCTCCGGCGAGAATGTCCCGTCACCGTCCTGGCCTTCAGCGCTGTCCGAAGACCGCCTTCCAAACATCTCCTCCAGCTGGCCCAGCACCATCTCGACCGTGCCAACGATTCTGCCTTCGGCAGAGACTTCCGCGACCTCGTACCCTTCGTCCGGGGCAGCCGCATTCAGTATCAAAGCGGACTCGGACGGGCCGTCGGCGGCAAAAAACCCTTTGACGCGCAGCGTTTCTCCACCAGCAACAACCACCACGAGATCGTCACCGTCTCGGTAGGTGCGCTCGATCTGGCCGCGGGTGACGGGTATCCGTACGCCTGCCTCGCCGCCGGCAAAGGCCGAGGTATTGCCGTTTTCCCGTGCGGTTTCAGCCGCCATGGCGCGTTCCCTCAAGTCATGCATCGATTGCGGTCGGGGTACTTGTCAAAGCATGGGGGGGGTGAAGGGCAATGTCAAGCCAAGAATGTTCTGCAATCGAGGCAGCAGAGACGGCGGCACGATATCTCCACTGCCACAGCCTCGCGTGACCTGCACAGCCAGATCCGGGCAGCGCCGTCTTTGCTGCCTTCCAGATTTTCCGCGACTGTACCTCTGCGCGCCTCAGGCGCCTGCCGATGTACGCGCCGCCACCTTCTCCCGCCAAGCCAGCAGCGCCGCGCAGTCTTCAGGCGCCTTCTCCCGAGCAACCCGCATGAAATCAACCGCCACCTGCGCCGTGATGTCGGCGATGCTGTAGTTCTCACCAGCTACAAACGGACTCTCCTGCAGGCGGCGGTCGAGGCTCCTTAGCGCCCGATGCAGGCGGGGCCGGTTGGCCTCGCCCCACTGCGGCACCTGCTCCTCCAGCACGGCCATCTTGGGATTGCTGTGGCGGACTATGGCGGCGACGTGCTGCATCAAGCCCAGTTCTACCCGCCGCTGCCACATCTCTACCGTCGCCGCCTCCAGCGGGTTCGCCCCAAACAGCGGCGGGTCCGGATACAGCGCCTCGACATAGCGGCAGATCGCCACGGTCTCGGTGATCACGGTGCCGTCCGCCAGCTCCACCGCAGGCACGGTCGCCTGGCCCGCCCAGGCTACGTATTCCTCCGTCTGATGCTCGCCCGCCATGATGTCCACGCTCTCGCGGGGTACCTCGACGCCCTTCTCGGCCAGAAATATGCGCAGCCGCCGGGGATTGGGCGCGGTGGGCGACTCGACGATGCGCACCAGCGCGGGCAGGGAGGCGGTATCCAGCATGGATGGCGTCCCTGTCTCAATGCTGCCCGGACGCGATGCCTACTCGACCTGGGCCAGCAGAGCGTCAAACTCCTCCGCCCATTCATGGCTCCACCGCCTCTTGGCAAGATGGTCCACCCAGGCCCCGGCGATGCCCGCCGCCTGTATATGCCGGAAGTCAATCGGACTCAGCCCCAGCGTATCCATCAGGCCGGTCCAGACTTCGGCGAGGTCCCCGCCGCCCGAACCGGGCGACAGCCGCAGTCCAGCCTCATGCATGCTGCGCAGCCGCGCCGCCGTCTCCTCGCCGCCTTCCAGCGACACCGTGAAGACCACATCCTCGTCCTGGCAGCGGGTCAGCAGCGACAGCAGGTCCACCGCCGCGTGTCCGTGGCCAATGCGGTCGCAGCTCATCAGGTCCAGCGCCGTCTCGATGTTGCGCCAGTGCTCGCCCCCTTCGCCGGCGTTGGCCGTGCGCCACAGGCCGCTGCGGTCGGCAAGCGCGTAGGCCCGCCAGAACTTCTCCGGCGGATTGCCGCTCTCGGGCCCCACAAGGCCGATGCCCGGCGCCTCGGCGCGGGGATTTTCGACCATCTGCTCCACCATCTCCAGAGCAAGCTCGGGCGTCTCGTCGCGGCGTATGGCGGGTACCAGCTGGCCGTTGATACCGCATTCCGCCTCGGCCTCCGCCAGGCCCGCCCGCAGTCCGTCGACGGCAGTGACGTAGTTGACGCCTCCTTGAGCGCGGTGCACCGTGGGACACCAGAAAACCTCGCGATGGCGTACGCCCGCCTTGCTGGCGTCCAGCATCGACTCGCGCATCGCGCGCTGAAAATCCCCAGCCTCGCGCAGCGCCGCCGCCGCGCCTGCCGCCTGGACATCAACGCCATGCCCGCCGGCAATCTCGGCAAGCGTCTCGGCCCGAATCGACTCCAGCAAAGGCGCGTACAAATCGACCTTGGGTACCTTGCGAATGAACTCCGACCGCTCCATGACGTACTCCCTCGCCTCGCGCCTCGCTGCGGGCGCCAGACACACTCTAGCGGCTGCGCGCCTTTTGCTCACCTGGCGCGGCGGTTGCCGTGCGGCGCCCGCCGCAATACAGTGCGCCCGCAGCGCAGTCCCGACGGGCGTTCCGTGTTCCAGCACTCCCATCTGCTCGGCATCGAGCATCTCTCGCCCGAGGACATCGCCACGATCCTCGACCTGGCCGATTCCCACGCCCGGCGCAACCGCGCCCGCCAGGCCAAGTCCGCCGCGCTGCGCGGCTACACCCAGATCAACCTCTTCCTCGAAAGCTCCACCCGCACCCGGGCCAGCTTCGAGCTCGCCGGCAAGCGCCTCGGCGCCGACGTCATCAGCCTGTCCGTCGCCCACTCCTCGATCAAGAAGGGCGAGACCCTGATCGACACCGCCCTGACCCTCAACGCCATGACCCCCGACCTGCTGGTATGCCGCCATCCCAATTCCGGGGCGGTGGCCCTGCTGGCCGACAAGGTCCGCTGCAGCGTGGTCAACGCCGGCGACGGCTCGCATGAGCACCCTACCCAGGCGCTGCTCGACGCCCTCACCATCCGCCGCCGCAAGGGCCGCCTGCAGGGGCTGACCGTGGCCATCTGCGGCGACGTGCTGCACAGCCGGGTGGCCCGCTCCAACATCCTCCTCCACGAGCGCCTCGGCAACCGGGTGCGGGTTGTGGCGCCGCCCACCCTGCTGCCGCCGCGCACGGACCGCCTCGGAGTCGAGGTGCACCACGACATGGCGGGCGGCCTGCGCGGCGCCGACGTGGTGATGATGCTGCGGCTTCAGACCGAGCGCATGGAGGGCACCTACGTGCCGTCGCGGCGCGAGTATTTCCACCGCTTTGGACTCGACGCGGCCAAGCTGGCGGCGGCGGCGGACGACGTCATCGTCATGCACCCCGGCCCCATGAACCGCGGCGTCGAAATCGACTCGGAGCTGGCCGACGACCTCGACCGCTCGGTGATCCAGGAACAGGTGGAGATGGGCGTCGCCGTGCGCATGGCGGTGCTGCAGCTGCTGGCCGAGGGGCGGGAGGAAAACCCGTGAACCGCCGCCGCCACTACTGCAGCGCCAGACTGACGGACCCCGAGTCCGGTTACGACGGCCCAGGCGGGGTATTGGTGGAGGACGGCCGAATCGCCGCCGCCGGGGCCGAACTCCACAAGGCCGGGACGGCGGGCGACGCCGAGACGGTGGACTGCGGCGGACATGTGCTGGCGCCCGGCATCGTCGACATGCGGGTGTTTATCGGCGAGCCCGGCGAGCGCCACAAGGAGAGTTTCGGATCGGCGGGACGGGCCGCGGCCGCCGGCGGCGTGACCACCATCATCGCCCAGCCCGACACCACGCCGCCGCTCGACGAGCCCGAGATTCTGGAGTTTGTGCTGCGCCGCGCCGCCAGCGACTGCCGCGTCAACGTCCATCCGATGGCGGCCCTGACCCGCGGCAGGGCGGGCGAGCGCATGGCCGAATACGCCTTCCTGCTCGACGCCGGCGCCGTCGCCCTGACCGACGCGGACCGCGCCGTCGCCGACGCGGCGGTGTTTCGCCGCTGCCTGGCCTACGCCAGCTCCCTCGACGCGCTGGTGGTGCACCACATCCAGGAGCCGGCGCTGAGCGCCCGCGGCTGCGCCACCGAAGGCGAGTTCGCCTCCCGCCTGGGACTGCCCGGCGTACCGGCGGCGGCCGAGGCGATCCAGCTCCAGCGCGACCTTGAGCTCGCCGCCCTCGCCGGCGCCCGCTACCACGCCGACCAGGTCAGCACGGAGGCCGCGGTCGAGGTGCTGCGGCGCGCCCGCGAGCGGGGACAGGAGGTCACCGCCGGCGTCTCGGCGGCCCATCTGGCGCTCAACGAGCTCGACATCGCCGACTACCGCACCTTCTGCAAGCTGCGCCCGCCGCTGCGCGGCGAAAGCGACCGCCAGGCCGTCGAGGCGGCCGTCGCCGAGGGGCTGCTGGACGTCATCGTCTCCTCCCACCGTCCCCAGGACGAGGAGTCCAAGCGCCAGCCCTACGAGCAGGCGGACCCCGGCGCCGTCGGCCTCGAGACTCTGCTGCCCGTGGCCCTGCGCCTCGTCCATGGAGGGATGCTAGCTATGCCGCGGCTGTTCGAGATGCTGGCGCTGGCGCCCGCCAGGCTGCTGGGACTCGACTGCGGCCGCCTGCAGGCAGGTGCGCCCGCCGACATGGTGCTGTTCGACCCCGGCGCGCCCTGGACCGTCGACCGCGCCAGGCTGCGCTCCAAGTGCCGCAACACGCCCTTCGACGGCATGTCCATGCAGGGCCAGGTGCTGAAGACCATCGTCTCCGGCAAAGAGGTCTACTGCAGGGAGGAAAGCAAATGATCCCCGACATACTGGGCTGGGAGCGCGCCGTGCCATGGCTGATGCTGGCGCTCTTTGGCGGCTACTTCGCCGGATCGATTCCCATGGGGCTGCTGGTGTCCCGCCTCTTTGGCCTGGCAGACCCGCGCGGCGTCGGCTCGGGCAACATCGGCGCCACCAACGTCCTGCGCGCCGGAGGGCGCGGCGCAGCCGCGCTGACCCTGCTGCTGGATCTGGGCAAGGGCCTGGTACCCGTCCTGTTGGCGGGCAGCTGGGGACCGCTGGCGGCAGCCGCGGCCGGGGCGGGGGCGGTGATCGGCCACTGCATGCCCGTCTGGCTGGGCTTCCGCGGCGGCAAAGGGGTGGCCACAGCGCTGGGGGCGGCGCTGGCCTGGCACTGGCCGGCCGCATTGGCGGGACTTCTGGTGTGGCTGCTGGCGGTCGTCGCGACTCGCTACGTCTCGCTCGGCTCAATTCTTGGCGCGCTGACGGTGGTGGCCGTACTCGCATGGAGCGAACAGTGGGACCTGATGCCCGCCGCAGCGCCCGTCGCCCTGCTGGTGGTGGCACGGCATGCCGCCAACATTCGCCGTCTGGTGACGGGGAAGGAATCGCGAATCAGCCTCGGCAGGAAACCGCCCGCATAGCAGCCATCCCGGCCGCGAGAGCGCCCAGGCGTGAAATCGCCGCTGCGCCAAAACACCACCATCATGGAGGAGACCAACGGGCAATGGACTATTGAAGCCGAATTCCTGCATCAGGCTTGAGGGCGGCCGCAGCAGATGTACGCGAAGTAGAATTTCCATACAATTTATCGCGCAGTCCCTGGCTGCAGGGTGTACTTTACAAAGCGGAGGTAAGGAGATTATACTGCTGTTGTGCGGTGGAATCAAGCAGAGGCAGGACGCGGATATCGCACGGGCAAAGCACTTGGCGAAGGAGCACTACTATGGACCTTGACATTCGGCCCTGGGACCCTGTGCCGTGGCTGAAAACGCCCGAAAGGCAGCAGGGATACCTTGAGGCTGCTCTCGCGGATCCAGAAGAGGGCACTGGGTATCTCGTTGAGGTCGTCAGAGACATCGCCCGCGCCCGCGGCATGGTTGAAATCGCACGCCTCGCAAGCATCAGCGAGGAGGAGATGTTCGAGTCCTTCGCCAAGGACGGAAATCCCTCGCCCGCTGCCCTTGAAAAGGTGGTCGCCGCTCTCGGCTGCAAGCTCACGGAGCACAAGGAAGCCACGTAGCGGAGGCGAAGGCCGCTCGGCCACCTGCTGGCATCCCGGCCGCGAGAGTGCCCAGACGTGGAATCGCCGCTGCGCCAGAACATCACCATCATGGATAAGACCGACGGGCAATGGACTATTGGAGCTGAATTTCTGCATCAGACTTGAGGGCGGTCGAGGCAGGCGTACGCAAAGTTGAATTTCCATACAATTTGTCGCGCAGTCGCGGAGAGCCCCACCCACCACCCGTGAGTAAGTCGTCGCCGCGCTCGGCGCGATGCCGACGTTAGCAGTAGACCGGGGCCATTTGCCGGCTAGGATCCGTCTACGCTGGATTGGCCAAGCGGTACACTGGCAGAGGTCGGCTCCAGAGTCGATCTCCGGATAGGGAAATGGGCTATGGAAATGACACCGTTCAAGGTCCAATGGTCTGACCCCTTCGAAGATTGGCTTGATCGTCTAAAGGATTGGAAGGCCCAAGAGGCCATCCTTGACCGCATTCGGCGGCTTGCTGATGGATCTCTGGGGGATGTGAAGCACCTCGGTGATCGCGTTAGCGAGATGCGCATCAACTACGGTCCTGGCTACAGGGTGTACTTTACAAGGCGGGGAAGGGAGATTATACTGCTGCTATGCGGTGGAACCAAGCGCAGGCAGGATGCGGATATCGCACGGGCAAAGCGCATAGCGAAGGAGCATGACTTTTGACCCTTAAGACACGACCCTGGGACCCCGTGAAGTGGCTGAAAACGCCCGAAAGGCAGCAGGGATACCTTGAGGCCGCACTTGCGGATCCAGAAGAGGGTACTGGGTATCTCGTTGCGATTGTCAGAGACATCGCCCGCGCCCGCGGCATGGTCGAAATCGCACGACTCGCAGGCATCAGCGAGGAAGAGATGTTCGAGTCCTTCAAAAGAGGCGGAGAACCCTCGCCCGCCACCCTTGAAATTGTGGTCGCCGCTCTCGGCTGCAAGCTCACGGAGCACAAGGAAGCCGCGTAGCGGAGGCGAAGGCCGTTCCGCCACCTGCAAGCACCCAGACCATGCGCTCATCAGGCCGCAACTTCGACCAGTTCCGCGAGGACTCGCTTACCCCCAGCGTCAACATGCGCGCTGAGAGGTCCTGCCTCGCGGAGTGCGACACCCGCATCGTCTGCACGGCCAGCCTCGAGACCCGGGTGCCGCCCTGGCTTCACAAGTCATGGCTGGGCTGAATCACCGTCAAGTACAGCATGCAGGCCAGAGGGAAGACTCGGCGGTGGCGACAGAACTCGACGACAAATATCGAATCGACCGCAACCGCGTCTATCTGACGGGCATACAGGCGCTTGTGCGGCTGTGCCTGATGCGGGCCGCGCTGGACCGCAGGGCCGGACTCCATACCGCTGGCTACGTCTCCGGCTACCGCGGTTCGCCGCTGGGATCCATCGACCTGCAGTTTCCCCAAGCCCGGAATTATCTGGATGCGGCGGGGGTGGTGTTCGAACCGGCTCTCAACGAGGACCTGGCGGCCACCGCGATCTGGGGTACGCAGCAGGCGGGACTGCGCGGCGACGGCGCGTACGACGGCGTCTTCGCCCTGTGGTACGGCACGGGTCCCGGCGTCGACCGCAGCGGCGACGCGCTTCGCCACGCCAACCTGGCCGGCACCGCGCCCCATGGCGGAGTCCTGGCGCTGGCGGGCGACGACCACACCTGCGAAAGCTCCACCACCTGCCACCAGAGCGAATACGCCCTGATGGACGCCATGATTCCCGTGCTCAACCCCTCCACGGTGCGCGAGATTCTCGACTACGGCCTGCACGGATGGGAGATGTCGCGCTACGCCGGCGTGTGGTGCGGCCTCAAGGGCGTCAAGGACAACGTGGAGTCCTCCGCCTCGGTGGAGACTGACCTCGACGGCTTCGACCCGATGCTGCCAGACGGCTTTGCGATGCCGGAAGGCGGCCTGTCCATTCGCCTGGGCGATTCGCCGCAGGCCCAGGAGATACGCCTCCACCGCCACAAAATCGAAGCGGCACAGGCCTATGCGCGCGCCAACCGCCTCGACCGCATGGTCCACGGCGGCGGCCACAGGTTCGGCATTGTTACGGCTGGCAAGTCCTACCTCGACACCCTGCAGGCGCTGGACGACCTTGGCATCGACGCCGACCGCGCCAGCGCGCTGGGGCTGGGGGTGTTCAAGATCGCGATGACCTGGCCCCTGGAGCCGACGGCGATCGCGGAATTCGCCCTGGGCTGCGAAACGCTCGTGGTGGTGGAGGAGAAACGGGGACTGGTGGAGGGACAGATACGCCAGCTGCTCTACGGCCGTCCGGGCGCGCCCACCATCATCGGCAAACGCGACGAGCATGGGCAGGTACTGTTTCAGGAGGAAGCCGCTCTCAATCCGTCGCAGATCGCCGCCGCGATAGGAACGCGGCTTGCTCGCGTGAGCGGCGACGCGGCACTGGACGAACGGGCGGCCCAAATTGCCCAGACGCTGGACCGCGAGCGGGAAACGCTGGGCATGGAGCGCAAGCCCTACTTCTGCGCCGGCTGCCCGCACAATACGTCGACGCGGCTGCCGGAGGAGAGCCGCGGCTACGCCGGCATCGGCTGCCACTGGATGGCGCAGTTCATGGGCAGGGACGTCGACGGCTACACGCATATGGGCGGCGAGGGCGCCAACTGGATCGGCGAGTCGAAGTTCTCGACCAGACAGCACGTTTTCCAGAATGTCGGCGACGGCACGTACAACCATTCCGGGCTGATGGCGCTGCGGGCGGCGGTGGTGTCGGGCACCCGCATGACCTTCAAGATTCTCTACAACGACGCGGTCGCAATGACAGGCGGCCAGGCCCACGACGGCGGGATGGACGCGCGGCGCATTGTTGCCGAAGTGGCCGCCATGGGCGTGCGGACCATTGCCCTGGTGACCGACGATCCGAATCGATACGCCGCCGCTTCGCTGCCCTGGGGCGCGCGGGTTTCCCACCGCGACGAGCTTGACGCGGTGCAGAGAAGCCTTGCCAAAGAAAACGGCGTATCCGTCATTGTCTACGAGCAAACCTGCGCCGCCGAACTGCGGCGGAGGCGGCGGAGGGGACGTGCCGTCGAGCCGCCGGACCGCATCTACATCAATACGAGAGTGTGCGAAGGATGCGGCGACTGCGGCGTGCAGTCCAACTGCGTAGCGATTGTCCCGGTCGAAACCGAGTATGGCCGCAAGCGGCAGATCGACCAGTCCACCTGCAACAAGGACTACAGCTGCGTGAAAGGCTTTTGCCCGAGTTTCGTGCGGCTGGAAGGCGCCGCGCTAAGCTGTCCCGATGCCAAGGATTTTGCGCTGCCCGAAACCCCGGAGCCCGCCGTGCCCGATGCGCCGGAGCGTCCCTACGCCATCGCCGTCGCCGGCATTGGAGGCACGGGCGTAGTCACACTGTCCGCTCTGCTTGGCATGGCGGCGCACATCGAGGGGCTTGGCTGCGGAGTCATCGACATGGCCGGATTAGCGCAAAAGGGCGGGTCGGTGGTGTCCCACGTCAAAATTGCCCGGACCACTAAAGGTGTCCGCGCCATCCGCATCGGCGACGGCGGCGCGGACATGCTGCTGGGAACCGACCTTCTGGTCAGCGCCAGCGACGGCATACGGCGCACCCTGCAGTCGGGACGCAGCCGCGTGGTGATCAATACCCATACGGCCATGCCCGGATCCTTCACGCATGACCCCGACCTTGAGCTGCCCGTCTCGCTGATGCAGGAGCGCCTGACAAGAACAGTGGAGCCGGGAGACGCCCTGTTTGTGGACGCGACGGTCATTGTCGAATCGCTTCTGGGCGACACGCTGGCGGCCAATCTGTTTCTGCTTGGCGTGGCGTGGCAGCGGGGCCTCGTGCCGCTGGGACGCGACAGCCTGAAGCGGGCCATACGCCTCAACGGCGTCGCGGTGGAAAGCAACCTGCTGGCGTTTGAGATGGGCCGCCAGTGGGCGCACGACCCCAATTCCCTGCAATTGGACCAGCCGGACAGCGCCCCGGCAATGCCCATGGCCGCCGAAGAGATCATGGAACGCCGCTATCTGGACCTGACCGCCTATCACGACGAGTCCTACGCCCGCCAGTACCGCGAAATCGTCGAGAGCGCCATGCGGGCCGACCCGGGCGAGGAACGGGAATTTGCCGCCACTGTAGCCCGCTACGCCTACAAGCTGATGGCCTACAAGGACGAGTATGAAGTGGCCCGGCTGTACACCGACGGCGCGTTTATGGAAGAGGTGTCGAAACGGTTCAGCGGCAAACCCGCCATGCGCCTGTATCTCGCTCCGCCTGCGCTGGCGGGCAGGTCGGATACGGACGGCCGCCCGCGCAAGAGGTTGTACGGGCCATGGGTGTTCGGGCTGCTGCGGCTGCTGGCCAAATTCCGGCGAGTCAGGGGGTCCTGGTATGACCCCTTTGGATACGCTGCCGAGCGGCGGCTGGAGCGCCAGCTGGCGGAAGACTACCGGAATATGGTCAGGGGCCTCATCGGCAGCCACATGGACAAAAATTACGGCCTGCTGGTACGGCTGGCGTCGCTGCCGGAGCAGGTGCGCGGGTACGGACTCGTGAAAATGGAATCCGTAGAGCGGTACCGCGCGGAAGTAGCCGATCTGCTGCGGCAGATCGAGGGCAGCGAATCTCGCCAGCAGGCCGCGTAGCCAAACCAGCTTGCACTGGTGCCGGTGGGCATTCCAAGCCGGCCTGTTCCCTGAATCTGCCCCGCCCTGCACTGCATGCAGATGGCAGCGCGGCAACGCCGCGCACCCAGAAACCGCCATCCTGAACGGCGGCGACGGCAGAAGAAGAAGGATGGTGCTCAGGGACGGAATCGAACCGCCGACACGAGGATTTTCAGTCCACTGCTCTACCGACTGAGCTACCTGAGCATTGCCAGCGCCGACGCTCGGTCCTGTGCGGGCATGGTCAACATATTCCTCCCGCCGCCATCCGTCAAGCGCAGTCGGGTACGCGTCGGCGCTGTCCAGGCGTCAGCCGCGGACAATCTCCAGGTCCATGTCCTCGTAGTTGCGGGCGAGCACGATCACCGATTCCCGGTCCGCCTGGACGATGGCGTACTCCGGCCCCTCCCTGGTGAACATAAGGCTCCTGCGCGTGCTGACGCCAACGTCCCACCCCACCTGATGGTTGGTGCCGCGCTGCGCGTGCACCGGTATCCCGTGCCAATGCCCGGAAATGGGCCGGTGGACATGCCCGACAAACAGCATCGCTGGCAGGCCGCGGGCCTTGAGCACCTCCCACTCCGCGTCGGGATTGTCGAGCGCGATTCGGTCCATGCCGGTCAGGCCGCTGCGAAACGGATGATGGTGCTGGAACAGCAGTACGGGTACATCGTCGGGCGCGGCTGCAAGAGTCCGGTCGAGCCAGTCCAGCCTTTGGTCGCACAGCGACCCGGAGACCTTCTTTGGTACGTGGGTGTCCAGGCAAACGCAGTAGGCGTCCGCCAGCCGCAGGGTGAACTGGACAAAGCCGTTGCCGTCGTCCGCCAGGTCCGGCAGCTCGCTGCGGGCGCGGGAGCGGCTGTCGTGGTTGCCAAGCATGGCATGCACCGGCGCGTCGAAGCCCTCGACGATTTCAGCGAACCGCCGGTAGGCTTCCGCCTCGCCATACTCGGCGATGTCCCCCATCACCAGAATCGCCTCGGTGTCCGGATGCGCCTTGTTGATGATGGGCACCGCGGCTTCCAGCCTTGCCTCGGGAGACAGGCCGTGGACAAGAGCGCCCGGCAAGCCCAAGTGCGTGTCGGTTAGAAGTACAAGCATGGCAGTCGAAGAATCCTTTGGGACGAAGTGTCGAAGTCGCGGCTGCTGGAGTTCAGATGGGACTGCCCGGCGCCCCGCCCGGTCATCATGGCCCTGCGACTGAACCCTGCACCCTGCGGATAGGATCAGCATAGCCGGATTCCATCCGCGCTTCACGGGCTGGTTCCGCCAACGCACTGCCGCTTCAGCCTGTGCCGATTCCAGGAGCGCGGTAGCAGCTACACCCATAATGCTTGATTCTGGGTGTAGCTCGGGCCATTCTGGCGCATCCCCACTCGTACTGGAAGGCCAGTCCGGTCGCACTGTCACTTGTACTGTCGGCCATGAGTGCGCTGCGACTGGCACCGGCATCCTGCGGAAAGGCGCGCATAGCCGATTCCAAGAGTGCGGTAGCAGCTACACCCATAATGCTAGATTCTGGGTGTAGCTTGGGCCATTCTGGCGCATCCCCACTCGTGCTGGAAGGCCAGTCCGGTCGCACGGTCACATGTGCTGTCGGCCATGATTGCGCTGCGACTGGCACCGGCATCCTGCGGAAAGGCGCGCATAGCCGACTCCAAGAGCGTGACAGCAGCTACACCCAAAATCCTTGATTCTGGGTGTAGCTCGGGCCAACCGGCACATCCACAGTCCTGCTGGAAGGCCAGTCTGGCCGCACGGTCACACGTGCTGTCGGCCATGATTGCGCTGCGACTGGCCCCGGCACCCCTGCGGAAAGACCCGCACAGCCGATTCCAAGAGCGTGACAGCAGCTACACCCATAATGCTTGATTCTGGGTGTAGCTTGATCTATATTGGTATATCCACAATCTCTATGGATGGGCACCATGACCTTCGACCGCTACCCAGCCTCTATGCAGAGTGCCCTTCTTGATCTGCGCATGCGACATCTCGGCCTGCGCGTCAACGAGCTCGGCGGCACTCCAAAGCGCCGCGTGATTCGGGGACAGGCATACTGGTACACAGAAGTCGCCGTGAACGGTGACAAAAAGCAGCACTACGTCGGACCCGATGACGAAGCCACACGGGCAAAGATCGAGCAGGCCCAGGAAGCGGTAGAGGATGCCAGAGCCGCAAGAAGGGAACATCGCGCGATGGTGAAGCAACTGGTGGCAATGGGCGCACCCCAACTCGACCCCAGCACCGGCACCATTCTCAAGGCTATGGCAGCAGTCGGCGTTTTTCGCCTTGGAGGCACTCTTGTAGGCACGCATGCCTACCGGCTTTGTTCACTGGAACTGGGCGCTTACCTGCGGGGAGTGCACACATTCACAATGGATGTGGACATCGCAGCGTTCAAGCATCTGTCCGTGGCGCTGGGAGAAACGGTGAATCCCTCGCTGAACACAGCCCTTGGCAGGCTGGACATGCAGCCCATTCCTTCGCTTGAAAACCGGCGTCCGACTCGCTGGCGATCCCTTGGAATGAAGATGGTCGTGGACTTCCTGACTCCAAGTTTTTCGGAAGAGCAGAAACCGCAGAGGCTTGAAACTCTGGATATCTGGGCGCAGGGGCTGCATTTTCTCAACTTCCTCATCGCCGAGCCGATTCAGGCGGTGGCTCTCTATCTGGATGGCGTTCTTGTCCAGATTCCCCGCCCCGAGCGCTATGCGGTACACAAACTTATCGTCGCCCAGCGCCGCCACCATACGCGCGAAGACAAAAGCAGAAAGGACCTTGATCAGGCAAAGGACCTCATCGAAGTTCTGGCCACGGACCGGCCCCAGGATTTAGAGGACGCCTACGTCGAGGCTATGGAAACCGGCCCTGCCTGGCGCAAGGCAATCCAGCAGTCCCTTTCTGACAGGGAGGACATTCGCGCCCTCATGCCCAAAATCTGACAGGGGCGGGACAAAGCCCGCCTCCGCTCCTTTGGCGGCCTGCATCTATGCCTGCCCCGCCTCCTCGATTGCCCGGTAGGCTTCCAGCGTATTGGCCAAAAGGCAGGCGATCGTCATCGGCCCCACGCCCCCCGGCACCGGCGTGATGGCCCCCGCCACCTCCACCGCCTCGTCAAACGCGACGTCGCCCACCAGCCGCGGCTTCTCGTCTCCGGGCACCCGGTTGATGCCTACATCGATCACCGTAGCGCCGGGCCTCACCCAGTCGCCCCGCACCATCTCCGGACGGCCCACCGCCGCCACCAGAATGTCCGCCTCGCGGCACAGGGCCGGCAGGTCCCGCGTGCGCGAATGGGCAACTGTCACCGTGGCGTTGGCGGCCAGCAGAAGCTGGGCCATGGGCTTGCCGACGATGTTGGAGCGCCCAACAATCACCGCTCTCGCTCCCGTCAGGTCGCCTGCCTCCCGCTCCAGCAAAATCATGCACCCTTTGGGCGTGCAGGGCACAAGCGCGCCGCGGCCCGTCGCCAGCCTGCCGACGTTGACGACATGGAAACCGTCGACGTCCTTGGCCGGGTCGATGGCGTCCAGTACGGCCGTCGAGTCAATCTGTGTCGGCAGCGGCAGCTGCACCAGTATGCCGTGCACCTTCGAATTCCGGTTGAGGGCGTCCACCTCCGCAAGGAGCTGGTCCTGCGTCGCGTCCACGGGCATCCGCCGCTCGATGGAGACCATTCCAGCCTCTTTGGTGCGCTTCGCCTTGCTCCCTACGTAGACCTTGCTGGCAGGGTCCTCTCCCACCAGCACCACCGCCAGCCCCGGCGCCGGCCTGCCCGCCGCTTTGAGTCCGGCCACTTCACGCCCGACATCCTCCAATAGCCCGGCCGCCACGGCCTTGCCGTCAATAATTTTTGCCGTCATGGGATCTCCCTCCCCGCAATCCGGGGCGCATGTTGATGGATGGCGTCCGCGCCCGCCGGGCGCGCGGGGTCAGCCCGCCGCCGCCTCCACGCTGGCGGCGCAGTACTTGAACTCCGGAATCTTGCCCATCGGGTCCAGCTGCGGATTGGTGAGCAGGTTGGCGGCGGCCTCCACATAGGCAAACGGCAGAAACACCACCCCGTCGGCCATGGACGGATCGGCCCGCGCAGCCAGCTCCACCTCGCCGCGGCGGGTGCGGACGCGGATGCGGTCGCCGGGCGCGACGCCCAGCCGGGCAAGTTCGGATTCGTTAAGCGCGGCGGTGGGCGCTGGTTCGAGCGCGTCAAGCACGGAGGCCCGCCGGGTCATGGCCCCGGTATGCCAGTGCTCCAGCTGGCGGCCGGTGGTAAGGACAAAGGGATACTCGTCGTCCGGCTCCTCCGCTGGCGGCAGCACCTCCGCCGGCACCAGCCGCCCGCGTCCTCCGGGACGGGGAAACCCGTCGCCAAACACCACCGCCTGTCCCGGGTCGTCCGGCGACAGCGACGGATAGGTCACCGCCGACTCGCGCTCCAGCCGCTGCCAGTCGATGTTGTCGAGGGACGGCATCACCCGCTTCATCTCGGCAAACACCTCCGCCGGTCCCTCGTAGGTCCAGTCAAGGCCAAGACGGCGGGCGATCTGGACGGTGATCCACCAGTCGGGACGCGCCTCGCCCGGAGGCTCGACCGCCTTGCGCCCCATCTGCACCTGGCGGTTGGTGTTGGTGACGGTGCCTTCCTTCTCCGGCCAGGCGGCCGCCGGCAGCACCACGTCGGCATACATCGCCGTCTCGGTCAGAAACAGGTCCTGTACCACCAGATGCTCCAGCCGCGCCAGCGCCTCGCGGGCATGGCCTAGGTCGGGGTCTGACATGGCGGGGTTTTCGCCCAGCACGTACATGCCCTTGATGTCTCCGTCGTGCACCGCCTCCATGATCTCCACCACGGTCAGGCCGGGGGCCGGGTCCACCGGGCTGCCCCAAAGGTTTTCGACGGGCATGCGGGCCGCGTCGTCGCCGACCGGGCGATAGTCGGGCAGCACCATGGGAATCAGTCCGGCGTCGGAGGCACCCTGGACGTTGTTCTGTCCGCGCAGCGGATGCAGCCCGGTGCCCGGACGACCTACCTGCCCCGTCAGCAGCGCAAGGGCGATCAGGCAGCGGGCGTTGTCGGTGCCATGGGTGTGCTGGCTGATTCCCATGCCCCAGAAGACCATCGCCGCCCGGGCCTGGGCGAATTCCCGCGCCACCTCGCGGATGGCCCCGGCCTCGACGCCGCAGATGGAGTCCACGCGCTCGGGGGCGTAGTTCTTGAGATGCTCGCGCATCGCCTCGAAGCCCTCGGTGTGGGCCGCCACATACTGCTGGTCGTACAGCTCCTCCTCGACGATGGCGCTAAGCATTCCGTTGAGCAACGCCACGTCGGAGCCGGAGCGAAACTGCAGCACGCGGCTTGCATGGCGGGCCAGTCCATGGCCTCGAGGATCCAGCACGAACAGCTGTCCGCCGCGCTTGGCGAACTGCTTGAAGTACGTCGCGGCGACCGGGTGGTTTTCCGTGGGATTGCAGCCGATGGCGATGGCGACGTCGGCGTTTTGAATCTCGTTGAACGTAGCGGTAACCGCGCCGGAGCCGATGCCCTCCATCAGCGCCGCAACCGAGGAGGCGTGGCACAGGCGGGTGCAGTGGTCGACGTTGTTGTGGCCGAAGCCGGCGCGCACCAGCTTCTGGAACAGATACGCCTCCTCGTTGGAGCACTTGGCGGAGCCAAAGCCCGCCACCGCCCTGCCGCCATGCTCCTCGCGCAGCCGGGCAAGACCGCCGGCGGCCGCCTCCAGCGCCTCCTCCCAGTCCGCCTCGCGGAAGTGAGTCAGGGGATTGGCGGGGTCCACGTCGAGGGCCTTGGGAGCATCCGGTAGCCGAATCAGCGGCCGCGTCAGCCGCCCGCCGTGGCGGATGTAGTCGAAGCCAAAGCGTCCCTTGACGCACAGGCGGCCCTCGTTGGCCGGACCGTCGCGGCCGTCGACCCTGACGATTCCATTGTCCCGCACCCGGTAGGAAATCTGGCAGCCGACGCCGCAGTAGGGGCAGACCGAATCGGCGCTGCGGTCAATGGCGTCGCGGTCGCCGCGGCCAGCGGCATCGACCGACGTCTCCTCCATCAGCGCGCCGGTGGGGCAAGCCTGGACGCACTCGCCGCAGGCGACGCAGGTGCTGCGGCCCATCGGATCGTCGAAGTCGAACGATACCCTCGATCCCGCGCCGCGCCCGGCCATGCCGATGACGTCGTTGACCTGCACCTCGCGGCAGGCGCGCACGCACAGGTTGCAGTGAATGCAGGCGTCGAGCTGGACCCGCATGGCCGGATGGCTGGCGTCGGGCGCTGGCGCGCCGCGCTCGGGATAGCGGCTTCCCTCGATACCCATCCGCTCCGCCCAGCGCCACAGCGCCGAACTGCGGTCATGGGCCCGGTGGCGCGGCGGCTGGTCCGCCAGCAGCAGCTCCATCACCGCCCGCCTGGCCCCTTCCGCCCGAGCGCCAGCGGCGCGTACCTGCATGCCTGCCGTCACCGTCCGGCGGCAGGATGGCTGCAGGGTACGCTCTCCCTCGACCTCCACCATGCACAGGCGACAGTTGCCGTCGGGGCGGTAGCCCGGCCGCGGCGCATGGCAAAGATGCGGGATGTCGACGCCGGCGCGGGCGGCGGCGCTCCAGATGGTCTCGCCTTCCTCGGCCTCCAGCGGGGTCCCGTCGAGCGTGAACTGAAGTCTTCCAGGAGATTCGATGTGGGGAACGTCAGCCATGGCTGTACTCCAACCTGATGCAGGCGATACGTGTCGGGAGACTGCAGGTGTCTTTGCGAAGAGGTCCGGCCCGAACCGGCGCTGATTATACACCAAGGCGAAACGGAGTGGAATGGAGGAGAGCACCTCGTCAGTACGGAAATGGCGGCTATGCAGCGCTGCTTAGGGGGGAGGGCCTGAAAGTGCTCGAACGGGTGCGGGTAGCAGCGGCAAGCGGGCGGGGTCAGGCGGCGACGCGATACCGAGTGCGGCGTGCGGGTAGTCGAGGTCGTAGGTGCTGGCTGCGCCTCGGTCCCGTCCGCCCGACAGCCGCCCGCTGCGTCGCCCCGCTTGCTTCAATTGGCGTCGCGGCTACCATGCTTACGGGCAGGCAGGTGACAGTCCGGCAGCCGGTGCACAGCGTAGAGCGCTGTAGACCGTACGCTGAAGCGTTGCATGCCACTGCGCGTTCGCTATGCTTGCCGTGCAAGGTCCGGTCACATCAGTGACCGCGGACGGGTTGGGAGACCATCCGTCGCAGCGGTCAGTGGTGGGCGGGATGGAGCAAATCGGTGTCAAAGCAAGGAGAGCATCATGAACACCTCAGTAATGAATGCGGAAATGCCCATACTGGGCGATAGTGCCAGTCTACAGGTACGGACGGGCGGAGATTCATCCGCTGTGGCCAATCGCCATCAAGATTGCCCCCCCCCCCCCGAAATTTACGAGGACACTTGCCGCAGAGCGCATGTGGGGAGACAGGTACCATGAGCCGAGCGGGACATGGCATCTGGTCAAGCTGGATTGCGGCGGCTCTCTTCAGTACGGCCGGCCTTCTGGCGGCAGCCGCACCAGCGCCGGCCACGGCACAGAGCACCTACTCCACGATTCTGGTGTCAAGCCACGGGGCCAGCGGTCGGGCACGCGTTTCAAGCAGTCAAGCTGTGGCGCAGCCATTTACCACCGGGAACGTCGGCGACGGCTACACGCTCTCCGCCGTCCGTATAAAGTTTGGCTTGGATAATAGTCGATCGGCACAAGTGGGAGATGAAGTTCCTGGCGACCAACGAGTGACCGCAGTAACAAGCCAGGGGGCTGTGTTTAGTCCTAGCACAGCCGACCCGTCGCGCGTTATGGTGCGGCTGATTCCGCATGACTCATCCGCGGACGGGCCGGATTCAGACTCAAATGACGCAGTTACACTGATCAACCCGACCACGCTGCGTTCGTCGCATCAAATTGACGGCTGGAATCTGTTCACCGTGCCAGACGGCACTACCCTGGCGAAGCAAACAACCTACTATATAGAAGTTTCGCATGACATCACCGGCGCCCAGATCCCTTGGATAACAACCACAACGAACAACCGGATTGGACAAAGTGGATGGTCGATGACCCGCTTCATTGTCCAGGCTTCGGGAGGTTCTTGGGAGAATGGGGGAGACAGCCGCTTTCTCTTGGTAAACATTTCCGGCTCGGTCAATAACCCGCCAGCTGACACCAGCGCCGCTCCCGGTACAAACCTGCGACTGAGGCTAAACAAACGACCTGGCGTGACACCTGCGTATTTGGGAGCCAATGAAGTTCTAAGGCCCGGTTACCAGTTGTGGTTGTACAATTCTGACGTCGTAAGCTTGGATTCAGACGGAGTAACTGGTGCTCCAAGTAACGACATGTACAGCGTTCCCGGGTCAATGGCAAGCCATAGCGGGACTGCGGAGGTGCTTTCATCCGGCATGCTGTTGGACATTAGAAACGGGGAGCATGAAATTACTAATCGAGAAATTGGACGCAGGATTGTTCCATGCTCCAGATGGACCGACGGTAGAGGCAATTTCAACCACGTATGCGGGCAACCGACTTCGATTGTGCGAGCCCGCAACGTCGCCGTGTCTGGCAAGCCCGCCATTTCTGGCACAGCCCGTGTCGGAGAGACCCTCAGGGCCGAAATGGGAACGATCGAGGACGACAATGGCGTGCCGTTGCTGGATGATTCCAGTTTCACCTTCCAATGGCAGCGAGGCGATCCCGGCAATACGCCGAATTGGCAAGACATTGCAGGCGCCACCCGTCGGATCTACGACCTTGTGCAGGCTGACTTCAACAAAAGAATTCGGGTCAGCGTATCCTTTGAGGACGACGACATTACCACCGAAACCCCAGACCCCAGCGACGCCTATCCTGCAAACACTGTTCGGTCCCTGCTGCCCTCCGGCAGGCCAACACTTTCTGGCACCTTCAGCGACGGGGAAACAATTAGCATTGATACCTCCACCATCGTGGACCCTGACGGTACAGAGTTACTGTCCCATCTCCTGTGGAAATTCGGCTGAAGAAAGCCGCACCAAACCCTCCTCTGGCGAGGGGCTGGATGCCGTCACCGGCCTTCCCCCAGACAATCAGTCGCCACAGTTCAGGCTGCCAGGCATAGCCAGCCCTG
>CAZPIN010000091.1:0-6557 GCA_964586735.1 uncultured Rhodobacterales bacterium | reverse complement strand
CCTGCATCTCGTGGCGAATCAGCGGATCCAGGGCCGAGAACGGCTCGTCAAGCAGCCAGATATCCGGCTCGACCGCCAGAGAGCGGGCGATGCCCACCCGCTGCTGCTGGCCTCCCGACAGTTCGCGCGGGAAGTATGTTTCGCGGCCCTGAAGGCCGACCAGCTCGACCATCTTCATCGCCCGCTCGTGGCGGTCGCCGCGGGCCATGCCCTGCACCTCGAGGGGAAAGGCGACGTTGTCGAGCACCGTGCGGTGCGGCAGAAGGGCCACGTGCTGAAACACCATGCCCATCTTGTGGCGGCGCAGCTCGATCAGGGTGCGGCGGTCGGCGGCAAGCAGGTCGACGCCTCCAATCCGAACCTCGCCGGCGGTGGGCTCGATCAGCCGCGCCAGGCAGCGCACCAGCGTCGACTTTCCCGATCCGCTGAGTCCCATCACCACCAGGATTTCCGCGCGGCGCACGTCGAACGAGGCGTCGCGCACCGCGCTGATGTAGCCGGCGTCGCGGATGGCCTCCGGCGAGGGAGCGCCGCCGTGCTGGGCAAGAAAGCCCTGAGGGTCGGAGCCGTACAGTTTCCAAACCGAGCGGCAGGAGATGGCGATGTCGTCCACGGGTGAAATCCTGCGCGTTTCGCGGTCGGCCAGGCGGAAGGCGCCAGGCCGCCCACTGTAGAGAGACGGAGAAAATTGGCAAGCGCGGTTATGCGAGCTTGGATATACCAATACTATGCCAATACTGGAAGCCTGAATGCGCGGCGGCCGCCAATGGGCAAGCGCGGTCAAGCGAACGACGTGAAACCAAAACTATACCAGTTCCGGAATTCCGGTTGCGCACTGGCCGCCAGCCGCTACGCTGCGGCTGAACCAGGACGCGCCCGGCGCGTCCGCAACCAACCCTTTGGAGGAATTCCAATGCGCAAGGCATTTCATCGAGCGGCCGTAGCGGCCGCTTTCCTGTTCGCCGCCGGCGGCCATGCTGCCGCCGATTCGAGCGACCCCATCAAGATTCCGCTGCACAACTGGTCCAGCCAGATCGTCGGCGCCTACATCGTCGGCAGCATCCTGGAACGGACCGGCAATGCCGTGGAGTACATCCCGTCCGACAGCCAGGTCGTCTACACCTCCATGTGCGAGGGCGACATCGATCTCGTGCACGAGGTCTGGCAGGGTGCCTTCGGCGTCGCCTTCGAGGCGGTGGTCGACCAGGGATGCGTGGTGGACCTGGCGACCCATGACGCCAAGACCCGCGAAGAGTGGTGGTACCCGGCGTACGTAGCCGAACAGTGCCCCGGCCTGCCGGACTGGAAGGCGCTCAACGCCTGCGCGGACATGTTTAGCACTGTGGAAACGGCGCCCAAGGGCCGCTTTCTGGCCGGTCCGGTCGACTGGCTGAAGAAGGATCATGAGCGGGTTGAGGGCCTCGGCATCAACTTCGAGGTGGTCAACGCGGGCTCGGCCTCGGCGCTGTGGGCCGAGCTGGAGTCGGCGTCCAAGCGCGACGAGCCGATCGTTCTGTTCAACTGGACGCCAAACTTCATCGAGGCGATCTACGACGGCGCCTTTGTGGAGTTCCCCGAGTTCGAGCAGGCCTGCTTTGACGATCCCGCCTGGGGCGTCAACGCCGATCTCACCCACGACTGCGGCAATCCCAAAGACGGCTATCTGAAGATCGGCGTCTGGGAGGGCATGCAGGCGAAGTGGCCGGAGGCCGCCGCCACCCTGGAGCGGATCAACTTCACCAACCTTGACATCGCGGTGATGGCGAAACTGGCCGACGTCGACGGCATGGAGCCTGAGGACGCCGCCGCCCAGTGGCTGACCGACAACAAGGACCGGGTGGACAGCTGGCTGCAGCCCAGCAGCTAATCCATTCCCGCGGGCGGCTTCGGGGCCGCCCGCGGCCCGACTAGGCGGCGCGTGCGCCGCTTGGCAAGCTGGGACCGTGACCCGCTGGCGGGCCGGCCCCGCACTTGCCAAGCGGCGCGCGGCGCTCTATGTATGGCGGGTCGTACGGTCCGCAGCGGATTTGCTGCGCCGGGCGGCTATTCGCCAATCTCATGAAACTTCGGGGATGCCATGCCCAAGCTCAAGACCAAGTCCGGCGCCAAGAAGCGTTTCAAGGTCACCGCCGGCGGGCGCATCAAGGTGGCGCAGGCCGGCAAGCGCCATGGCATGATCAAGCGTACGCCCAAGTTCATCCGCCAGGCGCGCGGCACCACCGTGCTCAAGAGCCAGGACACGCGCATCGTGCGCAAGCTCCTGCCGTATCGCCGCTAAGCAGGAGGCCGCCATGTCCAGAGTCACCAACGCTCCCGCCAGCCGCGCCCGGCGGAAGAAAGTCCTCAAGCTTGCCAAGGGCTACTACGGCCGCCGCAAGAACACCTACCGCACGGCCCGCCAGGCGGTGGACCGCGCCCGCGAGTACGCGACCCGCGACCGCAAGGTGCGCAAGCGCGATTTCCGCCGGCTGTGGATCGTCCGCATCAACGCCGCGGCCCGCGCCCGCGATCCGCAGATGACGTACTCCCGCTTCATGCAGGGCCTGCGACTGGCTGGCGTCGACTGCGATCGCAAGGTGCTGGCGGACCTGGCGATGAACGAATCGGAGGCGTTCGACGCGGTGTTCGAGCGCGCCCGCCAAGCTCTCAGCTAGGCCGCGCCGAGGGCGCGCCCGGGAGCGCCCGCCGGTCTACGTACGGGCAATGACTGACCTTCAATCGCTGGAGCGCGACGGCCTCGCCCAGATCGAGGCGGCGGGCGATTCGGCCGCGCTGGAGGCGGCGCGAGTAGCCCTGCTGGGCCGCCGCGGCGCCGTCACCCTGCTGGCGCGCGAGCTTGGCGGACTGCCCGAAGACGAGCGGCGGGAGCGCGGCGCCGCGCTCAACCGGCTGCGCGCGGGCATCGAGGCGCGACTCGCCGAGCGCCGAGGCGAACTGGCGCAGGCTGAACTGGCCGAGCGGATGGCGGGCGAGCGGGCCGACCCCACCCTGCCGCCGCGCCCGGAGGCGTCGGGGCGCCTGCATCCGGTCAGCCGGGTGAGCGAGGAGATCGTCGCCATCTTCGCCGACCTGGGCTTCGACCTGCGCGAAGGACCGGACATCGAGACCGAGCACTACAACTTCGACGCCCTCAACATGCCCGCCGAGCATCCCGCCCGCCAGGAGCACGACACGTTCTTTCTCTCTTCGGGCGATGGACGGCGGGTGCTGCGCACCCACACCTCGCCGGTGCAGATACGCACGCTGGAGCAGGGGCCGCCGGTGCGCTTTATCGCCCCGGGCCGCACCTACCGCTGCGACAGTGACCTGACCCATTCGCCGATGTTTCACCAGGTGGAGGGCATGGCCATCGACCGCGACGTGACCATGGGCCATCTGCGCTGGGTGCTGGAGGAGTTCTGCCGGGCGTTTTTCGAGGTGGAGTCCGTCGACCTGCGCTTCCGCGCCTCCCATTTCCCCTTCACCGAACCCTCCGCCGAGGTCGACCTGCGCTGCAGCTGGAAGGATGGCAGGCTGGCGTTCGGCGAGGGCGACGACTGGCTGGAGATTCTCGGCTGCGGCATGGTGCATCCCAACGTCCTCTCCGCCTGCGGAGTGGATCCGGAGGCATGGCAGGGTTTCGCCTTTGGCCTCGGCATCGACCGCGTCGCCATGCTCAAGTACGGCATGCCCGACCTGCGAGCGTTTTTCGAGGGCGACGCCCGCTGGCTTCGCCACTACGGCTTCGACCCGCTGCGCGCGCCCTCCGTGCACGCCGGTCTGGGAGGCGGACGATGCGGTTAACGCTTGGCTGGCTGCGCGACCATCTCGACACCGAGGCGGACGCCGGGGAGATCGCCGAGGCCCTGACGGACATCGGCCTCGAGGTGGAGGAGGTGGCTGATCCGGCCAGCGTCTTCGAGTCCTTCGTCATCGCCCGGGTGACGGCCGCCGAACCCCATCCCTCCGCCGACCGCCTGCGGGTCTGCCAGGTCGACACTGGCGGCGGCACGGTGCAGGTGGTGTGCGGTGCGCCCAACGCCCGCGAGGGTTTGCTAGGGGTGTTCGCGCCGGAGGGCGTGCGGGTGCCGGGCACGGGGCTTGATCTCAAGGCGACCAAGATTCGCGGCGTGGAGTCGCGGGGCATGCTGCTGTCGGAGCGCGAGCTGGGCGTGTCCGACGAGCACGACGGCATTGTTGACCTCGACCCGGACAGCGCAAAGGTGGGCACGCCCTACGCGGCGCATGCCGGCATCGACGACCCGGTGCTGACGGTGGGGGTGACGCCCAACCGTCCCGACGCCTTGGGAGCGCGGGGCATCGCCCGCGACTTGGCCGCCCGCGGCGTGGGGACGCTGAAGCCGCTCGACGCGCAGCCGGTGGAGGCCTCCTACGACAACCCCGTGGCGGTGGCCATCAATTCGGCGGCTGGGGAGGCGTGCCCGGTAATCGCCATGCGCCATCTGCGCGGGCTGCGCAACGGTGACTCCCCGGACTGGATGCAAAGACGGCTGCGGGCCATCGGCCTGCGCCCCATCAGCGCGCTGGTGGACATCACCAATTACATGACGTTTGACCTGTGCCGCCCACTGCACGCGTTTGACGCTGACCGACTCGACGGCGGCATCACGGTGCGCATGGCGGCCGAGGGGGAGACGATCAAGACGCTGCATGGCGGAGAGCACGCCCTTGACTCGCAGATGACGGTTATCGCCGACGAGGCCGGGGCGCAGGCTTTGGGCGGAGTGGTAGGCGGGACGGCGACGGCCTGCGGGCCGGAGACTGTGTCGGTGCTGCTGGAATCGGCGTACTTCGACCCGGTGCGCACCGCCCGCACGGGGCGGGTGCTGGCGCTGAACTCCGACGCCCGGTTTCGCTTCGAGCGGGGGGTGGATCCGGAGTTTTTGAGCGACGGCCTGGAGATCGCCACGCGCCTGATCCTCGACATCTGCGGCGGCGAGGCGTCCGGTATCACGGTGGCCGGCGCGCCGCCCGCGCCGCCCGCGCCGGTGGCCTACCGCCCCGCGAGACTCAAGGCCCTGCTGGCGATGGACGCGCCGGTGGACGAGCAGCGGCGGATACTCGAGGGGCTGGGCTTTGCGGTGGAAGGCGAAGGGGAGACGCTTGATGTGCGTCCGCCCAGCTGGCGGCGCGATATCTCCGGCGAGGCGGACATCGTCGAGGAGGTGGCGCGAATCGCCTCGCTGAGCCGGGTGCCGGCGGTGCCGCTGCCGCGGCGCAGGCCGGGCGTGCAGCCGCCGGCGCTTGGCGCGGACCAGGCGCGGGGGTATCTGGCGCGGCGGACGCTTGCCGCCCGCGGCCTGCTGGAGTGCGTCAGCTACGCCTTCGTGTCGCAGGACGAGGCCGCCCGGTTTGGCGGCGAGGATGCGGCGCTGCGGATCGACAATCCGATTTCCGAGGACCTGGCGGTGATGCGGCCCTCACTGCTGCCGTCGCTGATCAAGGCGGCCGCCGCCAACCGGGCGCGGGGACTGCGCGACCAGGGGGTGTTCGAGGTGGGGCCGGAGTTCACCGGCGGGGAGCCTGGCGACCAGCGGGAGATGGCGGCGGCGCTGCGTCTGGGCGACGCTCGAATGGCGGTCTGGAACGACTCGCGCCGCGCCGTGGACCTGTTTGACGCCAAGGCTGACGCGCATGCCCTGCTGGAGGCGCTGGGGGCCAACACCGAGGGCATGGAGGCGCACCCCGAAGCGCCGCCCTGGTACCATCCGGGTCGCTCGGCCACGCTCGGCCTAGGCCCCAAGCGGCCGCTGGCGTATTTCGGCGAGCTGCATCCGGGGCTGCTGGCGGAGTGCGGGCTTGAGGAGCCTGTTGCGGCATTGGAGCTGCGGCTGGGCGACGTGCCCCATCCCCGCCGAAAGCCGCGGCCGCCTCTAGAACTGTCCAACTACCAGGCCGTGGAGCGCGACTTCGCGTTTGTGGTTGGCGGGGACGTGTCGGCGGCGGCGGTGGTGCGGGCGGCGCGGTCAGCCGAACGGGCGCTGATCGAGTCGGTGCGGGTGTTTGACGTGTTTGAGGGGGAGAGCGTGGGCGAGGGAAACAAGTCGCTTGCGGTTCGGATGCGGCTGCAGCCGCGAGAGGGCACGCTGGAGGAGGCGGAGATCGAGGCCGTCGGTCAGGCGGTGGTAGCCAAGGTGGAGAAGGCGACTGGCGGTAAGCTGCGCGGATAGGTGCTGCGTCGCGTGGACTTACAAGGTGGGGCTTGGTCGGGCTGATACGGCCCATGGTGAGGGATCATGGACCTTGTGCAGACAGGCAGATATTTCTGTACGTGGTGAGGCACTATGGATTCCCGATGCGGCCGCTTGACGGATGAAGCATAGACGAATCAAAGGGTATTCGGGGGATCGTTAGCCCGTTGTACAGGGGCTTTCCAACTTGCGGGGCGCGACTGGAGCAAGCCCTTGATTTTCTATCAGAGTATGGCGAAAAATGAGGGTATTTCACTGATCTGACAGCGGAATGCCCTTCCAACAGGTCACGGAGCAAGGCGGGAGACAGAGTCAAACTGCGCAGGGCCGGCAATACGCCAGGCGAGCGCCAATCAAACCACCTCA
>CAZPIN010000090.1:0-21667 GCA_964586735.1 uncultured Rhodobacterales bacterium | reverse complement strand
CGTCGACGCCCCCGCCGCCTAACCTGCGCGGTCCCGCCGCCGGCGATCCCCCGGGCAAGCCGCTGCCCCATCCCGACCGCCAGTCGGGCCCCATCGAGGGCGTCAGCCGCATCCTCGCCGTCGCCTCCGGCAAGGGCGGCGTCGGCAAGTCCACCGTCGCCGCCAACCTCGCCCTCGCCCTCGCCCGCCGCGGGCGCAAGGTCGGCCTGCTCGACGCCGACGTCTACGGTCCCTCCCAGCCGCGCATGCTGGGCGTTTCCGGCCGCCCCTCCACACCCGACGGCAAGACCATCCTCCCCCTCCGCAACTACGGCGTAACCGTCATGTCCATGGGCTTCATGCTGGAGGAGGACCAGTCGGTGGTCTGGCGCGGTCCCATGCTCATGTCCGCCCTGCAGCAGATGCTGCGCCAGGTCCAGTGGGGAAAGCTCGACGACCTCATCGTCGACCTGCCGCCGGGCACCGGTGACGTGCAGCTCACCCTCTGCCAGCGCGCCAAGGTCGACGGCGCCATCGTCGTCTCGACCCCGCAGGACGTGGCGCTGCTCGACGCCCGCAAGGCCATCGACATGTTCCGCAAGCTGGAAACCCCCATCGTCGGCGTCATCGAAAACATGTCCGGCTACGTCTGCCCCAGCTGCGGCGCCACCGCCGAGATCTTCGGCCATGGCGGCGCCCGCCGCGAGGCCGAGTCCCTCGGACTGCCGTTTCTCGGCGAAATCCCCCTCGACATCGACATCCGCCAGACCTCCGACTCCGGCACCCCCCTGGTGGTGGCCAAGCCCGACAGCCCCCAGTCCGAGCGGTTCGCCGACATCGCCCGGCAGCTGCTGCCCGACGGGTGACCGGCCGCCCCCTCTCGCTGCCGCCGCTGCTGCGGGGGGTCGAGGCCGGCCGCGCCCCGTGGCATCGCGCCCAGCGCGACGCCGGACAGGGCGAGGCCGAGCCCGGCGACCTCTACTGGTCGCCCCATGCCGAGGCCATGCAGGCGGCGGTGGTACTCGCCCCGGACCGCCCTCTTGCCGAGGCCATGCTGGCGGTGTTCGCCGTCGCCTGCGGCCTGCACGACTGCATCGGCGCCCTCGCGCCCCCCGAGACGGCGGTCACCCACCTGTGGCCCGACACCGTGCTGGTCAACGACGCCGCCTGCGGAGTCATCCGCGTCGCCGCCTCCACCGCCGATGCGCAGGCCATCCCCGACTGGATGGTGGCGGCCGTCGACCTTGCCCTGGCCCCCATCTCCGGCGACCCGGGCGACAGCCCCGGCATCACCTCCCTCGCCGAGGAGGGCTATCCGGTCGAGGACGTGCAGACGCTGATCGAAAGTTTCGCCCGCCATCTGCTGGTCTGGATCCACCGCTGGCAGGAGGATGGCCCGCGCCCGCTGCATGACGCCTGGCTGTCCCGCGCCCGCGGCCAGGGCGGAGACGCCGCAGTGCGATGCGCCGGCGCTGTGGAGCGGGGCGCCTTTCTGGGACTCGCCGAGCAGGGCGACCTGATGCTCAAAGCCGACAGCGGTCCGCGCCAGCTGCCGCTGATGTCGGTCCTCGACCATCCCGCCAGCTGGCCGCTGGAGGCCCTGCCGTGAGACTCGCCCGCACCATCCGCTTCGACGACACCGACACCAGGGTCTTCGAGCAGGCCGCCGAGGCCGGCGAGTGGGCGGTGTCCGGCGCCTTCGAGTTTTCCAACTGGACGGCCCTCGACCTCGAGGGCAAGCAGAGGCAGGCGTTCGTCAACGGCTGGCTGTCGCTGGAAAGCTTCGGGCGGGCGACGTTCGTGGCCGTCGCGCCCCTGCTGCAGGAGGAGTTCGACACCCTGGCCATGCGGCTGGCGGCGCGATTCGTCGAGCGCTACGGCGCGCCCGACCTCGAGGCGGCCCTGCCGGTTGCCCGCGACGAGCTGGAGTTTATGACCGGACTGTGCGAGGAGCACGACACCAACACCCTGCTGGTGGTGGAGCGCAGCTTCGGCGAGCAGGGCGTCCACGAGACCTTCCGCGTGATCGAGCCCTCCGAAACTACCATCCTCGATCTCGTGCCCGACCACGGCTTTGGAGACGGTACGCCCCCTCAGGACTCCTGACCGTCGCCGTTGGCTCTCGGATTGTTGTCATTGGCACGGGTACCGTCGCCGTTGATGCTGGTGCCGTCGTCATCGTCGATTCGCCCGGCGAGATAGTCCTCGGTGGTGCGCACCCGCGACCGCTCTCCCATCCGAAACGGCGAGTTCTCCTGGTGATACTGGGCCTGCACCCGGCAGTCGGCGCACATCTGAAGCATCTTGGTGCGCTCGTCGTCGGGAAACATCCAGTGCTGGCCGCCGATCTTCTCGACGATTCGGTCAATGGACCCCTTGGAGCCAAACGGCTTGCCGCAGGAGATGCAGTGAAACGGCTCGTCCCGCTTGAGCGTGGCCACCTGGTTGCGGGCCTCGCCAAGCAGATAGCGCGGCACAAGCGTCAGGGCGCTTTCGGGGCAGGTACTGGTGCAGATGCCGCACTGCACGCATGCGTCCTCGTCAAACCGCAGCTCCGGCGAGTCGGGATTGTCGCGCAGTGCGCCTGTGGGGCACTGTCCGGCGCATGCAAGGCACAGCGTGCAGGCGTCAGCATTGATCTGCACTTGGCCATAGGGCGCGCCCTCGGGCAATGGCAGCGCCTCGGGTACGCTGGAAGCGCCTTCCGCCAGCGCATCGAGCGCAAGCCGCGCTACCGCCCGGCGGTCGCCCATGGGCGAGACGCGCCGGATCTCCGCAGGCGGCGGCGCCTCCGCATAGAGGGCCTCTGAAAGGGTGTCGGGGTTGTCGGTTTCGATCAGCAGCACCCGCTCCGTCGGCTGGCCCAGGCCCTCCAGCATCGCCCGGGTCAGAGCAATCTGGGAATCGATTCCGTTGGCTTCCCCCCGTCGCCGCACCCGCTCCTGCATCAGCAGCGTCACCTGACGCGCACCCGCCGCCAGCGCGGCCAGCAGGTCCGCGTGGTTGACCTGGGTGGGCTCGTTGAGCTCCAGCGGCAGCACGTCCGCTGGCAGTCCGCGCCCAAAACGCGCGGCGGCAGCAATCAGGCTTAGCCCTTCCCCTTCGCTGTGCAGCAGTATGCGCGGGCCCGCGCCTCCCGCCTTTTCGTAGGCGGAGATCAGAGTCTCCAGCCGCTGGCGGTAGGTGTTGGCGCCGGGCAGGGCGTAGTCGGCGGCGCCAGACGGGCAGACCGAGGCGCAGGCGCCGCAGCCCGCGCATACGGCCGGGTCGATGGACACCGTGTCGCCGCTTGGGGTAATGGCGCTGGCGGGACAGACATCGAGGCAGCGTGTGCACCCGACCTTGCCAGACCGCGAATGGGCGCACAGCGACTCGTCGAAGGTGACGTACAGCGGTTTCTCAAACCGCCCCACAAGGCCGCTGAGGGTGTACATCGCCTTGGCCACCGCCGCAGGATCGGCGGGGTCGGCATGCAGATAGCCGTCGCGGCGGTCGTGAACGCTGAGAAGGGGAGCGCCTTCGGAGAGGTCGAGAATGAGGTCGCACTCGGAGCGGCCCCCGTCGCGGGGGTCGCCGAATGCCAGTCCGCCCCGTCCTCCTGGGACGAGTTCGGCGATGCCGTCGGCCAGCACCTCGAACTTTCCAATGGATCCCTCCACCGAGCGCACGCGCCCGGCAAGGATGGGAAACCTGCGGCGCGTGGGTGGCAGGGCGTCGCCAGCGTCGCTTAGCATCAAGGTTACGGCTAGGCGGCCTGAGAGGTCTTCTGCCGCCTTCATGGCGGTGGCGCCAGATCCGTAGACCAGACAGACGCCATCGGAGGACAGGGACAGAGACCCCACCGGCGGAGCCTCCACCTCCGCCGCTGCCAGCAGGGCGGCGATCTTGGGTGTGCTGTCGTCGCTTTCGTCGGACCAGCCCGCCCGGTCGCGGATGTCCACTGATTCGAGGGTGCCGCCAGACTCCTCGGCGACTTCCGCAAAGAATGCCGCCTCCTGACCGCAGGCGACGGTGACCGACTCGCCAGCGTCCAGCGCCTCCCGTACCCTCGAAGCCTCGCCCATGCAGAACGAGCTGCCAAAGCGGCACCGGGTCTCCCCCAGAAGGGAGACCAGGCGCTTGGCGTCGAGGGACATGGACCCCTCGCAGTCGCAGAGAAACAGTGTGCGGTCGTCGCTCATGATGGCCCCTGACCATGTGGTGGGGAAGGGTATATACGATTTCTTTGGGAATTGCACGTGCCTGTGCAGCCAGCCTCCCGTAGCTCGATGAATGTAGGTGCTTCCCGCGTCTACTGGCATCATGACGTAACTATCCCGCCATACAGAGACAATGGGCTGTCTGCTTCTATCGACACGATGCGCTGTGTGGGTGGCGGTTGCCTTGAACGGACGGCAGATCGTGGCATGTCTAAGCCAGCAGCGGGATACCGCTGCAGCCAGCCTCATGAGGCAGAGGTCTCCAAAGCGCTATGTTGTTGCTGAAGGAAGTGTACATAGATGGATCGGCAGGTAGTGCTCGGAGTGTCGTACTTGCAGCTCCTGCCTCCACTGAAATCAAGGTGACTAAGGGATCAGGTAGCCTAACGCTACATCGGGGGGCTTGCAAATTTTCAGCGATTTCCCGTTGCTATCTGGTATCTTTCCATCTAACCTTAGCAATCCGTCGTCAAAAGTGTGGAATTCTAATATATCTGCGTGCAGCGCGGTTGCCAGATGAATCGAATCTGGCCCGCCAATTTTTCCGTACTGGCCACCTCGAAGAGCCTCTGCGTTGTTTCGCACAAAATTGCTTTCCGGTATAAGAAAGATGTGATCTCGCTTGGTAAATTCTAGCATAAAGCCTTCTGGGTACTTCTCGTCGCCTGGTATTCTCCAAACTTCCGATAAACTTTTAGATGATGTCACAATTATTATTTGACCAGACTCCGCTCTGGTCATTACCTGAGAGCACATCTGAAACCTGTCCTTGAACCCCGTTCCCTTGCCCTTAGGCGCCTTTTCTTGGCCGAAGTACGCAATCCAAACGCAGGCGTCCCAGTAAACCCTACTCATTTCTCTTTTCCCGAATTATTTTCAAATATTCGCAAGACTCCAAACCGCCAGTGAAATTGGGGTCAAAGAACTCCTCCGCACTGGGAAGCGAATCATTGGGCGGATACACATAGAAGCTGTCCGCGTCAATATAATCAATAACGTTAACGGATTTGTAGTGAATAGTTCCATCAACGCGAATGCGCAGGCTCTCAAATATTTCTTTAATCATTCGCTTTCCCAAATCGTCTAAATCGCTGCCGGTTGCGACGCATTTTACAATTTGGCCGTCAATGCGTGCGCGAAGCAATACTGTTGGCCGCTGCTGTTGATTGCGGTCAACTCGAAGGACGTATCCCTCAAGAGAACCGGATTCCGACTCGGGTAAATCTCGCGGCACGGATGCCATATCTTTTTTGAACAAGTAGTTTGCGGCAGATTCACGGGATATAAAAAATTTGCCCCCAGTGACGTATTCGGAGAAGTCAATTTCAATTCTATTCGAATGTTGGACAACAATATCATGCATGTTGTCGAATGCGGAAACTGCATCATTGGCGAGTCCATTGGTAACGTGAGGAGACCGGTAAACTTCGTGAGCGAAACTCACAATAGATTCAACGACCTGCTGCGTATGCAGGGAGGGGTCAGCCTCATCTGCGCACACAGGGGTGAACTCCATAGTAATGGGGGACTGCATACTGACGCTGGTAACATGCCAAGAGATCATTTTTTTCCCTTTATTGCACTCTTCAACCCCTTCTGCAAAAACAACGAAATTCAGAATTTGCTTACAGAGATCCTTGACCGCTGGCGCGTCAGAGCCAAGGTTCCCAGCGTTGCTGATGACGAAGCGTACTGGTTTTGCCATCACGGTATCCTCCAGCCAGACAATGCGGAAGAAGCAAGACGGGAGCAGTCGGCCAAAACGGCTTGGCTACTGCCACATAGCGTCGTGCGTCTCCGAATCAGTCTACCATCGCTATCGTCGGGGCTGTTGCCCCGCCTGCGGACAGAGTCTATCACCATATTGCACACAGTGCAACCGTCTTCGCAACTATGGCCAGATGGCGACGACGAACATAGTCCAGCGTGTTGCCTGAGAAACATCTTGTGGCCATGCCGCAGCGGGTAGAAACCCGCAGGTGCGTGCTTTGGGCACAGCATCTCCTGACCATCGTTCAGCAACACCATGCTTCGCCGAATCGCCTCTTCTTGGTTGAAGAGAAGGCGGGTTGCCTTCCTTGCAAGCAGCCTAGCAGAACTTTCATGCCAGCGCAAGGGAGACTGCTTGGACTGATACATGGGGGTACAGGATGATACCCCGTCGCTGTAACTCATCCCCTGTGGGAGTACCGTCGCAGGTACCTTCTGCTGGACCGCCTCGGTGACTTGCTTGCGGAGGCCCTTACCGAGGTGTCTGGTTCCGAACCCCGGCGGAGTCTCGGCTCGAGCTCCGCTGCCGTTTCTCGTCGGCACAGGTATCTGCGCACTGTCTTCCTGTTGGTCGCCATATTCTTGACGATAGCCTGAATGCCCATGCTCTGAAGGGCTGAACTGAATTTCCATGATCTACTCTCCTGTGCCCATCAGCTCTCGCTCAAGCAGGAGGAGCAGGTTGCAGGTGGGCCGGTTTATAGCGTTGCTAACATTGGTACGTGGCATGTCGTTCTTCTGTATCCGGTAGGTGTGTCGGATGAAACGCTGAGCCTAACTTCAATCGGGATTGTTCTCGTCAAGCAGGGGCAGTAAGCCGGGACTCTCACCTTCCGAAGGCAAGCAGATCCTTGGGCAAGGCAATGGGTCAAAATCGACTTTACCGTCCATCTTCAGCAGGTCGCCGTCAAATGTATGAAGCTCATCAACACCGGCAACAACCGCCGATGATAAGTGAATAGCGTCACAAATTTTTATATTTCCAACCCCTGAACGCATCAATTTTCTTGTATGAATGAGCACGGCCATGTCCACGGAAACAAGTGAAACGTAGGGAGCGTCGAGTACCGCTGGTGTATTCTTAAGGTTATCACCGTCACTGGATGGTAACTTGCAGGCTTCCGCAATTGTAAGTTCGGACGTAACTATGCGGAGTTCTTTGGCGGCCGCTTTGCGGACAACCTCCGCGCACCTCCAGTGCCAGTCACCCGGGTCTACATTAGACCCGGGAGAAGAGTTATCGTCGGCATACGCGATCCAAACGCAGGTATCCCAATACACCATTTTTATGTCATTCGGCATCTCTTATTCTCCTAACGTATGCAACTGCGCCAAGTCCATCCGTTAAATTGATGCGCTTCAAATTTAGCAAATCAGGTAACTCGCTGTCAGGCGGATAAAAATATATGCGCTCTACCTTTATCTGATCAATGTCGCTAAGGTTCCTGTAGTGTACTTGCCCAAAAACACGCACGCGCATACCGGCAAGTATGTCCTTTACTTTCACGTCTCCAATTTTATCCAAGCCTCCTTCGGAATCTACACATTTTACCACATAACCCTTCAACTTAGACTCGAGCCTGAGAATTGGCAATCCGTGTTCATTTGCACCAACGCCCAAAGTGTATCCTTCCATTGATCCCCGTCTCCAGCGAGGAGCGCAAAGGGGATCTATTGCTTCTTTCTTCTTCTCAATGTATGCAGCTGCTTTGGATTCGTCAACATAAATCCTTTCTGCCTTGCCGTATTTAGAGAAATCAATTTCAAATGTAGCCAATCGATTAGTCACCCGCTCAACCATACGGTCAATTCTAGAGAAGGCTGGATCAGGTAAGGAATCGGGACATCTACCAGTAGCGATTGCCTGATTGACGGCGGAGAGCGCCATGGCGATAGTAGAAGACGCAAAATGATCAACATTTGCGCCATCAACCATAGAATCTGGCGTTAGCTCCATAGCAAAAGGGGACCGCATGCTGGCATCGGTGACACGCCAGCGCAATTCAGCCTTTCCGTGGCAAGCAATCTCGGCAGCCTGCAGGACATGCAAGAAGTCCCGAATCTGGTCGACCAGGTCACCAGCTGTCGGGGCACTACTGCCGTGATGCTGGCTGCCACCAACGAGAATCCGGATAGGTTTTGCCATCATCGTATCCTCTAGCCAGTCGATACAGAAGCAGTATGAGGCGGACAGCCAGCACAGGCGGCTGGGCTTCTACCCGACGACTTCGCATCTCGCTGTATCGCCCCTCTATCGCCACCATCGGGCCGACTGGCTGACCCGCCAGTGAAGTCTATCACCATCCAGTCCCCAGCGCAACAGCGCTTGTAACAACGAGCAGACGGCAACGGCGAGCCGAAGTCTAGCAGGTAGAACGTGGTGTGTCTAGTAGACATACTATCTCTCCCGCCAATGCAGGTAAGAGCTTGCGGGGACGTGCTCTTGGTGCAGCACACACTGCCAAGTAGCCAGCATCATCCCACCCCTCCAGTTCGCCTCTTCCTTGTCGGGAAGAAGATGAACCGCCTTTCTCGCAAACAGTCTAGCATGGTTTTCATACCAACAAAAGTTGGACAGCCAATGTTTGCGCAAAGGCACACCGGCCGGGTGTGACCATGAAGCAGGTGAGGTACGGTGACGCGATTGAAGCAGAAAGGCAGTCACCTAGGCTTCTCCTAGCTCTCCGAGGGTCCATAGTCCGGGCTTAGTCAGTGCGGGCCATGATTTCGCGAAATTTCGATGTTGATCGGAGTGATCGCTCGTACAGACCGAACTTGTACAGAAGGCTGCCTTCTACCCTCGATGGGGAAGCCCCCTGTTCCTAGGTGATCGCCGGCCGATGCGGGTATCTGCGCATCGTCTTTCGGTTGGTGTCCAGTTTCTTGGCGGTCCGCCGCACGTAAGAGCCCTGCCGACTCAAACCGTTGCGTCCATAGCTGCGTCTCCTGTAAGTATCTGCTTTCTTTCTCAAGTTGGCAAGACGAATGGGGTATAGACGGGGCCCATTAACTGGTGCAAAGACTGCAGCAGCGTAGGGGCCCACTACATCATCCTAATCGTTATCCAAGGTGCCATCATGGAGTCTTCTCAAATACTCAACGGCACCAAGCCCGTTGGTAATGTTGGTGGCGGGCAAAGTTTCCAGATCAGGTAGTTCGCTGTCGAGTGGACAAACATACATGTCATCTACTTTGATTCTGTCGACTTCGTCGATATTTTTGTAGTGTAACAACCCGTTAACGCGTATGCGTCTGCCATCAATGATCTCGTGCATTTCCATACTTCTAATTTGATCCAATCCATTCCCAGATTCAACACAATTAATAATGTTGCCCTGAAGCCGGGATCTGATCTTGAGAACTGTTTTTCCACGCTGATTTGTTGTAACGCCAACAGTGTAACCCTCCATGGACCCTATCTCCCAGCGAGGAGCGGAAAAGGAGCCACGCAGATTTTCTTTTCTTTCAATGTAGGCGGCAGCTATTGCTCTATCTATGCGGATATTCTTTGCTTCATCAAATTTGGAAAGATCGACTTCGAACGTAAACAGTCCATTCGCTGCTCGATTTACAATTTTGTTAACACGATTAAAAGTGGCGTCAGTCATCTGTTTGGGCTTCGCTCCTGTGGCTATAATTTGATTGACAGTGGAAGACACAGCACGGGCAACGGAAGACGCAAGATGGTCGACGTCATCGTTCTTTGCTGTAGAAATTGGCGTAAGATCGCAAACAAGCGGGGGGCGACCTTCTCTAAAGGCGATATCCCAGCGCAATTTTGCTCTTCCATGACGACCGCCCTCGGAAGCACGCAGTACGCGCCCGAAGTCACGAAGCTGGTCAAGCAGGTCTTCCACTATTGGAGCCCCGCCGCAGACATGTGGATCGCCGTTAACGACAATCCGGATGGATTTTGTGGCCATGGTAGCCTCCAGCAGTTGTGTGCGGAGCACTAGAAAAGGCACGGCTGTCGAAGCAGCCCGCACCTCGCCTAGGCAGCACTATACTCAGCCGAATCACCCTTCCCCAGTAGCAGAAGAAGGCAGAATCGTCTTTGGTCGCGACATTGTAGCACGGTTCCTATACCGGTGCAACTGTTGTGACACCGGGGCATGCCGAATCAGTCCGCGCCTTGCCCAGGCAGTCCCAATACTCAGCCGAATCACCCTTCCCCAAGAGCAGGGGAAGGCAGAATCGCCTTTCGCAGCGACACTGTAGCACAGTCTCTATACCGATGCAACCGATGCGACCCCGGGGCAGGTAGCGGGTGCCACAGGGTATGGCAATCCGCCGTGCTGAGTGCCGGAGGTGCCGTCTCGGCCCAACCCAGTCGCAACTCGCTTGGCGGATGGCTACCGGCCCGCTTCCCCCTAGCAATGCACTTCATCATGTTGGCGCGGGGTATAGGGCCCAGATCTTTACCTGATCTGCAATTTGGGCACTCTCGGCATGTTCAGTTGGTATCCGAAGCCAGCACAGCAGATGGGCCAGTACCATCCTGTTTACGGATGCGGTCACTCAAACAGCGGAAGATTGTCTGGGACCAGGTGTACAGTCTCGACTGACCTGCCAAACAAGAGAAGGTTCTCAATTTCAGGCGGCTCTACTCTCGTTAGGCTTTCTTCGCTAGAACATTCCAGCGCATTTCGCAATTCCATAAGCAGAAGGCCGAGCATATTTTCGCCATGAAGCAATCCATCATGTTCTGGTCGCGCTCCCCAAAAAACGTCCATGTGCGAGAGCTCGACGATTTGACTGGTGCCGGTACTTTGCAGAAGCTGCCTGAATTTCTCAAAATTCTGCGCCAGCTTTACCCGCAGGCACCACCTCATCACTTTCTCTCGTACATTACCCCAGTCTGGCCTGCAGTAATCTTGGCGATATGGATCGACACGCATCTTCGCCGCCTTTGGGCTGCGTTCGTTGACGATCATTCGCTGTACATCAGGTCGGCTTGGAAAGCGGCATGCTTGATATAGAGCCTCCGACGTGCGAATGTTCTCGCCGTTCACCCGAAGGGGAAACCCGGCGGCCATGTTTGACAGGCCGCCCCACCTCTCACGAGTCTTGCAGAAGACAACGCAGTCTTCGGGTGCATACTTGTTATGGTACCTAGTCCGGTGCATGGCAATTTCCCTCTTTGCGGGGCAAGAAGTAGACTGTCAGCGAATCTGCGGGCAATTTTTGGCAAGAGCGGAGTACATGGCGGAAGGCCAAATCATAGAGCAGGCGATGCGCTGCTTGGACAATTCCTATAGAGCACCAACAGCGATCCAAAAGCCAAATGGCCCGTCAGACAACGTATACTGGCACATGTCCTCAGTCTGCGCAATGCTGGCGGCAGCCTGTGGCGAAGACACTGCCGGCCCGTCAATGTCTGGGAGAGCATAGTCAGGGCCTGCAAGTACCAGCAGATGCCACCATACTCCGCCTCGCTTGCTGTATAGTATTCATGTACCCATGACCCAATCCCATCCAGCGGCGGCCATGCCCCGCGAAATCTCGATGCCAGTTGGCGTGGTTGTCCGGCGCAGCCCGGGCAGCACCCGCTGGGCGAAGTGGCAGTGGCGTCCGGTGGCCCTGCTGCCGGGCGCTTCGGATGCCCGCTGGCGCGAGCTGCGCAGCCAGGACGATGTGGCCGAGTTCCACGCCGCCACGGTTCCGCTTGTCCTGCACCGAGCCGAGACCGAGGCTTACCGGGTGGCTCTCGCCAGCGACCCGCCCAGCGCCTACGTGGTGATGGTGGAGGATGGCGACGACGACTTCCCTTGGCGGGTGCGGCTGGTAACGGCTTCGCCTTTCGAGGCCCAGGACTGCCTCGATTCGGGCGAAGAGTCGGTTGACCCCGTTCCCATGCCGCCGGGTCTGGTTGCCTGGGTGCGCGACTTCGTCGACGCGCACCATGTGGACGAGCCCTTCCGCAAGCGCCGCCGCGACCGGGTGGACACCGACCGCAGGGAGGACGGCAAGGGCGACCCGCGCATCCGCCAGACCTCCGACGTCTACCGCACGCCAGGCGCGCGCCGCCCGTGATTCGCGATTCGCAGGATGGCGTCCTGGGCCGCTGGTCGCGGCGCAAGGCAAAGGCCCGCGCCGGCGACCCCGAGCAGGATCCCCAGGAGGCCGCCGGCGATTCCCAGCTTCCGGCGGACGGCACATCCTCCGAGGACGACAGGCCGGACAGCGAAGTCCTCGAGGACCTGGGCCTCCCCGACCCCGACACCCTGCAGGAGGGGGACGACTTCAAGGCGTTTCTGCGCAGCGAGGTCCCGGCCCGGCTGCGGCGGCGGGCGCTGGCGCGCCTGTGGCGGTCGCATCCACTGCTGGCAACCGTCGACGATCTGGTCGAGTACGGCGAGGACTACACCGATGCCGCCACCGTGGTTGAAAACCTCCAGACCGTCTATCAGGTAGGGCGCGGCATGATCGTGCCGGAGGCCGACCCGCCCGAGACCCCCGACATGCCCGCGGCTCCAGCGGAGGCCGCAGAAGGGACGTCCAATGAGGACGGTTCCGCCGCCTCCGATTCGGCGCCTCCCGATCCGACGCCCGCCGAGGATGATTCGCCAGCCGCCGAGGCCGCGTTGCCCGATGCGGCAGAACCTCCCTCCGACTCCCTCGACAGTCCGCCGCAGCCGCGCCGCGAAAGCATGCAGTTTCGCTTCGACGACGGATAGGCGCAGCCTTCCCCTCCATCCCGCGCTTTCCGCCGGCTCCCGATTCGCATTGTACGGCAAGCCCTTGCGGCTCATTCGCCGCAGGGGGCTTGCAAATGTTCGCGTTTTGTTCATGTTATGTTTATGTTTTGTTCCACTTCATCTCCCCTTGCCACGCTGCGCAGCCGCATTGCCCACTTGGAGGGCGTGCCTGCCGCGGGTGCCGCGCCTCTGGGACTGGCGCCTGTCGACTCGGCTCTGCCGGGAGGCGGCCTGGCCCGGGGCGCGCTGCATGAGGTACTGGGCGGCGATCCCTCCGACGGCGCCGCGCTGGCGTTTCTTGGCGCGCTGGCGGGACGGCTGGCAGACCGCCAGCCCGTGCTGTGGGTGGCAGGGGACCTCGACCTCTTCCCGCCCGGCCTGCTGCGCTTTGGCTGCTCTCCCGACTGCCTGCTGATGGTCCGCTGCCGCGGCCTGCGGGAGGCTCTTTGGGCGATCGAGGAGGGTTTGCGCAGCACGGCGGTGGCGGCCGTGATCGGGGACGCGGACCCGCCGGACTTCGCCTGGTCGCGTCGCCTGCAGCTGGCCGCCGTCCGCGCCGCCCGCCCGCTGCTGCTGCTGCGCCGTCGCTTCAATCCGCGCGAGTCCACCGCCGCCGCCAGCCGCTGGCGCGTTACCTCGGCGCCCTCGGCAAAATCCGCCGGAGGCGGCCCGGGGCCTCCGCGCTGGCGTCTCGACCTGCTCAAGTGCCGCGGCGGCCAGCCCCGCAGCTGGACCGTCGACTACGACGCCGCCCGCGGTGCGCTGCGCGAGGTACGCCTGCCATGACCCGCCGCATGGTCCATGCGCGCATGGCCGATCTCGGCATCGACCGCGTCCTGCGCGCCCGCGGCGGCCTGCGCGATGCGCCGGTGGCTCTGGCCGCGCCGCTGCACGGGCAGCCGGTGGTGATGCAATGCAGCCCGCAGGCGGCGGTCGCCGGCGTGCGAATCGGACAGCGGCTGGCCGAGGCGCGGATGCTGTGCCCGGGGCTGCACGCCGAGTCCATGGACCCCGCCGCCGACCGCCGCTGGCTGCTGGAAATCGCAGGTCGATGCCGGGGCTACACGCCATGGATCAGCATTGACCATGCCGGACTGTTTCTCGACATCACGGGCTGCGCCCATCTCTTCGGCGGCGAGGACGCCCTGCTTGACGCGCTGGCGGAGACCCTGGCGGACTGCGGCGCGCGCGTCCGCCTCGCTCTTGCCGATACCCCCGGCGCGGCCTGGGCATGGAGCGCCGCTGGCGACGCCTCCGGTGCAGCGCGGATTCTGGCCCCCGGCGCCCAGATGCAGGCGCTGGCCTCCCTGCCGGTAGCCGCCCTGCGGCTGTCGGCGGCGGACGCCGCCTTCCTCGACCGCCTTGGCATTGCCACCATCGGCGCGCTCATGGCGCTGCCGCGCCGGTCCCTGCGCAGCCGATTCGGAGAGGGCGTGGGCCTTCGCCTCGACCAGGCGACCGGACGGGCGGCCGAGCCAGTCTCCTACCTGCCGCAGCCGCTGCCGGTGGCGGTGTCCAGCATTCTGGCCGATCCAGTGGCGACGAGGGAGGGCCTGGACGCTCTGGCCGAGGACCTGTTTCTGCGTCTGGCCGCGGACCTCGCCCGCCACGGGGCTGGCGTCCGCCGCCTGGCGCTGTCGCTGCGGCGTATCGATGGCCTTCGGCTGCGGGAAGATCTGGAGACGGCCTTCCCAAGCCGCGACGCCTGGCATCTGCTGGGGCTGTTTGCGCCCCGTCTGGAGCGCGTCGACCCGCATCCGGGCATCGAGAGCGCGTATCTGGAGGCCGTCGATTACGAGCCGCTGCGGACGGCGCCGCCGCTGCTTGACCTTGGCATCGAGGCGCCGGTGGAGGTCCGCGAGGGCGCCCTTGGTGCCTTGATCGACCGCCTGGCCAGCCGGCTGGGCGCGGACCGCGTGCTGCGCCCCGCGCTGCGGGAAGCCCATCTGCCCGAGATGCAGACGCGCTGGCGGCCGGCGGGCGAGGCCGCGGCGACGGCGACTCCCGACAAGTGGCCGGATGACCTGGAGCGGCCAGTGCTGCTGCTGCGCAATCCGGAGCGGGTGCAGGCGGTCTGCGGCGGGGACGGCGGACGGCCTCCCGAGTCGTTTGTCTGGCGCGGGCGCCGCCGGCATCTGGCGCGGGTTGGCGGCGCCGAGCGCATCGCGGGTCCCTGGTGGCGGTCCGGCGAAGAGGTCCGCGACTACGCCCGGGTCGAGGAGGATGGCGGCCGCCGCCTGTGGATAATGCGCGACCGCGACGGCCGATGGGCCGTGCACGGGCTGTTCGGATGAGCGGCGGCTACGCCGAGCTGCAGGTCACCAGCTGCTTCTCGTTTCTGCGGGGAGGCTCGCATCCCGAGGAACTCGTCGACCGTGCCGCCGCTCTGGGCTACCGGGCCATCGCCATCACCGACCGTTCCAGCGTCGCCGGCGCGGTGCGTGCCCATCGGGCGGCCCGCGAAGCTGGCATCCAGCTGCTGCCGGGAGCCCGCCTCGACCTCGATGACGGCGGCGCGCTGCTGTGCCTGCCCCGCGACCTCGCCGCCTGGGGGCGGCTGTGCAGCCTGCTCACTCTGGGCAAGACGCGGGCGGAAAAAGGCGCGTGCAGGCTGGCGGCGGAGGACCTGGAGCGTCTCGGCGGAGGCCAGTCGGTGATCGCCGTCGCCGCCGGCGGGGAGACGGGGCTGGCGCGCCTGGCGGCGCAGCTGGCCGAGATGTTTCCCGGCAGCGCATGGACCGCCGGCAGCTGGCTGTGCCGCGGCGACGACGCGGAGCGCCTTGACCGTCTCGACCGGCTGGGAAAGCGGTGCGGCGCGCCGCTGGTCGCGACGGGCGACGTGCACTACCACGACTCCTCCCGGCGCCCGCTGCAGGAGGTGCTGACCTGCATCCGCGAGGGCGTGACCCTGAAGCGGGCCGGGTTCCGGCAGTTTGCCAACGCCGAGCGGCACCTGCGGCCGCTGCCTGAGATTCGCCGCCGCTTCGCCGCCTGGCCGGAGGCTCTGGAGCGCGGCGTCGCCATCGCCGATGCTTCCTCCTTTTCGCTCGACGAGCTGCGCTACGAGTATCCCCTCGAGCTGCATGGACGCTCGCCCGACGAGGAGCTGGCGGCGCGGGTCGAGGAGGGGGCGCGGCGGCGGTGGCCAGGCGGGACGCCGGAGAAGATGCGCCACCTCCTCGACCGCGAGCTGAAGGTGGTCGCGCAGCTCGGCTACGCCTGCTACTTCCTGACCGTCGACGACATCGTCCGCTTCGCCCGGCAGCGGAGCATCCTGTGCCAGGGCCGCGGGTCGGCGGCCAATTCCGCCATCTGCTACTGCCTTGGCGTTACTTCGGTCGACCCGTCGCATTTCGACCTGCTGTTCGAGCGGTTCGTGTCGGGCGCGCGCGGCGAGCCGCCGGATATCGACGTGGACTTCGAGCACCAGCGGCGCGAAGAGGTGATCCAGCACGTCTACGAGCGCTACGGCCGCGACCGGGCCGCGCTTGTCGCCTCCGTCGTCACCTACCGGTCGCGCAGTGCGGTGCGCGAGATTGGCAAGGTCTTTGGCTTGGGCGAGGACCTGTTGACGGCGCTGTCCGCCGCCACCCGCCTCGACCGCGACCGGCCGCTGGCCGCGGCAAGCCTGCGGGCCATGGGCCTTGACCCCGAGGACCGGCGGCTGGCCTGGGTGCTGCGTCTGGCTCGCGACCTCGTCGGCTTTCCCCGCCATCTGTCGCAGCATCCCTGCGGCTTTGCCATCACCCGCGGGCCGCTGCGCGAGCTCTGCCCCATCGCCAACGCGGCCATGGAGGGGCGGACGGCGCTGGAGTGGGACAAGGACGACCTGGACGCCTTGGGGATTCTCAAGATCGACCTGCTGGGGCTGGGTATGCTCACCTGCATCCACAAGGGGCTGGACCTGGTCGCGGAGCATCACGGGCGCCGCTTCGCCCTGGCGGACGTGCCGGCGGAGGAGCCGGCGGTGTACGACATGCTGTGCAGGGCCGACGCGGTGGGGGTGTTTCAGGTCGAGAGCCGGGCGCAGATGGCGATGCTGCCGCGGCTGCGCCCGCGCTGCTTCTACGACCTGGTGATCGAGGTCGCCATCGTCCGCCCGGGGCCCATACAGGGCGACATGGTGCATCCCTATCTGCGGCGGCGAAACGGAGAGGAACGGGTTTCCTTTCCCTCCGCCGAGCTTGAGGAGGTGCTCGGCAAGACGCTGGGCGTGCCGCTGTTTCAGGAGCAGGCGATGCGCATCGCCATCGTCGCGGCCGGCTTTACGCCAGAGGAGGCCGATGGGCTGAGGAAGGCGATGGCGTCCTTTCGCCGGCGCGGGACGCTGCGCGCTCTGCGCCAGCGCTTCCTCGACGGGATGGTGCGCCGCGGCTACGAGGAGGCGTTTGCGGAGCGCTGCTTCCGGCAGATCGAGGGGTTTGGCGACTACGGCTTTCCCGAAAGCCACGCCGCCTCGTTTGCCCATCTGGTCTACGTCTCGGCCTGGCTCAAATGCCGCTATCCGGCGGCGTTCGCCTGCGCCCTGCTCAACTGCCAGCCCATGGGCTTCTACGCTCCGGCGCAGATTCTGCGCGACGTCCGGGAGCACGGCATCGAGGTCCGCCCCGTCGACGTCAATGCCAGCGGCTGGGACTGCACATTGGAGCCCGGCGCGGGCGGTCCGGCGCTGCGGCTGGGGCTGCGCTGCGCGCGCGGGCTGTCGGAGGCGCATGCCGACCGGCTCGTGGCTTCTCGCGGCAACGGATACCCCGACCCCGCCGCCGTGCAGCGGCGCGCGGGCCTGCCGACCCGGGCTGTCGAGCGGCTGGCGGAGGCCGACGCGTTCGCTTCGCTGGGAATGAGCCGGCGCGACGCGCTGTGGGAGGCGAAGCGCCTGCCGCCGACTGTCCTGGACGAGCTGCCGCTGTTTGGCGCGGGACAGGAGGACGACATGGAGGAGGAGCCGGCCGCGATGCCCGAGGCGGGCGACGGCGAGGAGGTGGCGGAGGACTACCGGGTGCTCGGCTTCACGCTGCGGCAGCATCCGCTGGAGCTGCTGCGCCCGGACGTGGCGGCGACGCCCGCCGCCGAGCTGGTGGAGGCAGCCGATGGCGCGCGGTTGCGGGTGGCGGGGCTGGTGACGGCCCGCCAGCGTCCCCACAGCGCCAGCGGGGTGATGTTCATGACCATCGAGGACGAAACCGGAGTCGCCAACGTCATCGTCTGGCCGCGGGTGCTGGCCCGGTTTCGCCGCGAGGCGGTGACGTCGCGGATGGTGGCGGTGCGCGGCCGCCTGCAGCGTCAGGGAATCGTCACGCACCTGATCGCCGACCGGATCGAGGACCTCTCGCCAATGCTGGACAGCCTGGCTGGCAGGCGGCTCCAGACGCGGTCGCGGGACTTCCACTGAGGCGGAAACGGGCAGCCCATGAATGCAGACAGCCAAGAGGCTGCCGGGCTGGAGTCTTATGCTCGCTCGTACTCGAAATTAATCAGGTTGCGGGTTTCGCGGCTGAACTCCACTCCCACAAGGTGTATGGGGACTCCGCTGCCCCGGTACTTGTCGGCGTAATTTTTTTCCTTGATCTGGGCAAGAGCCGTCCCTTTTGCGTCGTCTTCCACGACTTTGAACTCGAACAGATACACTCTCTCTTTGCCGACAACGGCAAGATCGATGCGCCCTTCGCTAGTAGACTCCTCGGTGCGCGCGTCCACGCCCGCGCCGAGAAAGTACACGAGAATGGCAGTGGCGAAATAGGCTTCGTACTTTGACAGTTCGCCTTTGGCATGCCATTGATGCGGGACGTTGGCAAAGATGGACTTAAGCACCGTCTGGAGGCCGCTGAAATCCTCCGCCTCCAGCATGCTTCCAAGCCGACTTCTCTCTTTCAGCTGATCTGGTTTCATGTCAGGAATCAGGAGCTGCAGAAGGTCTTTGTTTAGACTCCGGCGCACCTCAAGATTGGGATAGTCCAGATGATACCAGTAATCATTGTCAATGCGCTCCTCTTCGACGATCGTAAGATACCCTGTCTGAAACAGCAGCGCTGCCGTGTTGGCCTTGTCAATGTCGAAAGCGGAAAGGGTTTCGGTGCTTCCATGCATGTTTTCCATATTGATGGAATACACCTCGTCCCGCACCAGGGCGTCAGCAAGGAACGTCGGCATTCCCGTCTGGTACCACCAATTGTCAAATTTTCGCCTGCCCAGCAAGTACAGGATGCTATAGGGATTGTAAACGCGCTCCTTTCCAGTCCAGCAGTATCCGTTGTACCATCTGCGTATTTCAGCGCGGTCCAGCCCCGACAGCTCCGGCTCGAATGTACGGTCAATGTCTGATTCGGTATATCCGCAGATAGAAGAGTATTCAGGATCAAGAGAAATGTCAATCAGGTTGTTGATACTGGAAAACAGTCCAACTTTCGCAAAACGGCTTATGCCAGTGATAAGGCAGAATCGGAGATCGTCCTCCATTTGCTTCACATTCGAGTAGATGCCATACAGGAAGTCGCGGTTCGCGCGAGCGATCTCTGGTTTGGACAAGGCGTCAAGTATTGGCTTGTCATACTCGTCTACGAGTAGCACGACCCGCTGGCCGTACTTCTGAGCCAGTGCGCTAATCAGGTCCCCGAACCGCACCGACGCAAAGGGAGTCTCCCGTTTCCGGGCACTCGTAAAGGCGCTAATCAGGCGCCTGAGCCACACTGGCGCAAAGGGAATGCTGGACCCAATGCCTTCGCGCTCCTCGATCGCTGACAGCTGCTTGTCCACGGCAGCCTCCAGAAGCCCGGGCACATTGAATACACCGGCGCTGAAGTCCAGTCTGATCACCGGATAGCGCACCGACCAGTCCCAGTTTCCATGAATGGCGAGTCCTTTGAACAGCTTCTCGTTTCCCTCAAACAGTTCCTTGAGGGTACTTACGAGCAGACTTTTTCCGAAGCGGCGCGGGCGGGACAGGAAGTAGCAGAGCTCGGTTTTTGCCAGGCGCTCGGCGAAGTCAGTCTTGTCTACATACAGAAAGCCCCCTCTGCGCATTCTGGGAAACCCCTGGACACCGAGGGGCAGGTTGCGGTTTTCCATGGCGGCTCATCCTTCGGGTTGCCGTTTCCTGCGCTGCGTCGCATGCATGTTCATCAAGACTACCAGCGGCCTGCCGTAGCCCCGCAGTTCAGCCCATCTTGACTGCGCCAATCTATAGGGGATTCAGCGGCATTCCGCAAGTGGCGCATCCCCTGTCGATTCTTCGTCAGGGTACAAATGCCAGATTGCCCGCCGGCTGGGTCGAGGACCTTCACGCCAACGCTGGACCGCCTGGCGGACTGGCGGCCTCAGACGCGGTCGAGGGACTTCCACTGGAACAAAGGCGAGAAGGCAACGAATCGGCAACGAATCACAAACGAATCGGCAATATTAGGCGAACAAACAGCGAATTTCGCTAAAACGGAACCCCAAAGCCGCTAAATTTGCAAAAACATCCATCGGCTGTAGGGTGGGGCCATGGCCCTATTCTCCATGAACGTCAGCCACGTCTCGCGCCGCACCGGCGCCCACATCGTTCGCTACGCGGCCTACCGTGCCGGCGAGCGGCTCAAGGACCACGAGACCGGCCGCACCCACGACTACACGTCCAAGAGCGACGTGCTGCACAAGGAAATTCTCGCTCCCGAGGGAGCGCCCGACTGGGCGCGGGACCGGGAGCGGCTGTGGAACACCGCCGAGCGCGCCGAGCGGCGGCGCGACTCCCGGCTGGCGCAGGAGGTGTACGTTGCCATTCCCCGGGAGATTCCGCCTGACCGCCGGCTGCGGGCGGTGCGGGAGTTCGCCAAGGAAACCTTCGTCGCCCGCGGCATGGTCGCCGACATTGCCATCCACTCCCCGCTTGGCACCGACGGCAAGGAGATTCCCCATGCCCACATCCTGCTGACCACGCGGGGAATCGAGGGGGACGGATTTGGCCGCAAGCAGGCCCTGTGGAGCCACCCGATGCGCTGCCGGGAGTTTCGCGCCGCCTGGGAGCTGCATGCCAACACCGCTTTCGCCAATGCCGGGATGCTGATGCGAATCGACCGCCGTTCGCTCGTCGAGCAGCGGCGCGAAGTGGAGCGGAAACTGGACCATGCGGTCGAGCGCGGATTGCGCAGCGTTGCCCTGCGTCTTGCCGACCGGGCGGCGTCGCTGGATCGGGTGCCCGAGCCTTCGCACAGCCGCGCCACCAGCCACATGGAAAAGAAGGGCATCCGCACGCGCCGCGGCGACCAGATCCGCGAGGTGCGCCGCCGCAACCGCCTTTCGCTCGACGAGCGCCGCCGCCAGCGCCGCCTCGAGGTCGAGCGCGCCTTCCGCAGGCAGCGAATCGAGCGCATCAAGAGCCGCGTGCTGGGACGGTCGCGCCAGACCGCGCGGGAGAGGGAGCGCTTTCTGGAGCCGTCGCACCTGCAGCGGGAGGCGCCTGGCGCGGCCAGATGGAGCCCCGCCGAAGTGGCACGCGAGAATCGCCGCGAGCGGGAGGTGGAGCAGAACCCTTCTCTGCAGCAGCCGGAGCCGTGGCGCGTTCTGCCGGGCGCCAGCGCAAAGAGGCGTTCAAGGCTGAGCCTGTACTTCGACGGCTCCGGTCCCGAGCGCGGTGAGCGGGAGGATGACCGCGGCGAAGCGCAGCGGGAAGGGCGAGAGGCCCGCAGCCAAGGACGTGAGCGGTCCGGCGCGGAGCGCGGCGCAGGGGAGGATGGCGCCCGGGGGCAGAAGTACCGGAGTTCCGCCGAGGAGATTCAGGCCATCATCGACGGCACATGGAAACCGTCGCGCGAACAGCAGCGCGGGCAGCGGGTCCGCGAGCGCGAGCGAGGCGACGACGGGTTGGGGCTGGGCTGACCGGCGCAGTACGCGTGCGGCGGCGGGGCCGCCGAATCAGGCGAGCGACTCGTCGATCCAGCTGACCAGCTGCGACTTGGTGGCGCCGCCCACCTTGGTGCCGGCGATCTCGCCGCCGCTGAACAGCAGCAGGGTCGGTATGCCCCGCACGCCGTAGCGCGCCGGAGT
>CAZPIN010000089.1:0-69941 GCA_964586735.1 uncultured Rhodobacterales bacterium | reverse complement strand
CGAGTATCCTTCGAAGCAGGTACCTGATCAGGCACCTGCCTATACCGGCGGCGCACCTTCTGGTGCGTAGCTACGTCGGTCATTGTCTTACCTCGAATCAAAGAGCTGGTGCCCGCAGGAAGCGCACCGCTTCATGCGTGCTGGCAGGACGCATCCCAAGATGCTGCAAGCAAGACGCTGAGACGGCGAGCTTGTCCGGGCATCATAGTGGGCAGCCGCTAGCTGCCCTGCAGCGCCGGACACGGTACGCAAGCTCTCTACCATGGTGCCAAATCCTAGCCAGCTGCCAAGCGTCGCAGCACTGCTCCCAGCTCCTCCAAGCGGTCTACAGGGTGAATGCTGCTTCCAGCAACTATAGCGACGCTGCCTGTTGCAGGCAACCTGACCATCCCGTACAGGACACGCGGCTGGCTACGTGGGCCAGCGGTCAAAGGCAGCCGCTACTCGCTGCTGTGCTGCGATGGGGCACCTTCGCAAGACCGCACACGGATTCCCGCTGGCACAAGGAGCAGAATACCCCGCTGTGTTCTGGTGGCACGGCTCCTGCTGCCAGCGTTACGCATCGAGGCGAAGGCGGCGACGCGGCAACGCATGGGGCAGCAGTCCACTGCTCCTTGGCCACCTGCCCGGGAGTTACGAGACAGGCCATCCGGCGTCCGCTGCGAAGGCGGCGAATCGGTCTCGTACTGATTCGTCGTTTCCTTTCTCCAGCAGGCTCTGGACTTCCTCCCTCGCCGCTTCGAAGCAGGCTTCGCGCAGCGTACGCTTGATCAGGCCCACGGCGGCTGGCCGTACCGACAGCCGCCAGTAGCCCAAGCTGACAAGCGCCAGGGCCATGAGGGGGTCTCCCGCGATTTCTCCGCAGAAGGAGACCGGCAGGCTGTGCTCTTCGCACCGCTGGGCGATTCGGCGCAGCAGCCGCAGGAACGCGCCGTGCATAGGGTCGAAGCGGGTGCGCACGCGTTCATTGGTGCGGTCGGCGGCGAAGAAGAACTGATGCAGGTCGTTGCCGCCCACCGATAGAAACTTCGTCTCGCGGAAAAACGAGTCCGGCGCCTCCGCCAGCGACGGAGTCTCAAGCATGGCTCCCATCACCATGTCGCCGTCTGCCGGAAGAGTCAGGTCGAGTTCACGGGCGCGCTCGGCCACCGCCCGGGCCTGGAGGAATTCGTCTGCCGAGGCGACCATCGGAAACATCAGCTGCAGGTTCTGCCCGGCGGCGGCTCGCAGCATCGCCTGCACCTGCATGCGCAGGATGAGGGGGCGGTCGAGGGTGAAGCGGATTCCCCGCATTCCCAGAGCCGGGTTGGCCTCGTCGCCGGCCGCGATGCTAGGAAGCGGCTTGTCGCTGCCCAAATCGACGGTGCGGAACACCACGGGCCGGTCGCCAGCAAGATCAAGGGCCCGCCGGTAGAGGCTCGTCAGGGTTTCGCGGCGGGGAAAGCGGCGGCTCGTAAGGAACGGCAGCTCGGTGCGAAACAGCCCGACTCCCCCCGCGCCCGCTTCCTCCAATGCCTCGAAGTCGGAAAGCAGGCCGGCGTTGACAAACAGCTCTATGGCGACTCCGTCGGACGTGACGGCTGGCAGATTCTGCAGGGAGCGAAGCTCGGCGAGCTGCTCGCGGCGCATGACAATGCGGTCCCGGTAGCTGCGCTCAACATCGTGGGTAGGGCGGATGAACACCCGCCCCAGTCCGCCGTCGACCACCACGGTGTCGCCTTCCTCTCCCTCGCGAAGGTCCTCGCCTGCCTGCACCACCACCGGGATGTCGGAGCTGCGGGCGACGATGGAGGCATGGGAACTGGTCGATCCCGCCTCAAGGGCAAGGGCCCGGATCTTGTCGGCTGGGTATTTGAGAAACTCGCCGGCGCTGATGTCGCGGGCCACGAGGATGCCGCCGTTGGGCGGGAAAGAGCGGGACTCGCCGCGCTGCGTTCCCAGCAGCTCGTGCAGAAGCCGCGCGGCAATCTCGTCGATTTCCTGCAGCCGCTCCTTGAGGTAGGCGTCGCCGCGGCTCTCGATACGGTCGCGAGTCTTGGCATGGATGTCGTCGACGGCGGCTTCGGCCGAAAGGCCCGCGCGGATGCGCTCCTCCATGCGGTCCAGCCAGCGGCGGTCGTGGACGATTCGGCGGTAGGCGTCCAGCACGCCGGTGGGGTCGGCGCCGCCAGCGTCACGGTCGACGTCGCCGCGCAGCCGTTCGATGGCCTGGCGCAGGCGGCGCAGCTCGGTTTCCGGGTCCTCGGCGATGGGGCGGGTGACGACCAGGGTTGGCTCGTGGCGTATCAGCGGGCCGATGGCGAAGCCGGGATTGACGGGCACGCCGATGGCGGCGAGAGAGCGGGGCGGCGGGCGCGGGCGGAGTATCTGCCCGGCCTCGGCCATCTCCGCCAGGACCAGCGCGACGAGGGCGAGTGCGTCGAGGTCCTCCTCCTCGTAGCTGCGGGCAGCCCGGTTCTGCACCACGAGTACGCCGAGGGTGCGGTCCTGGCGGCGTATGGGAACGCCGAGAAAGGAGAGGAAGGGCTCCTCGCCGATCTCGGGGATGTAGCGGAACTCGGGTTCGCCGGGGGCGTTGGCGGTGGCGACCGGCGCGCCCTCGCGGGCCACTCGGCCGACAAGGCCCTCGGTGATCTGCATGCGGATGCGGTTGACCGCCTCGGGATTGAGGCCGTGGTTGGCGCACAGCAGCAGCGTGTCGCGGTCCTGCAGCAGGTAGATGGAGCAGACTTCGGCGACCATATGCTCGGCGACCATCCTTGGGATGGTCGCCAGACGCTCGCCCGGCGTGTCGATGGCGGGGATGCGGCGGGCGAACTGCCGCAGCAGCGCCCGCGCGCCGATGGCTGTGGGCTTCGCGGCCACTCCCGCCGCCGTCAGGGCCTTTCGAGGCCGAAGGCGCTGTGGAGGGCGCGCACGGCGAGCTCCAGATAGCGGCGGCGGATGAGCACGCTGATCTTGATTTCGGACGTGGAGATGACCTCGATGTTGACCCCCTCGGCGGCGAGGGACTTGAACATGGCGCTGGCCACGCCGGCGTGGCTCTGCATGCCGAGACCGACCACCGAGACCTTGGCCACGTCGTCGTCGACCAGGAGGTCGCCGAAGTCTCCGCTGGCCTCGGCGAGGGCGGCCTTGGCCGCCTCTACGTCCGTCTCCGACAGGGTGAAGGTGACGTCGGTGCGTCCGTCCGCGCCCACGTTCTGGACGATCATGTCGACGTTGACGCCCGCCTGGGCGAGGGGGCCGAAGATGGCGGCGGCGATGCCGGGCTGGTCGGCGACTCCCCGCAGGGTGATCTTGGCCTCGCTGCCAAGGGCGGCGATGCCGCTGACGATGCTTTGTTCCATGATGTCCTCCCCGTCGCACAGAAGCGTGCCTTCAAGGTCTTCGAAACTGGAGCGTACCCGCACCCGCACCCGATGGCGGGCCGCCAGCACGACCGCCCGCGGCATCATCACCTTTGCCCCCAGCGAGGCGAGCTCGAGCATCTCCTCGAAGGCGACCCGGTCGCGCATGCGCGCCTCGGAGACGATGCGCGGGTCTGCAGTGTAGATGCCCGGGACGTCGGTGTAGATGTCGCAGCGCGCGGCCTTGAGCGCGGCCGCCAGCGCGACGGCGGTGGCGTCGGAGCCGCCGCGGCCGAGGGTGGTGATGCGGTTGTTGGGACCGAGGCCCTGGAAGCCCGCCACCACCGCGTGCAGACCCTCGGCGAACTTCTCCTCCAGCGCGGCGGTCTCGATGTCGAGGATGCGGGCGGTGCCGTGGGAGTCGTCGGTGCGCAGGGGAATCTGCCAGCCCAGCCAGGAGCGGGCCGCCACGCCGCGGTCCTGCAGGGCCAGGGCCATGAGGCCGGCGGAGACCTGCTCGCCGGTGGAGACGATGGAGTCGTACTCGCGGGTGTCGTGGAGAATGCCCTCGGCGCGCACGGCGGCGGCGAGGCGGTCGGTCTCGTCGCCCATGGCCGACACCACCACCGCGACCTGGTAGCCGCGGTCAACTTCGGCGCGCACGCGGTCGGCGGCGCGGCGAACGCGGTCGATGTCGGCGACCGAGGTGCCGCCGAACTTCATCACGAGTCGGGTCATGGCGGGGGCTTCGAGGCTGTGCTGGAGGTGTCGGGGGGTCAGTTCGCGTCGCGGGAGGACCAGGGCAGGGGAAGGCAGGGTACGCCTTCCTCGCGAAGCTCGCGGGCCTCCGCGATGCTGGCCTCGCCGTAGATCGAGCGCTTCTCGGTCTCGCCGCTGTGCATCTTGCGGGCCTCCTCGGGGAACGTCTGGCCAACGTCGGTGGCGGTGGATTCGACATGCTTTCGCAGCGCCGAAAGGGCCTTTCTGGCGCGGTCGGCGTCGGTCGTTTTGCCGCCGCTGACCTGGGCAGGAGACTTGCCGCGCCCGCGGCTGGTGGAGACCGCCGGAGCCATGGGCGCCTTGGTGATGGAGGAGCTGCCGCAGACGGGGCAGGCGATCCTGCGGCGGCGGCGCAGGTCGGCGTAGGTGTCCGAGTCGCGAAAGCTGGACGCGAAGCTGTGCTGCTTGGCGCAGAGGAGGGTGTAGTTGACCATGCCGGTACTGCGGTCCGCCTGCGGCTGCGATGCCGATGCCTGATTCAACAGGTAGGGCGGGCGCGGGTCAAGGTCAAAGGAGCGGTGAGCGGCGATGGGGCCTCCTGCATCCGAGTGCGGTTCGGTCGCGATGGCCATGGCTGCCGCGGGCCTGAGGTGGTGAAGTGCCTCTGGACGGCACTGGTCGCGCATCGCCAGGCACGAGCCTGAGGGCTAGCGAACGGGAAGTGCGCAGTGGCGCTAGTCAGCGGAGACGCCATGACGCAGGGGCATCTGACGGGCCAGTCGGGCGATTATTGCGCGAATTGCGCAAGCAAAGTACGGCTGGGCGGTCTCGCGGCTACCAGAACCGGTCCTGCAGCGAAAAGCAGCGGACACTGCGTCTACGAGGAAGATAGCTTGTCAGGCGATCATGGCGAAACAACTCGGCAGCGGCCATGGGAGACTGGGGAAAGGAGCCAGGGCTGGAGGGCAGCCCAGTCGAGCGGACGCCGAGTGGCGGGTATCAGCTCTGGAATGCTCCGCAGGTAGCCGGGAAGATGGCCAAGGGCTGCTGTCGAAGCCCTAAACTGCTGCCTAATGCAAGAGCACGGTATTCTCGCAAATTGCTAGCAGCAGGAAGCGGGGGTACTTGGCGTGGGGACTTGTACTTTCGGCGTCTGTGGCCACAGGCTGCAGAACGCGACGTTTCCGTGTCCGCGACTGAATCAGGAACGATGCTTGGGGGATGGCAAGCGGCAGTATGGCGGGTACAAGAAGACGTTCGCTTCAGGACGGATAGCTACGGCATCTGAAATGCGCTTTCAGCTTTTGCGCGGCTGCCCGTGGACCTGTGTGCGACAGCGTGCCTGACGATGCCTCACTCCGTTTAGGGGCATGCAGCGAAAACGACCGGTCTGAACTTTCTGCCTCCAGCCGCCATGCAGCTGAATGATATAGAGGCACACCGCCAGTGAGCCAATTTCGGCAATATGGCGGCATGCCCCTATGCATTGCTCACACCAGCTAGGGCGTTATGTCCACGACGGTGATGTCCGCGTCAATCCTGAGGTCATAGGCTATTTGCATTCCGCCGCTGTTGGCAATTGTGGCGGAGTAACGGTGATAGCCGTTGACGTTATCCACTGTGCCGTCATTGTCGTTGTCTACGGCCGTGAACTCGTTCGTGCCGCTCCCCAACTCTATCTGGACAGTGTCGTTTTCATCGCCGTCAATCCACAGCCGCCTTTCTGAGGCCATAGCGCTGGTAGCGGAGAGGACATCCCCTCTGGTTGCGACATACGCGTCCGGCGGTAGCGTGAGGGTTGTCTCGCCCGTGTCTCCGCGGGACAGCGTGATGCGATTGACTCCCGCCCAGTCAGCGGCCTTGGCCACTGTCAGGTCCAGGGAATAGGTAAGGCCGCTTTCGAACACCACCCGGTCAAGGTCGTCATTGGCGTCGTCGTCGTATTCCCGGTAAACGACCCTGAATTCGCTTTCAAGCGTACCGTCAAGGTTGCCGTCAAACGTCGCCTGGTCGTAAACGGCGTGCTCGATGCGGTCGAAGGTACCGTCCCGGTCAGTGTCCCTTTCCTCGGTCACGCGGTCGAAGGTGCCGTCGCCGTCGGTGTCGGTCAGTTGTACCACGCGGGCAGGCCGCAGCTCCACGCGGTCAATTATGCCGTCGGAACCAGGCGTCTCATCTTGAAAGTGATATCTGGAAGACATCCAATCCGTGAGTACCGGGATACCCTGATTGTCGAAGTCGAGCGTACCGTCGTGGTTGAGATCCGTATCGAGCGTACCGTCGCCGATTTTGCCGATGAAGAGATCGACGTCGCGCCTGCCGTCACCGTTGGTATCTATGTCCCGCATGCCATCGTTGCCATCGCGCGAAGTGCCGTCGCTACTGCCAAAGACATCGGCACTGCCAAAGACATCGGCGTTGAGCGTGCCGTCGCCGTTGGTGTCCGTATCGAGCGTGCCGTCGCTTTCGCCGCCATAGACGTCGGCGTCAAGCGCACCGTCGCCATTGGTATCCGTATCAAGCGTACCGTCTGGGCGATGGTCAAAGATATCGGCGTTGTTTGTACCGTCGCCGTTGGTGTCGGAATCAAGCGTGCCGTCGCCGCCGAAAAAGAGATCGCCGTTGAGCGTGCCGTCGGCGTTGGTATCCGTATCGAGCGTGCCGTCGCGGGAGCCAAAGACATCGGCGTTGAGCGTGCCGTCGCCGTTGGTGTCCGTATCGAGCGTGCCGTCGAGGCCAAAGATATCGTATACGCCATCATTGTTGGCGTCCGTGTATGCTCTGAACTGAACCGGATTGCTGCCAACTACGTCATCAATCTGCACTGCTACGCTGCCATACTCGAAGCGGTCGACCGTGCCGTCTCCTGCGTCGGGCGTACCGTCGCCATTGGTGTCGGTAACGGGGGTGTCAATGCGGGTTACGGCGTCGCCCCCTCCGACTGGAGGAAGCGTTATCTCATTTGAAAAAATGGTGGCCAGAAGGCTTTCCATCCGGGTTGACACGCTGGGATCCACCAGAACAACGCCGGACGCGCTTCGATAGGCGTGGAAACGCTCGTTCAAGCCGTCAAACGACGGCAGAAGGCTGTCAAGCTCCCATGCCCTGACAAAGTCTCCCGAAAGAGTCAGCGTGTCGGACTGGTCGCCATGAATGGCGAGCGTGTAGTCGGGGTCGGGCGTACCGTCACCGTCTTCGTCCGCCAGCACGGCCAGCGACTCGACGGAGAGATGAAGATGCGCGGCGGTTCCTTCAACTTCGTCCCGGGCGGAAACCTCGGGGCGCCCCTCGTAGGTTTGCTCCGTCCCCTCGTCGTCCGTGTAGACCCCCCCAGTTTCCGCAGCCTGGAACGGGCGCTCGGGGATATGCCGGTCCATATCGATAACGCTGATGCCGTTGCCGGAGAGAATCTGCGCGAAGTGCGCGTCCAGCACAAGGTCGCCATGCAACGCCAGACCGTCCGGAGTGCCGTCGCTAAGGGTGTTGCCGAAAGCGTCTAGGCTGTATGTCAGATGGCCAATAGTCTCGCCGCCTGCCTCTATCGTAGTAACCATGCTCCTGTCGGGGTTGTAGGCATAGGTTTCCACCCAGTCCCCATAGAGCTGAACGCCATCCTCGTCGTCGCCAAGGAAGAATCCAGCCGATACCGCAAGACCGCCCCTGTCGGCATCGTAGGTGATCCTGGCGGTCCGGTCAGCCGTCCCCGAGGCGTCTCCGCCGTCGTTGATGTACAGCGTCAGAAATTCTCCTGAAGCGTCGTATCTTGCGCCGGTAAGGGCGGCGTACGGCCTCACATACTCGGGCAGCGAGTCCGTCATGATGAGCTCAAGCAGGCTCCGCGCATCCGGGTCATCGATGTCTGCCACGGCCGTGCCGTAAGCGGCAATGACCTTTTCGGCGTTGTTGACGGCCGTTTCGGCAGCGACGTCAATCCCTGCGCTTCTGAGAAGCGCCGCCGTAAGCGCGCCGCTGGTGGCCGCCGCGACAAGCTCCGGAACCATTCTGGTGAACGTCGTCGAAACTGCGACGTCTTCCCGCTCAACGAGAAGCCTGTTGCCGTCCGAATCGACATAGAGGCTGTTTCCGCCATGGTCGTAGCGGACCCGCCGGAATCCATCTCCCTCGAACGCGATGGCGTCGTCCGCGTCAAAGTATGCGCGGTGGCCATGGATGGCGATTTCCACCGGACCGTCGGCGGAGCCGGCTTCCGCAAGGTCGATCAGAAACCCGTCGGCGATCTCGAATCTTGTGCCTATGGAGTGCGTCAGGCGTTCTCCCGCCAGATGGATCTCCCTGATGCCGGCGATCCGCGCCGGATCGAAAAAATCCGAGTCGACCGTGAGGTCCCCAGCATGGCTGAACACCAGCCTCTCTGGCGTTCCGTCGGAGCCGCGGTCGGGGGTTCCGTCGGGAGCCGCGTCATCGGGAGTGCCGTCCGCTCCCGGAGTGCCGTCAGCGTCAAAGAAATCGTCCACCGTTCCGTCGGAAACCGGATCTGCCGTACCATCGGATACGCCGGGGACCAGGTCCGGAATGCCGTCGCCGATCGCGTTGCCGTCCAGGTCATATGCTCCAAGAAAGTCATCCGGCGTGCCGTCGGGGTTGATGTCCGGCGTGCCGTCAGGGAACATGTCGGGAGTGCCGTCCGGATTTTCATCTGGAACGCCGTCTGGCCTGATGTCATTGGTTCCGTCGGGATTGACGGAAATTGTGCCATCGGCCCTGATGACCATCGAGCTCGCCTGCCAAACGGTTATGTCGCTGCCGCCGTCGACGGTAAATCTGGCGCCATTGGATATGGCGAGCCAGTCGCCCTCGCCGACGGTAAACGATGTGCCGCCGCCGTAAATCGTACGGATGCCATCGGAATCGGTGACCCTCACGAAGCCGGAGGCAACCGCAATCACATTGCTTTCGTCGATGACGTGCCTGTCGTCAGATCCAATCATGCCCGTATCAGTGGTACCTCCAATATCAACAATCGCGTCACCGGGATGAATGATGGTTACCCCGCGGTGGTTGTACGCAATTCTGTCGCCAGGATTGAACGTTACAAGATTTGGCAGGAAATCGTCATAATTGCCGTCGCCGTTGACATCGGACCAGAAATCGTCCGGCGTGCCGTCCGCGAATCTGTCGCTGAATTCCACCCAGCCATCACTATGCAGGTAGCCGTTGTCTCTCCAGAAATCGTCTGCCGTTCCGTCGCCGTCGCGGTCGTGCCAGACGTCGTCTGGCCTCCCGTCGCTGTTCGCGTCGGCGAACCGGTCGCCAACTCCCCACAAGTCGTCCGCCGTACCGTCGGCGCCCGCGCTGCCGTCGGTTCCCGCGGTGTCCGACAGACGGTCGCCTCCAACGTCGGCTCCCAGATAGTCCTCAAGGTACGCGACTTCGCTGGCCAGCGACTTCCGAAAGGCAAAGTAGCTCCCGCTGGCATAGAAGCTGGTGGTGGTCGGCCTGCCGTTGCCGAATTCGGCTTCCCCCTCGACAGTCTTCAGGTAAAGCCTGCCAAGATCGTCATACTCGAATCTGGTCGCCGCCTTTTCTTCAAGCGTGCCGTCCACGCTCACAAGTTCGACGCGTCTGGCGACCTGCCCTGCGGCGTTGTATTCGTATTCAAAACCCAGCTCGAAAGCCTGCGGCGATGGCGGTGGGGGAGGAAGGCCTGGGAGGAGCGGGATATCAAGCTGTGACAGATCAAATATGTCGTGGCGCTCCGTTACCAACCGTCCCTGACCGTCCCACTCATACTCGATGAACGGCCTGTATCCATCGGGGTCCGCGTCCTCCACGCGGGTCTGGGATCTGACGATCTGGCCAAGCTCGTTGCGCTCGAACTCCTCCGTGTGGTCTACGCCATAAACGGCAACCCGCGTGAATCCAGCTCCGTCAGTCTCTGACTGAATCTCAAGGCCGGACTGCAGCCTGTACGCGCTGATACGGCCCTGGTCGTCAAATTCGAAACTGCGGACTTCCTCCGCCGTGCCGTCGCCATTGGTATGGCTCTCGATCCGGTACATGCGGCCATATTCGTCATATGCGTAGATCTGCTCGAGATAATGCGCATCGTCCGTATTGTCGCCCTCGTGAAACCGGGCGCTGACAATCTGATTCTTGTCGTTGTAGCCGTAGGCTTCGGTGCGGTCCACGGTGCCGTTAAAGCCGAGATCCACCTGGACTGCAGCTGGACGGCCGGCGTCGTCATAGCTTACGCGCTCGACTCGATCCGTTGTCCCGTCATCGTTGTCGTCGTACTGTATGGCGGCGATCTGCGCACCCGAAAATAGGTTGCGCTGCAGCGCCGCGGCAACTTCCCGGTGCTCGGACTGATCAATAATGTCCAGGGCGTCGATATCGCCCCGCCGCGCGCTCACGAATTCCCGGGCGACATTGTTTTCCGTACCCCGCATCCAGTCATCCCGCAGGAGATAGGATTCGCTGCGCTCGGCCGTGCCGTCGCCGTTTAAGTCGTACCCGACCTTGATGATGTGGCCCCGGTCGTTGCGCTCGTACCTGTCGACCCGCTCGGCGGTACCGTCCGCGTCGTAGTCGTAGCTGGTCGATATGAGATGCTCCGCCATGTCCTCGCTGTCGGCCGCTTCCTGGCTTCCGCCCGCGGTCCCGTATGCATACTTCACGATTTCCTCGGCAGTGGCGTCAACGGCTATGCTTTCAATGGTGCCGCTGGCAACCTGCGTTGCCGCGCCGTCAATGGCCGCAGCGGTCATGGTTCCGTCAACAAAGGTCAGTACCGCACCCTCCACGGCGAGGTCGCCGGAATACTCGGAAACCCTGACCACGGTGCCGTCATAGTCTATGGCGTTAAACGGCGTGTACTCCACTTCTTCCGTTACAATCGTACCGTCATTGTCCGTGTAGACATTTTCAACCACGATCCTGCCATTCCTGGCAGTGTAGACTTTGTCCGGAGTGTCATCTCCGTCAGTGTCAATGTGCAGGGTTTGCTCCTGATGCCTGTGTACGCCGACCAGCCCGTTGTCACGCCTAAAGTCATAATACAGGGCGTGGCTGGTGCCATCGATCTCTATGGCCTGTATGACTGGATAGACCCTGTCCGGCGTACTATCGTCGTTGGTGTCCACCAGCACGACGCTTTCCAGATCGTCCGTGTCAACGGCTGAATAGTCCGGCCCCCGGTTTTCCGTGAACGCGCTGCCTTGGGGATCTGATTTGGGAACGCGCGCCTGCAGGTTGACCACAATTACGCCATCTGCCACGGCGATGCTCCCTCTGGGATTCGTCACCTGGAAGGTCTCGGCCGTACCGTCGCCGTTGGTGTCAATCTCGACCTGAAACATTGCGCTGACAAAGGACTCGGGGTCCACCGCCGCTCCGTCGAAGCCTGCAGCCTGATAGGTCGATATCCTCGTCTCTACCACGCGTCCCTGATCGTCATAGACATGCTGCATATGGCGGTTCGCGCTGCCGTCGGCGTTTTCGTCGACTGTCTCCACCGCTGGGCGTCCCTCGCTGTCGAAAGACGACCATTCCCTGACGAGGTCCGCTTCGAACGTTCCGTCGTAGTCGAGGTCCACTCTCTCCGTGCGCAGAACGTACGAATCCTGCGCCCACTCGAGTTCGGAGCGCTGGTCGGCGGTACCGTCGCCGTCGATGTCGAACTCCACATATCCGCCCGTGGTGCCAATTTCGGCGGCATGCACGCTGTCGAGACCGCGGGGCGTTATCGCCCGAGCCAGCGCCCGAATCGCTGCCTCCTGCGTCCCGTCAACGCTTGTGCCGGCGGCTTCCAGCAGCGCCGCCTCGGCCTGCTCAGTGCTGAGCTCCGGGCCTCTGAGAACGACACTTCTGGGACCATCCTCGGTGCGGTCTGGGGTGCCGTCTGCGTCGTCGTCGTATTCGGTGCGCTCGACGGTGCCGTCGTCATTGTCGTCGTACTCGGTGCTGTTGGCTATGCCATCGTCATCGTCGTCGTAAACGGTGCGCTCTGGGGTGCCGTCGCCATCGGCGTCGTACTCGGTGCGGTTTGGCGTCCCGTCGCTGTTGGTGTCGTGCTCAGTTCGCACGTTGACTCCAGCCGCGTCTGCGTTGTGCACAGTCCGCTCCGGCGTGCCGTCGCCGTTGTCGTCATGCTCGGTACGGTCGATGGAACCGTTGTCGTTCGTATCATACTCGGTGCGTTCGGCAGTACCGTCCTCGTCGGCGTCATGCGCGATCCGCTCCGGCGCACCGTCGCCATCGGCGTCGTACTCGGTGCGTTCGAAGGTGCCGTCTTCATCGGCGTCATGCTCAGTGCGTACGTTGATGCCCGCCGCGTCTGCGTTGTGCACAATTCGATCCGGTGTGCCATCGCCGTCGGCGTCGTGTTCAGTGCGATCGACGGAGCCGTTGTCGTCGGTGTCAAACGCTCTTCGTACGTTGACGCCAGCCCCGTCTGCGTTGTACACGATTCTTTCTGGATTGCCGTTGTTGTTGGCATCGTACTCTGTGCGATCGGCCGTACCGTTGTCGTCTGAGTCGTGCTCGGTGCGGTCGATGGAGCCGTCATCGTTGTCGTCGTACTCGGTACGGTCTATGGTGCCGTCGCTGTCGTTGTCATACATGATTTGCTCGAAGGTGCCATCTTCGTCATCGTCAACGGTAGTGACAGTCACTCCCGTACCGGTCTCACGCTCGGACTGTGTGATAAAGGCCACGGACGCGGTCAAGACTACGCCTCCGACTATTATCGCCTGGGTGAGTTCAGGGGTGGTTGCCACAAGCGCATGGACCCCGGCCTTCTGCACGGCCTCCTCGATGGCGTCAGCGTCGGCGCCAAACATCTCCTCCAGGCGACCCAGCGCGACGGGCTGCGCGCCCGCATACTTGCCGGTCTCGGAGATGGTGAGCGCAACGATTTCGCCGGTATTTCCGTCCCGTACCAGCAGCGCGACCCCGTTCCCTTCTTCCAGCCTGACAAACCACCCTTCTAGAAGCAGTTCCCTACCATCGGCCAGCACTACCACCAAGTGGTTGCCGTCCCTGTAGGTTCGCCCGACCTGGTCGAGATGCACTGGCAGAAGCACGGCATCCAAGCCGTCGGGAAGGGCGGTGGGCACTCTCATGTCGAGCTGGGAGTCGAGTTGTGACAAGGACATAGTGTTCTCCTTATTCTGGCACTGGAGGGGCCAGATGTATGGACCCGCGAACGGGCCCCTGCGGGTTGTCTTGCTGCCACCGACGCTAGGGCCGCGTCGGCGATTCGCTTGTGAGTGTGCGCATCATAGTAACGCACATGGGCGTGTCAAGCCCATCTGACGAGATACCATAGCGTTCGCTTCCTCGTCTGTCCAGCTGGCCCTGCCGATCGACTCGATGCTATCTGGCACCAACTGACTCCGACGGCTTTCTCAATAATGCCATATTCCACAAGCAACTAGACCGGGCCAAGACGCCACCGCGCCGCAGGGCCGATGCCTCAAGGGGCCCACTGACCGGAGCGTAAGCCTGCGGCAACAGCATCGCCCCGCACAAGGACTTCGCATCCGCCTCATGCCTGAACGGCGTGGTGTACGGACAGATGCCAGCTGAGCGGTGCAGTACGATCAGGCACCGATTCGTAAGGGCCGTGTGGGTTGTACTGTGTCCCCTGCGCTGACTTTGAATCGACACTCGATGCGCCAGATGCCAGACTCAGGTAGCTGGTAAAGAAGGAAGTCGCGATGCGGGCGTCGGTCCGCAATGCCGTCCGGCGAGTACCCGCCGCGCCCGAAGGCGTGCGGGGCGCGTATGGAAGGGAACCCCTCCTCTGCCTTCCGCTGTCCCCGACAGTGCGCCAGCGACTCTCGGCCACGGCCCGCGGTGAGATATGGGAACATCCGAGACAGGCCATCCCTGCGCTTGCTCCAGCCGACATCTTCCCCGACCAGAACAAGGCGCGCGTTTCCCTCGATGCGCAGGGTGCAGAGAGCGCACTCTGCGCAGCAGCGAAGCCAGGCATCCCGGCTTTCGCTCCACTTCATCTGTCGATGGAGACGCTGAACTTCCCGCGGTGGCTATAGGGTGTTCTTGCCCATGCGTTGGGCATCCGGGAGACGATCAGGCTGCGGTACCTATGCCGACCTGCGCCGCTCGCCCGCTCCCGTTTCGCGGCCTGCAGGCACAGTGGCCAGCATCCTTTCTGTCACCGCCTGCGGCAGGCGGCGTTGCTGGTTCCGGCAGAAACGGCGTACGCCGCGCTCCCCCACTTGAACGACGGTCTGGCCGCCGCGAGGCAGCTACTCGGGAGAGGCAGATTTCCTCACCTATGCCAACCCGCGCCTGCAGCAAGCTTCCGAATATTGCCCGAGGTGCGCCATAGCTGGCGAGAAACCTTGCCGCAAATGCCGGGCGGTTTCCGCGTGGCGGGCCTTGGACAGCTACGGCCCCGGACGGGGCGGTGACCCAAGCGGTGACTGGATCGGCCTGCCGCTATACCGCTTCCACGGTGATATCCGGGTCGATGTAGATGACTCCGTCGGTTCCCTGATGGTAAACGCGGCCCTCGCCATCGTCGCTACCTGCCACCATTTCAATGCCGGCTCCGATCCGTACGACATCGTTCGTTCCGTCGCTGTCGATGGTAAGGGTGTAGCCGGTGTCAGCGGTGCCGTCGCCATCGCGGTCCGCAAGCGCTGACAGCACCTCGTCGGTTATGGTCAACGTGGTCACGCCGTCGATCAGAATGGCTGGATAGGCGGGGTCGTCAGCGGTGCCGGACAGGTTGATACTGGCAATGCCAACCAGAGCGTCCAACTCATCCGCGCCAGGCGCAAAGCTGTAGGTGACGCCGTTGGCAAAATCCAGGCTGTCCGCCGTCCCGTCGCGGTCATCGTCCACGGTCTTGTAGACGAACATCTTTCCGGTATCGCGATAGCTGTCATAGAAAGCGCCGGGGCCGTAGAAATACGTCTCGGTGCTGTCATACGTGCCGTCGGCAGTACCGGTTCCGTCGGTGCCGACGCTGTCAATCTCGACGCTTTCGATCATGCCGTTCTCGTCGTAATGATACAGCTCGGTCCGGTCGGGATCCGCCGTGCCGTCATGGTCCGTTGAGAAGACATCCTTCCTGATCGTGTCGATGATCTGGGTGACTTCATCGGGACCTGTCGTCAGCGTATAGGAGTACGCCTCGCCCCACTCGCGGTCCACTGTCGCGTCCTCCCCTATACCATGGGTTACGTCGTACTGGATTCGGGACACGTGCAGATCGCTGTCCGGCTGGCTGTCGATGGTCCCATACGTGTACGCCATATTGATCGCGGCGAAACTGCCATGCATATAGATGGAGTCGCCCGCAATGACCGTTGCATGAAGGAGGTTGCCGGTATAGCCGTGTACCAAGTGTTCAACCCAGTACGGGTTTTCCGGGTCCCGTACCGTGTCGTCCGGCTCGAAGAACACGGTCTGTATTGACGGCTGATTGAGCAGATCCGTAGTGGTTCCGTTGACGTCCTCGCTAACTGATTCAACGTTTACAGCTGGCGCTCCCTCTGCATCCACTGTGCCGTCGCCGTTAAAGTCGATCGCAATGCCCGTGGGAAGCCCCCCCTCGCTCTGCGGGTTAGCCGCCGTCACAACGCGCACCTGCCCGTCTGCAGAAGTTGGGATATAGGCACCATGGAAATAGTAGTGAATGTCGTCGAGGGAGCCGTCTATTCCCCCTTCATCCAACGCTGAATCGGCCGCATCCTCCACCACCCTTCCCAGAGGGTCAAAGGAGTTGTAGATATAGGTCTGGTGCTCTTCGGCGGTGCCATTCTGGTCCGAGTCGACGCTAATGGCGGAAATTCTTCCAAGCCGGTCATAGCTGATTACTTCGGAGGGCTGAGTGACCAGCAGATTGTCGACTCGGATAACCCTGCTCCCCGTGGCGTCGGGGGAACGTGTGGCAGACTCGAACACTCCATTCTGGTCGCTGTCAACCTGCGAGAAGTCCGGTGAGCCGTTGTCGTCCTCGTCCAGGATGTAGCCGTCCAGAGTACCATCTTGATTGGAGTCGATCTCGTAGTAGTTCACTCTGCCGTCATCGTCCGTGTCGTATCCCGTGGCTTCCGGCGTCCCGTCCTCGTCCGTGTCGAAATGCAGCAGTTCCGCTCGCCTGTCTCCATCTGAGTCGAATGCAGTCAGGTCGATGGTGCCGTTTTCGTCCCGGTCGTAGTCGAATCGGAGCTGCGCGCCGCCCCGATCAAATCTATTCTCGTAGTAGTTCACGGTGCCGTTGTTGTCCGTGTCGTAGCCTCTAAAGTCAGCGGTGCCATCCTCATCCGTGTCCCATTCCCACAGATCGGCATATCCGTCTCCATCGGAATCGGACGTCGTCAAGTCTATGGTGCCGTTTTCATCCTGGTCGTATTCGATCCGTTCCGGCGTACCATCGCCATTGGCGTCGTGCCGGGTGCGTTCGATGGTGCCATTGTCGTTGGCGTCATCCTCGGTGCGCACGTTGACGCCAGCCGCATCGGCGTTGTGTACGATCCGCTCCGGCGTGCCGTCACTGTCAGCATCATGCTCGGTGCGGTCGATGGTGCCATTGTCATCGTCGTCATGCTCGATGAGCTCGGCATTGCCGTCGCTGTCAGCATCATGCGAGATTCGATCAGGAGTGCCGTCGTTGTCGGAGTCTCGCTCCGCTCGGGTGGCCCCGTTCGTATACGCGAAGGTTTCACTGCCATCGGGTGTGCCGTCCGCATCCGTATCCAGCCTTTTCGATGTTACGCTACCATCGGAGTCGTACTCGAAATCCTCGTGCTGGTCTGCAGTGCCGTCAGCAGCCTCGCCGGTGGTCCCGTCGATGCTGACGCGGTCTACGCTGCCATCGCCGTCCGTGTCCCGTTTTTGGGTGATCACCGCCGCGTCCAGGCTTGTTTGCCCCGCGCCCGCAGTGGCGAACACGATCTCCACATCCTTGTCGTCGGTTCCATCCCCGTCCTCGACGGTCATGGTCAGCGTGCGCCCGGTGATGGACGCGGTCATGCTGATGTCGCCGCTGTCGTCGCTGCCCTGCACGTAGTCGTTGACGTACCCGGCCAGCTTCACCAGATCACCTTCTGTCAGGTCGTCCAGCGCCGGTACATTCGCGGGCACGGCGATGCTTCTGCTCACCGCCGCTCCCGCTGCGCTGGCCGATGCGTCCCGAATGGCTTCCAGCAGCGTGTGAAAATGCTCAAGGTTATTGTCCGAGATAGCATCGCCAACGTCGGTTGCTCCGACCATGACCAGATTGATGTCTTCCACTATGCCATCTTCCACTTTGCCGACGATCGCGGCAAGAGGGGACTCGTAGAAGCCAGCACCCGCAACGTCGATATCCTCATCGACGACGTACCGCGCTCCGCGATGGTCCTGGTAGACATTGAAGCCGGTCGTACCGGAATCCACCTGGAACACGATGCCATCCAGAAACGCTATCTGGTCGTCGCTGCCCCCCACGACGGTCAGGCTGTAGGCATCGCTGGCGGTACCCGCCAGTTCGTCCAGCGCCGAGCTGTGGACGCTCATAGCAACTGGCCTGCCGTCCGTGCCCAGATCGACCTCTTGAATGGTCTCGATGCCTGCCACCGGCTGCGCGATTGACCTTATCTGCTGCACCCCGCTACCATCCAGCTCGTAGCTTGTCCCAAAAACTTCCACCCGCTCGGCTGCTGTCTCCACCCTGAAGTCCGTGGTGCCGTCCGAGCCTGGGTCGATGTCTACAAAATCCGGAGTGCCGTCGTTGTTGCTGTCGTCCGGGGTTCCGTCTCCATCATCGTCAACGGCAGTAACGGTGACTGCGGGCCTGTCGGCCCCGGCTTGCTCGGGCTCCCCCTCGGACTCTTCGATAAACGCCACGGCCGCTACCAGGACCACGCCCCCTACAATCGCCGCCGCGGTGAGTTCAGGGGTGAATACCTCAGCCGCGGTTCTGGCTTGCGCGGACACCCCGACCTTCTGCAGCGCCTCCTCGATGGCGTTGGCATCGGCGTCAAACATTTCCTCCAGACGGCCCAGGGCGACGGGCTGCGTCCTGGCATACTCACCGGTCTCGGTGATGGTTACCGCTACGATTTCGCCGGTACTTCCGTCACGCGCCAGCAGCGCGACCTCGCTTCCTTCCTCCAGCCTGCTAAACCACCCCTCCAGCAGCAGTTCCCTGCCGTCGACCAGCGCTACCACCAGATGGTCGCCATCCCTGTAGGTGCGCTCAATCTGGTTCGGCTGCACTGGCAAAAGTACAGCTTCCATGTTGTCGGAAAGGGTGATGGACGCTCTCGCGTCGAGTTGGGCGAAGGTCATGGTGTTCTCCTGTTTCAGGCGCCGGCTGCCGAATCAAAGCATCCGCCAGCGGCATCCCGCAGTTTGCCTTGCTGCCACCAGTGCGGGTACCGAATCGGTTGCCCGCTGGCAAGCGCGCACATCATAGTGGCGCTATCAGAGGTGTCAAGCCCCGAGTCATGTACATCGAAGCGCACGCTTCTTCGACGGTCCATCTGGATTCAGTGGAGACCGCCAAGCTAGCCGGCGTCAAGGTCATCGATGGCATAGCCGCCCAGCCGCACGGTGCGTATCAGTCCACCTCCTCCGCCTTTCACCAGCGCCTGCCGCAGGCGGTTGACATTGACGTCCACCGTTCTGGGGTCGACGTACGAGTCCGGTCCCCACACCGCGTCGAGCAGCTCCTCCCGCGAGTACACCCGGCCCGGCTCGCGCATCAGGCACTCCAGGATGCCGTACTCCTTCGGCCCCAGAGGCACGGTCCGTTCTCCGCTGCGCACCCGCCGCCGCACCGGGTCGAGCGTGACCGCTCCCACCTCCATCTGCGTTCCAGCCGGATAGCCCTCGGCCCGCCTCAGCAGCGCCTTCACCCGCGACACGAGTTCCGCCATCTCGAACGGCTTGCCCAGGTAGTCGTCGGCACCCGCGTCGAAACCCCGCAGCCTGTCCTCCACCGTGGTGCGGGCGGTCAGGATCATCACTGGCATACCCGCTGTCACCGGATTGGCCCGTATGTCGCGGCACAGTTTCAGCCCCGACCGGGCCGGCAGCATCCAGTCCAGTATCGCCAGGCGTGGAGGGGAGTCGCGCAGCATCCTGGCCGCTTCCTCGCCGTCGGCGCAGAGGACCGTCTCGTAGCCCTCGTGCTCCAGGTTGAAGCGCAGCAGCTCGGCCAGCGCCGAATCGTCCTCCGCCACCAGTATTCGCACGTCTTCGGGCATGCTCGCCTCCCGCCGTTCTGCCGCTTCCTACGCGTCCGCGCTTCTGCCGTTGGCTGGGTCCAGAAACAGGCCGGCCGGCTGTCCCTTCGGCCGGTCGTCGCCGAGACGCTCGCCCTCGACGATAAAGTACGTCATTTCGGCGACGAAGGTGGCGTGGTCGCCGACGCGCTCGAGGTTCTTGGCGATCGCCATGAGCAGGGCGCAGCTGCCGATGGTGCGCGGGTCTTCCATCATGTACGTAGTGATCTCGCGGAACAGGCTGTTGTAGGTTTCGTCAATCTGGATGTCGCGGTTCCACACCTCCACCGCCTTCTCGGCGTCGCGGGTGCCGTAGGCGTCGAGGACGTCGCCAAACAGCCTCCGCGCGTCGTGGCCCATCTGCACCAGCGGCCGCGCCAGGCGCACCGGCGGGCGGGCGGCGATGGCCGGCACGCAGCGGGCGACGCTCTTGGCCAGGTCGCCGATTCGCTCCAGCGTCGACGCCGTCTTGAGGGCGGCGATGGTCTCGCGCAGGTCCAGGGCCAGCGGCTGGCGCAGCACCAGGGTCTGGATGGCCTTCTCCTCCAGCTCGACCTCGGCCGCGTCGATTCGCGCGTCCGCCTTCACAACGCTCTCGGCGAGGGCCGGGTCGCGCTGCTGCAGCGCGTCCAGCGCCGTCTTCAGCTGGTGCTCGGCGAGGCTGCCCATCTCCAGCACCTGGCGGGTCAGCGCGCGCAGGTCGTCGTCGAAGCCCGAGACGATGTGCGGGTTGAGGTCGCTTCCTGCGGCCATGGATGTCTCCCTGGCGGGGGCGGCGCTCAGCCGACCCGGCCCGTGATGTAGTCGAGCGTGCGCGGGTCGGAGGGGTTGGTGAACATCCTCCCCGTCTCGCCCTGCTCGACCAGCGATCCCAGATGGAAAAACGCCGCCTGCTGCGACACCCGCGCCGCCTGCTGCATGGAGTGGGTCACGATGACGATGGCGTACTTGCGGCGGATCTCGGCGATCAGGTCCTCGATGCGCGCCGTCGCCACCGGATCCAGTGCCGAGCACGGTTCGTCCATCAGCAGCACCTCCGGCGAGGTGGCGATGGCGCGGGCGATGCACAGCCGCTGCTGCTGGCCGCCCGACAGGCCGGTGGCGGGGTCCCGCAGCCGGTCCTTGACCTCGTCCCATAGCGAGGCCCGGCGCAGCGACTTCTCGACGATGCCGTCCAGGTCGGCGTGGTCCGCCGCAAGGCCGTGGATGCGCGGCCCGTAGGCGACGTTCTCGTAGATCGACTTGGGAAATGGGTTGGGCTTCTGGAACACCATCCCCACCCGCGCTCGCACCAGCACCGGGTCGACCTCCGCGCCGTAAATGTCGACGCCGTCGAGCAGCACCTGGCCGTCGACGCGGCAGCCGGGGATGGGGTCGTTCATGCGGTTGAGGCACCGCAGGAAGGTGGTCTTGCCGCATCCCGACGGGCCGATGAAGGCGGTGACGCTGCGCTCGCAAATATCGGTGGTGACGTTGGCGATGCCGACCTTCCTTCCGTAGCGCACCGAGACGCCGCGGGCGGCCATCTTGACGGCGGGCGCTTCCTCCCGGCCCGCCCCGTCCGCCGGATTCGGCGCGGTGTCCGGAGTGAGTATCAGGTCCATGGTGAGTCCCCTCCTACCAGCGCCGCTCGAAGCGCCGACGCAGTACCACCGCCAGCAGGTTCATCGCCACGAGAAACAGGACGAGGACGGCGATGGCCGCCGCCGCCCGGTTGGCGAACGCCTGCTCCGGCAGGTCAGCCCACTGGAAGATCTGCACCGGCAGCGCCGAGGCCGGCTCGAGAATCCCGCTCCTGCCGCCGACGATGAAGGCCACCATGCCAATCAGCAGCAGCGGCGCGGTCTCGCCCAGCGCCCGGGCCATGCCGATGATGGCGCCGGTGAGGATGCCCGGCATGGCCAACGGCAGCACATGGTGCAGGGTGGTCTGCATCCGCGACGCGCCGACGCCCAGGGCGGCGTCGCGAATCGACGGGGGGACGGCGTGGATGGCGGCGCGGGCGGCGATGATGACGGTGGGCAGCGTCATCAGCGCCAGCACCAGGCCGCCCACCAGCGGCACCGAGCGGGGCAGGCCGAAGAACTGGATGAAGGCCGCCAGCCCCAGCAGGCCGAAGATGATCGAGGGCACTGCCGCGAGGTTGTTGATGTTGATCTCGATGATATCGGTGAGCCGGTTGCGCGGGGCGAACTCCTCCAGATACAGCGCCGCCAGCACGCCGACCGGAACGGCCACCAGCAGGCACACCAGCAGCGTCCAGAACGATCCCAGCGCGGCGTCGCGCAGCCCGGCCAGCTCCGGCTCGCGGCTGTTGTCGGCGGTCAGCAGCCGCCAGGCCACCGTCCGCTCCACCCGGCCCCGCTCCGCCAGCGTCTCCAGCCAGGCGATCTGGCGGTCCGACAGCGACCGCCACTCCGGCGGCTGTTCGGTGGCCAGGATCCGCCACGACCCGGCGGCCATCGCGCCCGTCTCGGCGGGCTCCACCAGCGCATCGAGATTCATCCGCCGTTCGTCGAGCCGGGTGGCCAGCAGCACGCCGCCCGCCGCCTGCACCATCACGCTTGGCAGGCTGCCGTCAACGTCAATGGCGTCGGCTCGGCTTCTGCGGTCGAGCTCGGCGGCCTCCTCCATCAGCGTCTCGGCCTTGGCCAGCCACTGCTTCCGGTCCTCCTCGAATTCGGGATTGCCGGCGGCCTCCCGCGCGCCTTCCATAAGCCGTCCAGCCTCCTGCCGGGCCGCCTCCGCCTGGCGGCGCAGGGCTTCGCGTACCGCCGCGGATGCCAGCATGAAATCTCCGCCGCCCTCCGCCAGCAGCGCGTAGCCGCCGTCGTGGCGCTCCAGCCGTACCGGATGCTCATCTTCCATGCGCTCGGTCCTGGCGATCTGCCCCTTGTAGTACAGGTCCGCATGGTCCGAGGCGAGCGCCATCGCCACGCCGCCCTCCGCCGTTGCGCCACTCTCGGCGAGGTCCCATGATGCGCCGTCGCTGATCAGGGCGGCGAGCTCGCGCCGCTGCCGCCGGTCGGCGGCGCCGGGGAAGGCGTCCCGCAGTCCCTGCCGCAGCGCCTGGTGCCACGCCTCCGCAGTACGCGCGCCAGCCTCGCCAACGTCGATGGCCAGATGGGTTTCGGTGATGGCGAGGTGCGCCCGCGACGCTACGGAGCCCAGCAGCGCCGCCAGGGCCAGTACCGAAAGGGCGATGGCGAGAATCCCGTAGAGCCGCAGCCTGGCCCCCTGCCGGTGGCGTCGCCGCAGGCGGCGGGCCGCGCTGCCATCGTCAGGTAGGATGGCCATCACTCGTAGACCTCGCGGTAGCGCCGGACGATGCGCAGCGCCACGACGTTGAGGGCGAGAGTCACGCAAAACAAAGTGAAGCCCAGGGCGAAGGCCGGGCCGGCGGCGGTCTCGGCCTCGGTGTCGCCGGTGATCAGGGCCACAATCTGTACGGTTACGGTGGTTACCGCCTGCAGCGGATTGGCCGTCAGATTGGCGCCCTGTCCCGCCGCCATCACCACGATCATGGTCTCGCCCACCGCCCGCGACACGCCGAGCAGGATGGCCGAGACGATGCCGGGCAGGGCCGCCGGCAGCACCACGCGGCGGACGGTCTCGGCGCTGGTGGCGCCCAGGGCCATCGACCCGTCGCGCAGCGACTGCGGCACGGCGTTGATGACGTCGTCGGAGAGAGAGGAGACGAAGGGGATGATCATGATCCCCATCACCAGTCCGGCCGCTAGGGCGCTCTCGGAGGCGACGGGAATGCCCAGATGGCCGCCGAAGCCGCGCAGGGCCGGGGCTACGGTCAGGGCGGCGAAGAAGCCGTACACCACAGTTGGAATGCCGGCCAGAATCTCCAGCAGGGGTTTGGCCCACCCGCGGGTGCGGCTGCTGGCGAACTCCGCAAGGTAGATGGCCGCCAGCAGGCCCACCGGCGCCGCCACCAGTATGGCGATGAGGGTGATCATGGCGGTGCCCAGAAACAGGGGCAGGGCGCCGAGGCGGTCGATGTTGAGGCTGCCCTCGAAAACGCCGGACAGCGGCGCCCACTCGAAGCCAAAGAGAAATTTATGCGGCGGCACCTGCGAGAAGAACCGCAGCGTCTCTCCCGCCAGCGACATGACGATGCCGACGGTGGCCAGCACCGCCACGCCGGCGCAGCACAGCAGGCAGATGCGCAGCAGCGTTTCCAGATGGCTGCGGGCGCGCAGGCCAGGATGGACGCGCAGCGCCATGGCGGCGCCGGCGACCGCGGCCGCCAGCAGGGGAAGGAGTCCCTCGACCCAAAGCCTCGGTCCCGACAGGGCAAGGTAGCGCTCGGCGACAGCCGTCCGTGCGGCGTCCACAGTTGCCACCGCCTCCCCGCGGGCGAGGGCAATGCCCTCGTGGACCGCCTGCTCGATCTGGATGGCATGGAGCTCCACACCGTAGGAGGCGCGGGCGATGGACGAGAGGTCGCGGACGAGCCAGAGTTCAAAGCCGGTGGCCGACAGTACAAGTACGGCGCTTCCGGCCAGCAGCGCCACAAGCCCGACAAGGGCGCCGTGGTGGCGCGGACGGGAATGAAGGGCGCGCGGGTTGCCGCCGCTCAGGGCAAAAGCGCGCCGCCTGCCGGCCTCGAAGGAGACCAGGGCGACCGTCGCCAGCGCTGCGGCGATCCACATGTACATGGAGAGGGCCGCCTAGGACAGATTCTCCTGGCCCGTCATCGGGGTCAGCGAGAGAGTCCGCTTCGAGCTGCTGCTGTACTCGTCCGCCGGCAGGGGAATCAGGCCCTTGTCAACCAGATGGCCATCGTCGCCGACGGACGAGGGCGAGAGGAACGCCTCGACGTACTCTAGAATGCCCGGCACGACTCCCACGTGCGCCTTCTTGACGTAGAAGTAGAGGGACCGCGACACCGGATAGGCGCCGTCGGCGATGTTCTCGAACGTAGGCTCGACGCCGTCGACGGCGCTGCCCTGCAGCTTGGACCAGTTCTGGTCAAGGAACGAAAACCCGAATACGCCAAGTGCGCTGGTGTTGGCCTCCAGCTTGGAGACGATCAGGTTGTCGTTCTCGCCGGCGTCCACCCACGGACCATCGCGGCGCATCTCGATTCTCCTGCAGTCGATGCCGGCCGCCTCGGCATCGGACGCTTCGCAGCCGGCCCGCATGGCCAGCTCGTCGAAGGCGTCGCGGGTGCCCGATGTAGGCGGCGGCCCAAGCACTTCGATGGCCTGGCGGGGAAGCGACGGGTCGATGTCGGACCAGCGGCTATAGGGGTTGGCCACGGCTTTGCCGTCATGCGGAACCTCGGCGGCCAGCGCCATGTACATGTGCTCCAGAGTCAGGTCGAACGGCGTGGCGGAGCGGGCGTTGGCGATGACAATGCCGTCGAAGCCGATGATCGCCTCGACCACTTCGTCTACGCCATTGTCCCAGCAGGTCTTCAGTTCCTTGGCCTTGATCCGCCGCGAGGCGTTGGCGATGTCGGGATGCTCCGAGCCGACGCCCGCGCAGAACAGTTTGAGACCGCCGCCGGAGCCCGTCGCCTCGATCACCGGCGTGGGGAAGTCGCTCTCGTGGCCGAACCGCTCTGCCGCAGCTGCGGCGAACGGGAAAACCGTCGAGGAGCCGACAATTGTGATCCGGTCGCGCGCCTCGGAAGGCTGTACGCCGAAAGCCAGCAGCGCAAGCGCGGCGGCCGCGAGGATGCGAGAGAAGGGCATGGGATGCTCCAATTATATGGATGGCATCTCTGGTCGATGCCGTTGCCGCTAGTCTGGCATGTTGGGCGATGGAAGGGCGGGCAATTATGTTGCGGAAATGTTGCAGTCGGCAGCGCTTCTGGCCGTGGTATCAAAGCCGTACTGCAGGCAGATTCGCGGGCGGTACACAGAGTGAAGCGACTGAAGATGGAGAGGAGCAGAAGCCTCAAGGAGAAGGTTTCGGACAGCGGCATCCCACGAACTCTCGCCGTGGGTTGGCGGTGCGGCTGGTGATAGATGTGGAGAAGACTGCCGGGGAGAAGTGATGGGACGGACTAGCAGGGCGGTTGCCAACCTGCGGGACATGCCGGCGGAGGAGCTGCTGGAACACTACTGCTGGCTTCGGCTGGCTGGGGAGAGTGTCGGGAATGCCAAGTACGACCGCGGGTGAGCTGGGAGCGATGTCCGGACAGGCGGCTGGCGTGGGCTGTGTAGCCTTCCGGGCCGTACTCGAAGCTTCATGCACGCTGGTACTGTAACTTGACATCGACAGGGGACACTGTACTATGCGCCTGTAATGACCTCTTTGGCGTGTTCCGTCGTTTGCGCGCTGCCGCGGCAGAGCAAAGCGCGACACTGTCTCGAAGGGTTATGTTCGAGGCTAGACACATCATGCAGACCGTCGCTCCCATTGAGATGGTAGACTACTATCGCGCCGACGCTTCCTGTCGAGTCGACCAGAAGCGAAAGGCGGAGCTTGGGCAATTTCTTACGGCGGCTCCGCTTGCGCGATTCCTGGCCAGTATGTTTGACAGGGTCGATGGCGAAGTTCGTGTCTTGGACCCCGGCGCAGGCGTCGGATCGCTTTCCGCCGCTTTTGTTGAGAGAATCTGCAACGGAGCCCCGAAGCCATGTTCAGTCGATCTAACCTGCTATGAAATTGAGCACCTTATGATCAACTATCTTCAGCGCGTGCTTCAGGACGCCATGCAGCAATGCACGGATTCACGCATTGAAGCGCGCTTTGACGTTCGCGAGCAGGATTTTATTCTGTGCCAGTCTGAGTATCTTTGCGCCAATGCGCGGCATGATGAGTGCTTCACCCATGTTATTATGAATCCTCCGTACAAGAAGATTCATTCATCATCGGCGCATCGGCAAGCGCTGGCGGCTTTGGGCATAGATGCGACAAATTTGTATACCGGCTTTATGCATCTTGCCGCCATGAAACTGGAGTCTGGCGGCGAGCTTGTGGCTATCGTACCCCGCTCTTTCTGTAATGGCCCGTACTTCAGGTCATTCAGGCAGCAGTTTCTGTCAATGATGTCCATTCGGCAAATACATGTATTTGATCAGCGCAACACGGCGTTTCGGGATTATGGAGTGCTTCAGGAGAATGTGATTGTTCACGCTGTAAAGGGTGCGGGCGTAAAGACCGTGTTCGTGTCTGCAGGCGGAATTGCCGAGCACGCTAAAGAGACGGGTGCATTGACGTGCAGTATACAGGCGGAAACAATGCAGGCGTTGCCATATGAGAAGATTGTGCGCCCGGCCGATCCAAACAAGTTTATCAACATTCTGACCAACAAAATTGACGAAGTGGTCGCGGGCCGAATGGCGCTTCTTCCGGTGTCGCTTGGAGATCTGGGCGTTGAAGTGTCCACGGGGCCAATAGTGGAATATCGGCACAAGGGGCAATTGCGCAAGCGTCCATGCCGGTCGTCTGCTCCTCTGCTCTATCCGGCGCACTTTCCATTATGCCGGCTGGAATGGCCCAAGGATATGAAAAAGCCAAACGCCATAACGGTAACGAACAGCAGCAGAAAGTGGCTGTGGAAAAATAAGGGATATTACGTTGTGGTTCGAAGACTCTCCGCAAAGGAAGACCGACGGAGAATCGTTGCAAGCGTGTATGATTCCGGGCTGCCAGGCGATCTTGTTGGGTTCGAGAACCACCTCAACGTATTTCACGTCAATCAGCGAGGAATGCAGAAACGGCTTGCGCATGGAATATGCGCATTCCTCAACAGCAGCTTGGTTGACAGATACTTTCGTCAGTTCAATGGGCATACACAGGTGAATGCAACAGATCTTCGAGCGCTGCGCTACCCGGAGAAGGAAGCCCTGCTTTCAATGGGAAGGAAGTTCGAAGATTCTGTATTCTCACAACGTACCGTGGATCAAATCCTGGAGGAAAAAATGGCTGAGCTCTTCGGGGATGAAAACCCATTGCTTGCACAGAAAAAAGTCGAGCAAGCAACAGAAATACTGAGATCCCTCGGTTTGCCGCGGGCCCAGCAGAATGAGAGATCGGCTCTCACTTTGCTGGCACTGGCAGATCTAAAGCCGGATGGATCGTGGAGCGAAATTTCACTTCCTTTGATTGGAATTACGCCAATTATGAAGTTTGCTTTAGAGATGTACGGGCGAAATTATGCCCCAAACACCAGAGAAACATTTAGAAGGCAAACCATGCATCAATTTGTCGAGGCAGGTATTGCGTTGTACAACCCCGATCAACCAGATCGCCCGGTGAATAGTCCGCATGCGTGCTATCAATTGAGTCAGGATGCGGCGGATGTACTGGTGACATACGGCACAGATGGGTGGGCAGAAGCGACAAACACCGTTTTGAAATTAAAGAACAGCCTTGCAAGAAAGTGGTCTAGGGAGCGTGAATAGTGCAAGGTCGATGTGGTATTTCAAGGCGGAAAGAAATTGAGTCTTTCGCCAGGAGACCATAACAATCTGGCAAAGGATGCAATTGAGGAATTTGCACCAAGGTTCACGCCGGGCGCAAAAGCAATATATGTTGGCGACACACAGACAAAGAACAAGTATATGGACAAAATTTGGCTGGCTAATGCGGGTATTACACTGGATAAGCACGGCAAGATGCCAGATGTGGTATTGCATTACGAAAAGAAGGATTGGCTCCTTTTGGTAGAATGCGTGGTCAGTCATGGTCCAGCCGACGCGAAGCGATTTGGGGAGCTCATGCGGCTGTTTGAGCCATGCCAGTCAAAACTGGTGCTGGTATCCGCGTTCCCTGATAGATCGGTGATGGGAAGGCACTTGCAGGAAATTTCTTGGGAAACAGTGGTGTGGTGCGCAGATTCACCAAGCCATGTAATATATTTCAACGGAGACAAGTTGTCACCTCACTTGGAGTGACATCAAGAAGAGCGCATGCTGTTCCAAACGGGAGTCCATTCCAATCGGGGCAGTTGGGGGCGCTTTGTGTCAAAGTCCCGGAAGTGGGAAACAGTCTCAATTGCAGAATCGGGCGTCCGGGTCAGGATACGGCGGTAACGCAGCGGTGTTTGCGGAGAGGCGTGGATGAGTCCAGCCCTGCGCCTGATCGTCCATCTAGGGTTGTACATGATGTGGTGGAACGAAGGAGACGCTGAGACGGCGGCTGCAAAATGATTCATATGGATGTCCGTGAGATGGATTCGCGGGCTACCCACAGGGTGAAGCGGCTGCCGCGGCCAGGCTTGCTGTCGATGTCCAGAGTGCCGCCGTGATGCGCCGCCACGTGCTTGACGATGGCGAGGCCTAGGCCGGTGCCTTGCTGCTGCCCTCCGCTGGCTGGTTCCACCCGGTAGAACCGTTCCGTTAGCCGCGGCAAGTGCTCGCGGGCAACCCCCGGACCGTCATCCTCGATTGCCACCCCGACCCGCTCGTCCTCTGCCAGCACCCTCACCCTCCGGGCACCGCCGGCGTGCCGGTCGGCGTTGTCGAGGAGGTTGGCCAGCGCGTGCAGCAGCTCGGTGCGGTCGCCGGCCACCCTGGCCTCGGCCTCGCCTTCCACCGCCACCTGTCCTTCTGGCGGCCTACGCGCCATGGCCTCGCGGGCGACCTGCGCCAGGTCCAGCCAGTCGGCGGGCCGCACATGTTCGTACTGCTCAATCTGGTTGAGCGACAGCAGGTCGTCGACCACCGACCGCATCCGCACGGCCTCGCGCCGCAGAACCTCGAGAAACCGGTCCATCGCCACCCGGTCCGCGCGCGCCGGGCCGCGCAGCGTCTCAATGCAGGCTGTCACGGTGGCGAGCGGTGTTCGCAGCTCATGGCTGGCGTTGGCCACGAAGTCGCGGTGAAGGCTGACCTGCCGCTGCTCGGCCGTGCGGTTGACGAGGCACACGCAGGCGCAGCGGCCCATACCCGCGATATTGACCGGCTGCGCGGTGGCGCGGAAATGCAGGTCGGTGCTGCGCTGGAGGTCGAAGTCGGTGGAGCTAGAGACGCCCTCGTTCAGGGCGCGCCGCACAGTCTCGCGGAAACCAAGGTCGCGCAGCACGGCGGTGAAATGCGCACCAAGCAGGTCGGCGCCGAACAGCCGCCGGGCAGGCTCGTTGGTGGCGCGGATGTAGCCGTTGGCATCAACCACCATGACGGGGAACGGGAAGCCTTCCACCAGGCGCATGTCCTGTCCCGGGTCGGCAGCGCCGTTGTCGGCTCTGTCGGGGAGAGGCGGCATCCGGTCGACCGGACGCGGGGCACCGTGGGCATGTGGTGGGGTGCTTGCATTCGGCGGCGAATCGGTCTGGCGAGGCCAGCGAAACCCCGAAGCGCGGGTAGTCCAAGCACCGAGTCGACGGGCGGCATCAGCTGCCAAGAGTCTCCAGGCGGGCGACCCGTTCCGTCGCTTGCCGAAAGCGGGAGGCCAGACAGGGCGCACGGTGCGGTATCGTCTGTGGAGCGCTGACGGCGCGGCCTGCAGAAAATCAGCGGTTGCGGACTCTTCCGCGCTCTCTGCGCGCGCTAGGCGGCTGAAACGCCGCTGCGGCGTGCTGTTCGCAGTACGGCTTGCCGGCCATGGCCGGGCGGCCGCAGAAGCCGAAGTCGTCAGTTTTCGGGTCGCCGTAGGGCCAGCGACAGATGCGCTCGGTGAGATCTACCAGAGACACCAGAATCGGCGGCTTGTCGGGAGCGCTGTCGCGGCTCGCCGCCGCTGCGGTCGACTGCGCTTCCTTGGACTTCGGTTTGGCGGAGGCTGCCGGCTTGGCCGGGGCATTGCTGCTTCTCGCGGCGACTGCGGTTGACTTCGCGTCGGGCTTAGCCTTGACGGGCTTTCTGCCGCTGGCAACAGGCGCCGGCATCGCCCGGGGTTTCCCTTTGGCTGCGGTTTTGCCACTGGCGGCGACGGTTGGCATTGCCAGCGGCTTTTTCCCAGTCGGTGTTCTGGCTGCCTTTTTTGCTCCAGCCGACTTCCTGGCTGATGCGGCTGCGGCAGCCTTTGCCATCTTTGCGGGTGCTTTCGCGGCGGGCGCCGGCACCGCCAAGGGCTTTCGCTTGGCAGCGGTCTTGCCGCTGGTAGCGGGTGTTGGCATCGCCAGGTTTTTTTTCTCAGGCGATGTTTTGGTGGCTGCGACAGTCTTGGCCTTCTTGACAGGTGCTTTCGCAGCGGCGGGCGCCTTAGTGATTTCGGTCGGCTTTGCCGCGGCGGCCTTGGCCATGGCCGCTGGTTTGGCATCGGCCTTGTCTGCTGCTTTTGCCTTGGGGCTGGTGGCTGCCTTGGCCGCAGGGGCTGCGGGCTTTGCGGATGGCTTTGCCGTCTTGGGGTCGATCTTGAGTGCGCTCTTGGCAAGCGGCTTCTTGGCGCTGGCAGGTTTGGCTGCGGGTGGCTTGGCGCTGGCGGGCTTGGCTGCGGATGGCTTGGTGTTGGATTGCTTGGCCGCGGGCGGTTTCAAGCTGGCGATGGGAGTCTTGGCTGCGGTTGGCTTGACGGTCTGCTTCGCAGCGGCCGCGTCGCTTGCCGGGCGGTTCTTTCTGGCGGCGGTCGGCTTTCCGGACTCGGCCTTCGCGCCGCTGCCTTCAGCCGCGGTTTTGGCCTTGGCCTTGACCTTGGCTTTGACATAGGCACTCAGCGGCGTCGCAGGCACTGTCCTCTTGGACGTGGCAGATGCGACCTTGGCAGACGGGTCTCCCTTCTTCCCGGAGTCGTCCTTCGGTTTCTCCTGCTGTGCTTTGGGCATGGAGAGCCCCAGCCTGTGGATCTTGCCGATGACGGCGTTCCGCGAGATGTTCCCGCCAATCGCCTTGGCAATGGCGGATGCGGCGGCGCCTTTGGCATGCATTTTCTTGAGCAGAGATACGCTCTTGAAGGTCCATTCGTATCCGGACATGTCGTCGACTCGCGCTGACCTGGGGCGATGGTGGCTCCGCCCAATAGATAGGAACCGTACCCCCGATGTTCCAGTGCCCGCGGTTAGCGGTGTATGCTTGTGCCACCGCTAGAGGGAGTGTCAGAAATGCTCGGGAACACCATGCTGCCGCCGCCGGTCAGCCGCCGCCGGTTCGGGCGCGTCAACTGGCTGGGACTCTGGACCCTGGTCGCGCGGGAGGTGCTGCGCTTCGCGAAGATCTGGCAGCAGACCGTGCTGGCTCCGGTGTTCACGTCGCTGCTGTTCGTAACTGTCTTCACTTTCGCCTTCGCCTCGGGCCGTCCCGAGATCGGCGACGTGCCGTTTCTCTCCTTTCTGGTCCCGGGAATCGTGATGATGGCCGTGATCCAGAACGCCTTCCAGAACACCGGCTCCTCGATCCTTCACGCCAAGATTCTCGGCAGCTTGTACGACACCCTTGTTGCGCCTCTGTCGCCGGGGGAGCTCAACCTCGGCTATGCGATGGGGGGAATCATACGCGGCGCGCTGGTGGCGGCGGCCATTTCCGCAGTGCTCTTTCCGCTGTTCGGGCTGACCGTAGCCAATCCGTTTTGGGCCATGTACTTCGTGCTGGCGGCTTCCAGCCTGCTTGCCTCGGTGGGTATCCTCACTGGCATGTGGGCGGAGAAATTCGACCATATGGCGACGGTCACCAATTTCCTGATTGTCCCGCTGTCGTTTCTGTCGGGCACCTTCTACTCGATTCGCTACCTGCCCGAGCCATGGGAAACTGTCTCGCGGTTCAATCCGTTCTTCTACCTCATCGACGGATTCCGATACGGCGTGCTGGGGGTCTCGGATGCCGACCCCCGCATTGGGCTGGCGGTGTCCCTTGCACTGGGTGCGGCGCTGTGGGCCACCACCTACTGGCTGCTTCGCATCGGCTTCCGCATCAAGGACTAGAGAGCCAACTGCCAGAAGCCGCCCTCGCCGGCGTCTGGCGGCGCGTCTCGCCGGGCGCGGAATTGTGACTTGACAGGCCGAGAGAAATCTGTATCAGTTGGAGGCAAGATGGTCCACTTGTACGTACCCGCAGCGGCCAAGCTGTAGATGGGAACTGCGAACGGGCCAACGCAGCAACCTGAGGAACAGGAGTCCTTACCATGAGCGCCATCGGATGCAGTACGCTCGCCCGGCCCAACGCAGAGTTCGCCGTGCATGAGCGCTTCGCCGTTTCCATCGAGACCAGGGAGGTTCACCTTCCCATTTCGCGGGCGGAGGTGATTCGCACTTTCCGCCAGGGAGACGACCTTGTGGTCGAAGTGGCCGACGGACGGCTGCTGCTTGTCGAGGGGTACTTTGCGGGCTTCTCGATGGCGGATGGCTCCGACGGTGACGATATCCCGCTCACGTCCACCCCACTTCCCATTCCCATAGCGGATCGTCCCGTGCTGCTCACCACCGAGGGACCGGATGGGCAGATGGCCGTTCTGGATGTAAACGCCGACGGCATGGCCGCCGCCGCGCAGCCAACAGCGCTTGGGCGTCTCGACGAGATGTTCAGCGTCGATGGCGATTTCGCTGAGGAGCCCCTGCTGGAGCCTGGTGTACAAGCGCTGCAGGAGAGCAGCTCGGCACTCATTGGACCGCTGCTCGTCGGAGGCACGATTACCCTGGCGGCCGTAGCGCTGACTTCAAGCAGCGACAGCGACCGCGACGGCAGCAACCCGGACGCAGCCGCGCTGGGCAGGATCAACAGCGGCAGCGCCAGTCTCGATGACTGGGGACGCTTCGGCGTCGAGGTGGCAGCAGGAGCCAGCGCCGCCGACAGGGAAAACCTGCTGCACAATCTGATGGACACGGTGGCGGAGCTTGGCGGTGGCCAGAGTCTCAGCAGTACCGAGGTGGAGAGGATCGCCTACGCGGTGGAAAGAGCCTCTACGGTGAACGTAGACCAGGGCTACGCTCGGGTCGTGTCCGTCGACTTTGATCCGACTGCCCCAGCCGGCCCAGCCGCGCGGTCGCTGGGCAGCCCGCGCAACACGGACGACGACCATGATTCGCTGGACTTTGGCGTCGATACCGATGGCGATGGCACAGCCGACCAGACAGCAAGTTTCGATACGGGGAACGGCTACAGACCCGTCGGAGCCAGGTTCTTCGGTGGGACCGAGGACAACGGCACCCACGACGAGGAGCACCAGTACCATTACCGCGACGAGAACGAGCTGGCGGTCAGGGCTGATATCGATGGTGACGGCACTGGCGACGCGAACGGCACCGTCGACCGCATCGAGCGCGACACCGACGGCGACGGAAGGGCGGACAGTGTGGCGGTGTCCGACAACGACGACGGCACGGTCAGCAGAATGGAGTTCATTGACCCGAACAACCCCGCGCAAGTGGCGGCGATGGCGAGAATCAACGCCGGAAGCGCCATCTGGAATGACTTTCGCACGGCGGGCGTCGACGTAGACGACCTAAGCGCCCCGTCGAACGCGATCCTGCAGGATTTGCTGGATGTGCTGGCTATCGCGAAGGAGGCGGGAAACGGAGGACAGAACCTGACCCTGCTTCAGGTGCAGGGCATCGTTTCCCTCTTGCACTACAATTACGCCCTGCGCAACACAGAGTTGGAAATCAACACTGTGACCAACGAGATAAAGGGCGTGGACCAGATTGGCTTCGCGGCTCTGGGGGACGCGGATGAATGGCATTATGAGGAGTGGAGCTTCGACAATCTGGCGAACAACAGGGCGGAGTTTGCAGTCGCCACTGGAGACAGCGACCAGTTCCCGTCCCAGCTGGTGCCCGAGAAAAGGTATGAGCTGGACTTTAGCCGCATGCTCGGGTTCCGCCAGATATCGGCAAGTATCGACTTCGACGCCGATGGCGCGTATGATGTCAGATACATCGGCGAATACAGCGAAGACGATGGTGACGGCAACTACGATTTGGTGTCGGCCGAGATTTTGGCTGGGGGGACATACAACATGGACTCGCTCCCGTCGTCTTCGTTGAATCTGGGGGAAATCTTCGACTTGGGCGAGCTTGAGAGCATCACGCTGCACGAGGAGGCAACGAGCATCACGATCTCGCTGGAAAGCCTGCTCGAGTGGGCGGAGAGCGCGGCAGGCGAACCGGGCCACGGGATCAAAATCTACGGAGACGGCAACGACAGCGTCGCCATCGAGGGCGTTGAGGCTGGTGCTGACGTGATGATCGATGGCGAGACGTTCACGCCCTTTGAAGTTGTTGACCCCAGCGACAGCGCGGCGGTGGTGGTTACGTTCTACGTAGACCCGGAGATAGCTGTAGCTTGACGGCAGCACGCCCCGCGAAGTGCCGGGCACGAAGGCGTGGATAGGGGCGGCCAGCTGCAGTCCGGCGCCGGAGAGGCTTGCGGACGCCAGTTTCAGACTCCGCAGGCCCGTCGGGACAAGCCATCGTGACGGACGCGTGCGGGCAGGCGCCAGGCAGCACAGCCGCCCAGGCGGAGCCTTCCGTCCTGAGCTCCCTGTACCGCGGAGGCCTGCCGCCGCCGCGTCTTGCTGCCGCGAGACGGCGCGCCGCTTCGACCTTGGGAGCCGTGTCTGCTTCGCGCCGCTCGCCGTCATGGAGCGTGGAGCATGGGAGTGCTGTGCGGATGGACTCCTGCACCAGCGTCCTGCGGGCGTGTGCCAAGCCGCGGCAGTGACGGACTGGGTCGCAAGGTGCGCCAGAAATCGCGGATTTGACATTCCGCCCGATAGCTCCAAGACTCCGGTGTGATGGACTGCGCCGCAGCATCCCGGAGCCGCTGGCAAGCGGCACCGCCGGGGCGGTTGGTCTGTACGCCGTTTCGAGAGCGCTCTCCATGGTCTTCCAAGACGATCCCCCGACGATGGCTGCCGTCGCCGCCCGCGGCCAGAATGTCTTGGACGAAAGCGTCTGGAGATATCTGCCTCCTGGCCGTCGCCATGAGGTGGAGGGGGTGTTTCGCGAGGGCAATGACCTTGTGGTTGTGCTGGTCGACGGAAGGCAGCTGCGGGTCGTCGGCTGCTTTGCCAATCTGGTTTCGCTGGATGCTGGGGCAGATGCCTGCGCGGTAGCAGTCAGCGCCGGAGACTGGCCGGAGACGGCGTTGCCGTCAGCCGATAGCGCGATAGCCGATGGCGAACCCGTGGCCTTGGGGCGGCTGGACGAAATGTTTGCCAGACGCGAAAGCCACTCCAGTGGCGACATGCCGTTCATCGCCGATTGGTTGGGCCTGTCTGACCAGGAGCTGGGCCTCATCGTCCTGATCATCGGCTACCTTTACGAGCGCACGAGCGTTTTCGGCGGCGGCGACGACGGCGGCGGCGGCCTTCCACGTGAGCAGCAGATCGTCCAGGACCTGGGGCTAGAGGGGGCTGACGAAACAAGCGCGGAAATTGCCGTTAAGTCCTTCGAGACGGTGTTCGGAGAGGAGGCGCTGGCGGCGCTCACGGGGAATCCCGAAGAGGTCGACGACGAGGCCAAGGCTCAGATTCAGGGTCTGCTGAATATCGTCAATGCCTACCTAAACTCCCAAAACGCGTTGGGGGAGCAGACCGTGACTGAGGACCGGATCACCTACGGGGATGGCGAGGTGGTGCTCGGCCTTGACCTGACCGGCGATGGCTCGGCGGACGTGACCCACACCTGGATGCCGGGCGGCGCCGAAGAAAAACTGCTGGCGGTGAATGTCGATGTCGAAGCGTCGGAAACCATCGACGCGGTGTTTCTCTTGGAGCCAGCGCAGCAGACGGCGGCGATAATTGTGGCGGAGGTGGATTTCGAGCGGGACGGTACGGGCGACGCTACCCTGTACGGCGACGGCATCAGTTTTGACCGGCTGGTGTTCGACATGGACGACGCGATTGAGGTTCGCGACGTGGACGCGGCGTATTTGGCTGGTGTGAGGGAGGTTTCCCTCGCCGACAACGGGGTAACCGAAATTTCCATTACCGTGCCGCAGCTGGAAGCACTGGGATCGGGACAGGAAGACGGCTACACGCTGAGAATCAATGGTGACAGCTCCGACATTGTACTGGTCAGCGACGGTACATTGGAGCGACTGCCCCGTCAGGACAGAGAAACATACCGCGCCTACTCGGTGCCGGGCGTGACGATTGAGGTGGACAAGGACATAACTTTTGGCATCGGCGAAGGCGCGTGGCGGGACCTTTCGCTGCTGCGGCAGCTGTCCATTGACGTTGCCCCTCCGGGCAGCTCCCAGCAGGCTGCCGTGAAGACAGCCGAGCAGGTGCTGATGGCCTACGGGGTTCTGTTTGGCACGGAGATAATCGATGGTCTGCGGGAAGATCCGAGCAGCGCGGAGGCGGAGCAACTTGCGGGGCTGCAGGGACTAGCCCGCCTGTACGGCGCCTATCTGACCTCGGGGTACAATCTAGCCCTGACGGAGCGGCAAGACCGGGTTACGCTGGACCTTGACGCCGATGACGACGGCTCCACTGATGCGGTACATCACTGGTCGCTTAGCGGGGACGTCGAGGGAGCGCTCGAGCTGAGCGTTGACAACAACGCCGACGACACGGTGGATGCGGTTGTTGTTCTTGTGATTGCTGATCAGGACGGGACAGCGCTTCGGGGGCAGGTGGATTTCGATGGAGACGGTACGGCGGAAACGGCAGTGATCGATGGTGGAGGCGACTGGGGAAGCGCTGATCTGGTAATTGATCGCATCGAGTTCACGGGAAACCAGACGGTTGTGCTTGCCACAGACCACGCGAGGCTGCTGGGCGGGATCAAGGAGGTGCAGATGGCGACGAACGGAGTCACGGATATCTCCATCTCGCCCGAGACGCTGTCGCTGCTGGCTGACGGTGACCGCGACGGGAGCGTGGATCATGGCTACACGCTTACCGTAGAGGCCGACATTGGCGATGTGCTGGCATTGCCCGCCCTTTCCATATCCCCCGATACCAGCCAGGACACAACGACGCATCGCGCGTTTTCGCTGATGGGCGCAACGCTGCTTCTGGACAGGGACGTTACGCTTGCCATTGGCGAAGGGGCTTGGCGGGAGATGGCGGTGCTGCGCCAGGCGGCGGTGCAGGGCGCCAATCAGCGCAACGCCGGCTGGCTGCTGGAATCGTACGGTGCGCTGTATGGCGCGGAAGCCATGGCCAGCCTGCGTGAGAGTCCGGACGCGCTGGAGCCTGCCCATCTCGCCGCAATCCAGGGGATGGTGCCTCTGGTCAACACCTACCTGCAGTCCGAGTATCAGGGCAAGGAGCCGACATTTGGCGTCGACATGGATGACGATGGTACGCCGGATCTCAACGTGGTGGTTTTCAGGCTTGATCGCGAAGACGATGGTACGGTGGAAGCCATTCACACATGGACGCTCGATGCCGATGGCCAGGGCATCATCGAGATTGCAGTGGACCAGGACGCGGATACCACGACGGACCAGACGCTCTTCGTTTCCCTGCCCGGTCAAACCGGCCCGCAGCTGGAGCTGAAGATGGACTGGAGCGGTAACGGCGTCAACGATGTGACGCTAACTGATGGAAGCCCAATTGCCCCCGGCAACCTCGTGATTGATAGCATGTCGCTGAGCGAAGAGCTCCAGCTGACGCTAACCGACGAGCAGGCAAGGTTTCTCGCTGGGATACGGGATATTCAGATGGACGGCGACTCAACGTCGGGGACGACACTAGCAATCACCGACGCCCAGCTTACGCTGCTTGCGGATGGCAACGGCGACGGCTCGCCGGACCAGGACTACGAACTTGTCCTGAGGGGGCCCAGCGGCTCCATCTTTACGCCCGGCATCGGCATTGAGGCCGTAGACATCGACGGCACAGCGGGCGCTGATATGGATGACCGAGGTCTCATCATCTATGAGGGGACAGACGGTACGATTTACGTAGACCCGGACATAACCATTTAGCCCTCCGAGCGGGTGATGGTCATTCGACGGCAGGTACTGGACCGCGAGGGCGACATACGTTTGACAGTGCGACTGCACGGGGACACCATATCTCCAGTGCAGATGTACTTAAGGAGTTTCCGGGACGCGCGCGCCCAATGGAGGGAATGATGGACTGTGGGAGTGTTCATGCCAAGGCGGCAGCGGGGGACGGCCGTTCGCGAACGCAGGCGCCCGAAGGCGTCCAGGGGGTGATTCTGCCAGCGTACTGGGATGATGTAGCGCTGACGTGCCGCGAGGGCGACGATTTGGCAGTCGTGCTGCTGGACGGAAGCGAGCTTGTGCTGGAGGGGTATTTCTCCCGCTCGAAAGAAGAAGAACCTGTGCTGCTCTTGCAGGGCGGTTTGTCAGGCGAAGTGTCCGCCATCCACGTCTCCGCCGATGGAGAAATTGTCTACGTCGAGCGAATGGCGCTGGGACGGCTGGAAGAGATGTTCGGAGCCGCCCCTGTCGACATCGAGTCGGTACTGGCCCAGAATAGGACGTCGGGGGGCGGCGAGCCGGGTTCGGCTTGGGTCATTCTGGGCGGACTGGCTATACTGGTGGCGGGAGCGGTGTTCCTTTTCGGTGATGACGAGGAGGAGAAAGCGGGCGCCGAACTCTCATTGCTCAGGTCAATTGAGGGCATGCGCGGCGCCGAGACGGCAAATGCGGAAGATGCCAGAAACACCTTGGATGCCTACGAAACCATCTATGGACCCTTGGCCAGAAACGAACTCATGGAAGCGGTTGGCAAGGACAGCGTGAAGGATTTTCAGCAATTCCGGATACAGGGGCTGCTTTTTCTTGTCACAGCATACAGGAACGCAGGAGACGAGGCAACTTTCGTTTTCCAAGACGAGAATGTGGTCGTGGAGATTGACCATGCCCCGGAGGACTTTGCTGAAGTGAACGAAAGGCATATCTGGAGCATTCATTCATTTAATACTCGAAACCGAATCGATGTGGAAATGGACACCGACGCTGACGGTACCTCAGATATAGAATTTTCCTTTCCACTCGACGAGTATGAGCATGGAATTGCTGCCAAATTCGATCTCGGCGGCACAGCGGGCAGCGAGCCGGGGGCGACGGCATACGATGGGGACGAGGATAGCGATCCGGATCTTGTGTTTGATCGGATGGCGCTGGATGTCGACAGCGACGAGGGCACCAGTTCATACACCCTGACAGACCGTGTTGCGAGAGTTGTCAAAGGAATCGATGAAGTCTCGCTAGAGGGCTCCGCCAGCACAACGCTTTCTCTCACCGCTAAGCAGATCCTGATCTTGCAGGGCGGCCTGGAAGAGGAGGGAATCGCCATCAGGTTTGAAGGCGAAAACAACGACGCTATTGACATAGTCGGAGGCGGTGTAGTCCGCGCAGCAGGCTCTGATGAATTTGGATACGCGGCATACACGGCGACCTACCGAAGCGACAGCGGGATTGTGCTCTTCGATTCTGACATTACGGTAACTGGCGTTGCTTGACTGGCGGTAGATGACTTGACCCGGTAGCCCACTGGCGGCGGGACGGGCATAGCGTCTCCAGCCCGCAAGGCCCATGTCTCAGGACGCCTTGGTTGGGAGAACGGCAAGCAGCGCCCGGCCGCGCGCCGCCGGCTCTGTCCAAGGGGAGCCATCTCGCGGCTGGTGACCATAGGCCGACGCAAGCGGCAGGTACCTGATGATGACATTCCGGTCCTAGTGCGGTAAGCTTGCGGTACTTGGCCCGCTTGGCGGAACAGGCAGACGCGACGGACTTAAAATCCGTTTCCTTAGGGAGTGCCGGTTCGAGTCCGGCAGCGGGCACCAGTGCATGCGGCAGCAGTCGCGCCGTCCGCCCGGCGGCGATTGACAATGCCGCGGTTTTTGGAAAGAGTGGCGATGTGCGCCCGTCGCGTTCCGTGGCGGGCGCATTGAATTCCAGCACGAGGCCCCAGCATGATCGATCCTGTCCTGCCAACCTACCAGCGCACTCCTTTCGCATTCATCAGGGGCGAGGGCTCCTGGCTTTTCGACGAAGACGGTGAGCGGTACCTCGACTTCGGGGCCGGTATCGCCGTTTCGCTGCTGGGCCATTCCCATCCCCGCCTCATCGAGGCACTGACGGAGCAGGCTGGCAGGCTCTGGCATACCTCCAACCTCTACCGCATTCCCGGCCAGGAGCGGTTGGCCAGACGGCTGGTCGAGACCACCTTTGCCGATACGGTGTTCTTTAGCAACTCGGGTGCCGAGGCGGTGGAGGCCGCCATCAAGATGGCCCGCCGCTACCACAGCCAGTCCGGCGCCCCAGAGCGCTTCCGCTTGGTCACCATGGACGGCGCTTTCCACGGCCGCACGCTTGCCACCATCGCAGCCGCCGGCAAGCCCAAGCTGGTGGACGGCTTCGGGCCGATGCTCGACGGTTTCGACGTGGTGGCCTTCGACAGTGCCGCGGCAGTGGAGGAGGCCATCAGCCCCGAAACTGCGGGGGTGCTGCTGGAGCCCATTCAGGGCGAGGGTGGCATCCGCAAGTTTTCCGACTCCACGCTGCGCGCCATTCGCGATCTATGCGACAGGCACGGACTGCTTCTGCTGTTCGACGAGGTGCAGTGCGGGATGGGGCGCACCGGCAAGCTGTTCGCCCACGAGTGGTCCGGCGTCGTTCCCGACATCATGACAATCGCCAAGGGAATCGGCGGCGGCTTTCCGCTGGGCGCCTGCCTTGCAACGGAGCGCGCCGCCGCTGGCATGACCGCCGGCACCCATGGCTCTACGTTTGGCGGCAATCCTCTTGCGATGGCGGTCGGCAACGCCGTGCTGGACGTGGTTCTGGATGAGGGTTTTCTGGAACGCGTACGCCGCGTCTCCGGCGGTCTGCAGCAGCGTTTGGCGGCGCTGGTTGACGCCTACCCCGGCGTGGTTGCCGAGCTGCGCGGCGAGGGACTGATGCTGGGACTGCGCTGTAAGGTGCCGGTGGGCGATGTCGTGAAACGCGCCGCGAACCATCGCCTGCTGGCAGTGGCTGCGGCGGAAGACACACTGCGAATTCTCCCCCCGCTCATCGCTACGGACGACGACCTTGGCAGTGCTGTGGATATCCTTGACAAGGTATTTGCGGAGCTCGCCGCGGAGGCAGCATGACGATGCCCGTACACTTTCTCGACATCGCCAGCGTCGCCGCGGACAGCCTGCGCGATCTGCTGGATGTGGCCCGCGCCCGCAAGCGGGACCGGGCCGGTTTTTTCGCTGGCCAACGCGACCCAGATCCATGCCTCGAGGGGCGCATCCTGGCGATGCTCTTCGAGCGGCCTTCGCTGCGCACCCGGGTTTCCTTCGACATAGCCATGCGCCAGCTCGGAGGCACGACTCTTTTGCTCAGCGCGCAGGAGACGCATCTCCAGCGGGGTGAGGAGATTGGCGACACCGCCCGAGTGCTTTCGCGCATGGTGGACGCGGTGATGATTCGTACGGGGCACCATGCCAGAATGAAAGAGCTCGCCGAGGCGGCCAGCGTACCAGTGATCAATGGTCTGACTGATCGTACCCATCCCTGCCAGGTGCTGGGAGACCTTCTGACTATTGAAGAGCACTGCGGCGGTATCGATGGGAAGCGGCTTGCCTGGTGCGGCGACGGCAACAACGTACTGCGCTCGTTTATCGAAGCGTCAGGGAAGTTTTCCTTCGATCTCGCCATAGCCTGCCCCCCGGAGCAAGGCCCTGACTCCAAGGACCTGGAACGGGCGCGGGAAGCGGGTGCCAGCATCGAGCTATTCAGCACTGCGGCTGATGCAGGGCAGGACGCCGATTGCGTGATGACCGACACGTGGCGGTCGATGGACAGTGGCGGCGAAAGCGGCGAGGAGGTGTTTCGGGCATACCAGGTGGATGCAGAGCTAATGGCCCGCGCCGCTTCGGGCGCCATCTTCCTGCACTGCATGCCGGCCTACCGTGGCCAAGAAGTGGCGGCAGATGTGATCGATGGCAGTCAGTCGCGAGTCCTCGACCAGGCGGAAAACCGCCTCCACATTCAAAAGGCGATTCTGCTGCGCAGCCTGCTGTCCTAGGTCGTCCGAAGGCGGCGGGGGCCGGGCGATCGCCCGAAGGCGGAAGCCCTTGTATAACAGCTACATCCCTCTAACGGAGAGGCTGACTACGCCCGTGGACACCCGAGAGACTGTCCGGGTGCCCTCGTTGTGGCCTATGTCAAACCGGTCCAGTGTCGTGCTGACGGAATCGCCTAGAGAGACGACGGTAGACACGTAGTTGTCGGGTACTTTGGTTGGCGCAACCATCGCCAGCACCCGTACCGAGGGAGCGTCGGTGACAACGCGAAAGGTCAGGGACTTGCCCGACGCCAGTAGGATGCCCGGAGGGCCGTCGTTGCCGTGCGCGACCGTGGCCCAGTAACCAATAGCATCCGCCAGCTGGCTGGGGTCTCCCGTGAGAATCTGTACCTCAGCCTCGTCCGACACATAGGAGCCAACGAATATCATGCCGTCCTGCGCAAGCGGCGCCACGAGAATGGGCGCCAAAAACTCGTCAGAGAGCTCGTTGGTGACCTCGAACAGATAGGTCTTTGGGGTTGTCATCAGGTTTGCGCAGGAGGCCAAAAGCACGGTGGCAGCGACGGCGGCCGCCGTCATCATCTTCCCGCATGAGGCCAGAAGCACGGTGACTGCAAGGGCAGCCAGCCGCGTAAGCAGCTTGAAGGGGGTCATGGATGGAATATCTCCATACTTCTTCAGTGGGGATGCCATATTACCCAGAATGGTAAGGAAAGGTCAACCTGCTTGATGGGGTGCCGCTAGAGTGCTTGGCCTATCGTGCATGGAGTTTGCATACGGGTGGGGCAGGCGATATCGCTGGCAAGGTTCCGATTCGTGCGTTGGGCTACCGCATTGCAACTGGTATTCCGATGCCATCCCGAATGATCGCCAGCACCTTCTTTGTCGCATGCTGAAACGGCGGCTTAGCCAAGATGCTGAGGTCTGGGCTCCTCTCGCTTCCAGCCGCGGGAATCGCAATGCTTCTTGCTTCGATGCATAGGAAACGCTCAGGAATCAGCCCTTCATGCCGCAGCGGCAAAAATGACGCAGAGGCGATACTGACATTGGTCAAAGAGGGCGAATATCTTGAAGCAAGGGATTATGGGTGCAATGCTTCGCTGCAGAGGGCGGCATGATGGGGTGCCGTGGATGCGGCTCGGTCGCTGGTCGACTCTGCTGCCAACATCGAGACAAGAAACAGTGACGGTAACACTTCGCTGCATTTGGCGGTATTGAAAAACAGGATAAATATGCTTCAGGTACCACTCGAAGTGGGTGCCAAACTTGAAGTTGCGGAAAATTATGGTCTCACCGCGGTGTATAGGGTGACAGCGGACGACTCCGATGGACGCAATTCGCGCTTTACTCAATGTCGGTGCCCGCTTATGGATTAAAGACTGGAATGGATTCAGTCCGCAGCATTGGGCGGCAAGGAGGAATGCGGCTGCCGCGCTCAAAGCTCTGCTCGACTCAGGGTAAGCATTGAATCGAAGGGCGACGATAACGTTACCCGCTGCATTGGGCGGCGATGAACTATGATGAACGATGCGAAAGACGCGATCTTGACGCTGATTGACCTTGGCACCAGCTTCGAAGCGATGGATTTTTATGGTTTCACGCCGCTGCATGTAGCGGTAAGGAGGCTCTAGGTCAGAGGCATATTGCATTTCCTCGACCCACGCGTGAATCCGCTTCGCTGACGCGTTGTATACGCGAGCCACGAGGTGCTCTGGAACTTCATTTAACCGCTGTTCCGCGATTGTGAGCAAACCTCTGCCCTCCCCTTGGCCAAGCAATCGTCGCGAAGGTCGACAAGTGTGTTTGTGGCTGTCTCCAATCTTTCCAGAAACCGCGCTCCGCCGCAAGCGGAAGGCTCTGGCGACATCGCCTCGCGTCAGTCAGCCAGGCTAGCTGCGAGGCTTGCCATTGATGCCTCCGTTGAGCAAAGACTCGAGGTCAGGGGCATCTGGCAGCTGCTTGACCCAAGCGTGAATCCGCCTCGCTGGCGCACGGCGCACTCGGGCCGCGAGATGCTTGGGAACATCAGGGAACCGCTGTTCCGCCATGGTGAGAAACGCCTTGGCCAAGCCCTTGGCCTCTCCCACGGCCCTTCCTTTGGCCAAGCCCTTGGCCAAGCCCTTGGCCTCGGAGTTGGCCTGTACCGCTTCGACCCCGTTCATGTGTAACTCCACCTCTTCTGGACGGGCTACCTTCAGCAGCTCAGAGCACCATCGTTGCCGATGCACTCTCAGCTCGTCGGTGACGTACGCGGTAGTATACCACCTCATGTCATCTGGGTAAAGGGCCCAGGCTCTGGCCAGATAGTCGATGTCTCCGCCCTCAATCTTGCGACCGTCGCTGAGAATCAGCAGAAGCAGCAATCCCCCAGCCTCGGGGTAGTCGCTGAGGTCTTCGCGGGAGAAGTCGGAGCAGTTGATGATCCGTATCGACTTTAGATCTACATCCACCACTGCCTTCCTCCACGCACCGGTCATGTTGGAAATCTCGGCCAGACTCTTGATCTTGGTCTTCGCCCCCTTTCCGTGCATCACCAGCGCGACGACGAGGCCCGGTATCTGCCCGCAGGCTTCCTTATCGTGCCTCGCTACGTGAAGGGCCTGGCGCAGCCCGTGGGAGAGTGCCTGCCACACCGCATCAGAGTCAAAGTAGGACTTTGCCTCACACGAAACGAGGCCGAATCGCTTGGTGTTGAGTCGCAGAAGTAGGTCGCCATCGCCTACGCTTCGTAAGCCGTCCTCTCCCTCCACGCGTGGGTTGAGGGGCCGAGGCTCGTAGCTCGTATCGACTTCTTCCAGACACTCGTCCGACAGGATAAAGCGAATCAGTTCGCCCCTGCACTTAGGGTGCGCAACGATCAGGTGAAAGGTGGTGTCCTGAAGTTGAGGCGGAACGGACATGCTGATTCTCCCTATGGGATGCCTTGGCTGTTGCTGTTGTGGATGCGACGATGCATACTAGAAGCATCGTCCCGAAGTGTCAAATCGCCGCTTAGATCGCCCGTAATTCGGCAAAATCGGGCGGAAATTTAGCATACAAACAGCGGTTCGAAAAATTGCACGCCACGTAATAGATGCTTTAGATGCAAGGCGTTTGCACCGCCAGAATCCCAGGATTCACGGGGCGGCCACCGTCCCAAGACCGCCATCGCCAGTCGCGATTCGATGCAGTCGGCGGGCTGCGTCTCTTGGCGGCCGTCCCGCGTCGGGGCCGTTCTACCGGAGGAAGATCGCCCGCACGCCGTCCCACACCAGCCAGCCAAGAAACCCTACCACCGCCAGAAACGCCGCCGCCGCCAGCACCTGGAGGATGACGTTGGCCGGCGTGAGCCGCCAGTCGAGCGGCACTTCTTCGCCGGGGTCTTCGATGCCGTGCCGTTCGCGCAGCTCCTCGGGCGTCAGGGTGCCGCCAGCCTCGTGGCGCATCGCGTCGAGAGCGGCCTGGGCGTCCCGCGCCCGCTCGTCCTCGCCTTTGCCGCTGGATGGAGAGCCGGGCTTGGCGGCCATGGTCAGGACTCCCAGGGGAGCTGCTGGCGGGCGATGGTCTCGCGCGACTGCTCGGCGTCGCGGTGCATCTGCCCGGCAAGGCTGTCGAGGCTGTCGAACTTCCGCTCATCGCGCAGCAGCGCCCGCAGGCCCACCGCCACCCGCCGTCCGTACAGGTCACCCGCGAAGCCGAACAGATGCGCCTCCAGACGCATCTCGGCCAGACCGAAGGTCGGGTTGTAGCCGAGGCTGGCGACTCCGTCGTGGCGCCCCGCTCCGTCCCCCTCCAGCACCTCGACTTCCACCGCGTAGACGCCCGGCGCGGGCCGCAGGGCCTCGCCCAGCGGCAGGTTGGCGGTGGGCATGCCAAGGTCCTTGGCGCCGCGGCCCTCGCCGCGCTGCACCGTGCCCTCGATGCTGTGCCAGTGGCCCAGCTGCCTGGCAGCCTCTTCAGGATTGCCGACGCGCAGCGCGGCGCGGATTGCGGAGGAGGAATACGCCTCGCCGTCGCCGGCCATCGCCACCTCCCGCACCTCGTAGCCCCGCGTCTCGCCCACGCGGCGCAGCAGCGCCAGGTCCCCGGTCCGCTTGTGGCCGAAGCGAAAATCCGAGCCGGCGGTCACTCCGCGCAGGCCCAGTCGGTCGCCAAGGATATCGGCGGCAAACCTCTCCGCCGGCATCTCCGCCAGCGCAGCGTCGAAGGGAAACAGAAACAGCAGCTCCACACCGGCCATGGCCAGGCGGCGCTCGCGGGCGGGAGACGGGGTCAGCTGGAAGGGGTCACCGCCGCGTCCAAAGTAGCTTCGCGGATGCGGCTCGAAGGTAATCACCGCGCGCTTGCCCCGCGTCCCGCCGGCCTGGGCGATGACGGTCTGGTGCCCCCGGTGGACGCCGTCGAAATTGCCGATGGCGGCGTACGCCCCGCGGTCCGCTTCCTCGACCGCCTCCCAGCCGCGGATGATGCGCATGCCGCGCCGCGCCCTCTTCGGATCAGGCGGACCGCGACGGCACGAGCACCGTGGCCTCGCCTGCCACCACCACCGTGTCGCCGACCCGGCACTCGCAGTCAATGGTGACGCGACCCCTGTCGCGGTGCACCTCGCGGACCGTGCCAGTAACCGTCACCTCGTCGCCCGGCCGCACTGGCGCGCGAAACTTGAGGGTCTGGCCCAGATACACCGCGCCGATGCCGGGCAGGTGCATGCCCAGCAGCTTGGAGATGAAGGCAGCGCACAGCATGCCGTGGGCGATTCGCCCGCCGAACCGCGTGCCGGCGGCGTAGGCGTCGTCGAAATGGATGGGGTTGCGGTCGCCGGAGAGCGCGCCGAACTGCTCGATCTCCTTGTCGCCGACGACCCGCGAAAAACTGCGGGTCAGCCCCGGCTCCATGTCTTCCAGATACAGCTGGTCGGCCATGCGGGCCTCCTTCTTTGCGGTTGGCGCTGTGTAGCCAAGGGCGGTGGCAAGCGCAAACGCCTCCGCCTCATGCCAGGCGGGACATCGCCGCCATGGGCCGGGCGCCGCAGCGCTCCAGGTATGCGGCGAGATCTGATTCGACCGGGCGGCCGTCGCGGTGGCCCACCTCGGGGCTGGCGAGTCCGCCGGTGACGAACAGGCAGTCGATGCCCATCGCCGCGGCACCCTTGACGTCGGTGCGCACGCCGTCGCCGATGGCGAGGATCCGGCCGGGGTCGAGGTCGCGGCCGGCGGACTCGGCAAGCCGCCGCAGCGCCGACTGGTACACCGGTGGATGCGGCTTGCCGTAGTAGGTGACGGATCCGCCCATGCGCTCGTAGGCCAGCGCCAGGGCGCCGGCGCAGTAGACCCGGTCGCTGCCCCGGTCCACTTGAAGGTCGGGATTGGAGCACAGCATGGGCAGGTTCGCCTTCCGCAGTCGCGCCAGAAGGGCCGCGTAGTCGTCGGGCGTCTCCGTGGAGTCGTCGACGAGACCCGCGCACAGCACGAACTCCGCCTCGCCGATGCCGACGCGCTCGACATGGCCGCTCGCAACGACGTCGAGATGGCGGTCCGGGCCGATGTAGTGGCAGCGCCGTCCCCAGTCTCCGCTGGCCAGGGCTTCGCGCGTCGCGTCGCCCGAGGTGACGATGGTGTCGTAGTCGCCGTCGGAGCCGCCAAGGCGGTCGATCATCGCCGCCACCATCTCGCGCGGGCTGGGTGCGTTGGTCAGCATCACGACGGTGCCGCCCCGGTCGCGAAACCGCCGCAGAGCGGCGGCGGCAGGCGGGTGGACCTCCCGGCCGTTGTGGTACACCCCCCAGACGTCGCAGAGGATTCCGTCGCGTCCCTCCGCCACTTCCTCGAGGCGGTTGATGATACGCGGGGTCATGGCCGCGCCGAATCCGCCGTCGCCGCTGGAGCCGCCGCCGTGAAGGGCGAGGCCGGGGGAAGGGCCGCCGCCGGCGTCGAAGGCTCCATGTAGATGGAGCGGCTGGGGAAGGCGAAGCCGGTGCCGGTCTCCTCGACGATCTCCATAATCCTGAACATCAGCCGCTCCTTGGCCGCTATCCATGGTCCCCACTCGCGGGTGTTGGCGAAGGCGTACACCATGACGTCGATGGAGGAGTCGGAGAACCGGTCAACCCGTACCTCCAGAGTCGCCTGGCCGTCGGTAACGAAGTCGCCGCTGGACTCGAGATAGGCGGCGATCTGGTCGCGCACCTGGCGCAGCTGGCCGACGGTAGTGCGATACTCCAGACCGATGTGGAGCAGGACTCGCCGCCAGGGAATCTCGCCGTAGTTGACGAGGGCGCCGTCCGCCAGCATGGCGTTGGGCACCGACACCGGCGCGCCGTCGAACAGCCGCACCCGGGTGGAGCGGAAGCCGATGTCCTCGACCCCGCCGTCGACCACGCCGGCCAGCTGGATGCGGTCGCCGATGCGGTAGCGTTTCTCCGACAGCACCACCAGCCCGGATATGAGGTTGCGGAAGAAGTCCTGCGCCCCCAGGGCCACGGCCACGCCGACGATGCCGAGGCTGGCGATAAGCGGGGCGACGCGCACGCCCCAGGTCTCCAGCACCGCCACCGCGCCGATGATCCACACCAGTATCACGAGCGCCCGCGCGCCCCAGTCGACCAGCTCGCGGCCAAGCATTTCGTGCAGTTTCGTGCTGGCGTCGGCCACCTCCTGCACGGCCCGCGCCAGCATCCAGGTCACCGAGACGACCGCCAGTGACAGCACGACAAGGCGCACCACATCGGCGCCGTCGCCCTCGAGGCGAAGGATGCGCGCGGACGCCCACAGGCCCGCCAGCACCGGCGCCAGCGTCAGGGGGTCGCGCAGCACGCGCTGGAGACTCTCGTCGGACGCGCGGGTCAGGCGCGCCAGCACGCCGCGCACTGGCCACAGCGCCAGGCTTGCGAGCGGACGGCGCAGCAGCGCCGGGGCCAGCAGGGCCAGCGCCGCCGCCAGCGCCAGCTGCCAGGCAAGGCCATCCAGCCCGATTTGGGCTGCAATGTCGGTCCAGGTCATATCCGTGTCTCCCCGCTGCGCGCCCCGCTTCCCACACCCCAATCGCCAGTTTCCCGCGGCCCGGCTGAGGGGGCGGTCAGCGACGGGTTGCGCGAAGCGGCAAGTACGGCGATAGTCTAGCCATCCCCTCAGGTCACATATGGAGACCCGCCATGCGCAAACTCCTTTTCGCGGCCGCCGCCTTGGCCCTGCCGCTTTCCGCCGCCCACGCCCAGATGAAGATGCCGATGGCTCTCGACTGGAAGTTCGAGGGCCCCAGCGCCGCGTACTTCGCCGCCATCGACAACGGCCACTTCGCCCGCGAGGGCCTGGACGTGGAAATCTCCGCCGGCAAGGGATCGCTCGACGCCATCCCCAAGGTCGCCACGGGAGCCTTTCCCGTGGGCTTCGCCGACATCAACAGTCTGGTGAAATTTCTCGACTCCAATCCCGGTGCGCCCGTTACCGCGGTCATGATGGTCTACGACAAGCCGCCGTTTGCCATCATCGGCCGCCACTCGCTAGGCGTCAGCGCGCCGTCCGACCTTGAAGGCCGTATTCTGGGCGCGCCGCCGCCCGACGGTGCCTGGGCGCAGTTTGAAGCCTTCGCCGAGGCCAACGGACTCGACGTCAGCAAGATCACGATAGAGCCGGTGGGCTTTCCCACCCGCGAGCCGTCTCTGGCCGAGGGCAATGTGCATGCCATCACCGGCTTCTGGTTCTCGAGCTACCTCAACCTGGTGAGGCTGGGCGTGCCCGAGAGCGACATCTCGGTGCTGCTCATGGCTGACCACGGACTGGACCTCTACGGCAACGCGATCATCGTCAACACCGACTTCGCCCGGGACAACCCCGATGCAGTCACCGGCTTCATCCGGGCCGTCGCCAGAGGCTGGAAGGATGTCATCGCCGATCCCGAGGCGGGCGCCAGAAGCGTGCAGCAGCGCAATCCGGCCATCGATCTGGCACTGGAGACCCGCCGCCTCAAGATGTCGATCGAGGCCAACGTGGTTACCGACTACACCCGCGCCAACGGAATCGGCAGCATCGATCCAGCGAGGTTTGAACGCAGCCTGAAGCAGCTGGTGGTCAACTTGGACCTGCAGAGGGCGCCGGACGCGTCGCTGTACTACACCGACCGGTACCTGCCGAAGGACGGCAGCCTCAAGTACTGAGGCAAGGCCAGCCCCGGCCCCGGGCGCGCCGTGCCCGGGGCCGGGTGTTGCAATGGATCCTTCCCGCCACATCGAGGTCGACGGAGTCGGGCACGCCTACGCCATGGCGGACGGCCCGCTTCCGGTGCTCAACGACCTGAGCTTCGCCTGCGCGGCCGAGACCTTCACCGCGGTGGTCGGCCCGTCGGGCTGCGGTAAATCGACCCTGACCCGGCTGGTGTCGGGCCTGCTGATACCGGACCGCGGCGAGGTGCGGCTGCACGGCGAGCGGGTGGTGTCGCCGCGCTCCACGGTGGGCATGGCTTTCCAGAATCCAGTGCTGCTGGAGTGGCGGTCGATTCTGCGCAACGTCATCCTGCCCCTGGAGATCGTCGCCAGCGGCATGAAAAGCCGCGAACGCGAGGAGCGCGCCAGGACGCTGCTTGGACTGGTGGGGCTGGCGGGCTTCGAGGACAAGCGCCCCTCGGAGCTGTCGGGCGGCATGCGGCAGAGAGCTTCGCTGTGCCGCGCCCTTGCCCACCGCCCCGAGGTGCTGATTCTCGACGAGCCGTTTGGCGCGCTTGACGCCTTCACCCGCGAGGACCTCTGGCAGATCATGCACGACCTGCGCCACGAGGAGCGGTTTACGTGTTTGTTCATCACCCATGACCTGCGCGAGGCCCTGTTTCTTGCCGACCGAATCGTCGTGATGTCGGGGCGGCCCGGCACCACCCAGTACGTCATGGACGTACCGATGGGCCGTGAGCGCTCCCTCGACGACCTCTACACGCCCGAATCGGCTGCGATGCTGGCCGAGCTGCGCCGCCAGATCGAAATTGCCCAAGGCCATCTGCCGCCCGACGGGGCGGCGGGCGTCGGCGGGGCGGTGGCGGATGCGGCGGCGGAGGTGACGCCATGAAATTGCTGCGCGAGAGCATGGTGCCGCTGGCCGCCATGGCGGTGTTTCTGTTGTTCTGGGAGTGGCTGGTGTGGTTCAACCAGTGGCCGAACTACAAAATGGCATCGCCCTCCGACCTTGGGCCGGCATTCTGGAAGTTCCGCTGGCTGTTTCTGGAGTACAGCTGGGACACGCTGTGGCGGACGGTGGCCGGTCTCGGCCTCTCGGTGGTGGTGGGCGTCGGCCTCGGCGTCGTCATGGGCAACTCTAGGACCATGCGGGAGGCGCTCTATCCGCTGCTGGTGGGCTTCAACGCCATCCCCAAGGCGACGGTGGTGCCGGTCATCGCCCTGATTTTCGTCGGCGCCCACGACATGAACACCGTCCTGATCGCCTTCATGATCTCATTTTTTCCTATCGCCGTGTCCATCTCCATCGGCCTGTCGACCCTCGAGCCGGAGTACCGCGACATCCTGCGGTCGCTGGGCGCAAGCCGCTTCACGGTGTTCTGGAAGATCGCGCTTCCCAAGACCCTGCCGGAGTTTTTCGGCGCGATGAAGGTGGCGGTGACGCTGGCGTTCATCGGCACCAACCTGATGGAGATCGTCGAGCCGCACGGCAGGGGGCTGGGGCACCTGTTCGACAGCGGCAAGATCAGCGCCGACTATCCGCTGATGTTCGCCGTACTGATCGCTTTGGCGATTCTCGGAATTGTCCTTTACTATGTCGTGGTGATGCTGGAGCGGACGTTTGCGGGCTGGGCAGAGCGCTCGGAGACCTGAGCGGTAGGCTGCCGCGGAGTCGGCGGAAAGGGTGCCGTCAGCCCTGCGACTCCTCGAAGTGGAGCATCCACTGGATGCCGAAGCGGTCCTTCAGGTGCCCAAAGTACCCGCCCCAGAACATGTCCTCGATGGGCATCAGTACGCTGCCGCCCTTCGCCAGCGCGTGGAATATCCGATCGGTCTCGCTGCGGCTGTCGGGATTGACGGAGACGGCGAAATTACCGCCCGCCGGCTTGGGGTCGCCGAAGGCCGCCGGAATGTCGGCGCCCATGATCCTGCCATCGCCTATGGGCAAGGCCATGTGCATGATCTTGTCGAGATCCTCGGGCGGAATGTCCATGCCCTCCGGGCCGCTGCGGAACGTCTCCATGACCTCGAACTCGCCGCCGAAGACCGAGCGGTAGAAGTCAAACGCCTCGCGGCAGTTGCCGTCGAACAGCAGGTAGGTGCTGGTACGCATGGGGAGTCTCCTCGTCGATGGACTTGTCTAGCATGAGAATGCCGGGTTTTACCCCGTCCCGCAAGCGGGTGCGCTGCTGGCGTTTCGCTGCATCGCTTCGGTCTCAGCCTGCGCGTCGCCAACCAGCGCCATGTTTCCGGCGTACTCAATGTACATGGTCAAGATGCGCGAATTGGCCCCGAAGTTCGACGGTTTTTCTGAGAAACGCCCTATTTTGCAGTAATCCGCCCAGCGGCAAGGCACTACATTGCCGCGAAGCCGATGTCTCGGAGACCCTTGAACGGAACCGTATTCAGCGAAAGGTACGTAGCCACGTGCACAGTCTTGGTATCCCGCCGGGCTTGGGTGGTATAGCGTAGAGCTGGCCGTTTTTCCGGTAGATCGACTCGATTCGGAATCCTCCTCTGCTACGTAGTGGTGATGCTGGAGCGGACGCCAGGCTGGGCGGTGCGCTCGGAGACCTGAGCGGCCAATGCGCCAGCCCGCGGGAAGCGCGCCGTCAGTTCGGCGATTCCTCGAAGAGAATCTTCCACTGGATACCAAAGCGGTCCTTCAGGTATCCAAAGTACCCTCCCCAGAACGTGTCATCGATTGGTATCAGCACGCTGCCGCCTTCCGCGAGCGCATGGAAGATCCGCCTGGCCTCGTCCCGGCTGTCGGGATTGATGGTGAAGGCGAAGTTGCCGCCCGTCTGCCTGGGAGCGCCGAAGGCTGCCGGAATGTCCGCGCCCATGACTCTGCCATCGCCGATGGGCAGGGCCACGTGCATGATCCTGTCGAGGTCCTCGGAGGGAAGGTCGGTGACCTCGGATTCGCCGCCAAAGACTGAGCGGTAGAATTCAAGTCCCTCGCGGCTATAGCCGCTGAGCAGCAGGCTGCGGAAGGTCACCATGACCTCGAACTCGCCGCCGAAGACCGAGCGATAGAACTCAAACGCCTCGCGGCAGTTGCCGTCGAACTGCAGGTGGATGCTGGTGCGCATGGGGAGTCTCTTTGTCGGTGGACATGCCGGATACGAGAGTGCCGGTTTTACCTTGTCCGGCAAGCCGCTGCGTTACGCTGCGGCATAGGGGACGAGAATAATGCGGTCCTTCGGGATGCACCGCTGCTGCTGTCGGCAGCGCCAGCAGATTCACCATTTGATAATTTGGCCAACCATGCTATGAATAGCTTGAGAGCAAGCGGTGTATGGCCTGAAGAGACGAACCATGGCTACCGAATCTGCACGGGAAACCGGCAGTTCCATGCCCCTTGACGGTGGCGGGCAGGCTTCCGCATACCCGTCGCCCGCGGCCAGATTGAACGCACCTACCGCGACGGCGACGATCTCGTGGTGGTCGTGGCTGGCGGAGAAGCGCTGCTGGTCAAAGGGTTTTTCGCTGCTGACAGCCCGGCCGAGTCCGTTTTGATACTGAACGTGGCCCTTCACAGTGGCATCGGGGTACGGATACGTATGTGGAGGGTGCGCTGGTGTCCAGCGTACTGGAATTGGATGATGATGACGACGGAGTGTTTAACCGTGTCCAGATCTGGACATACACTGATGGAGGCAGAGTTCGAAAATCCCTTACTCGCAACTGGGAAAATGACGATAATGGTACGGTGGACGTTGTGGATTCCAGAATTTTCAGCAGCGCGGATACACCTTTACATCTACTGCATGATGGAGAAGGGCTGCCGGATGGCGCGGGCGGTACGTGGGACAAGTTAACATTGATGGGAGGAAGAAGTTACAGTTCATGGGCAAAGGACGCTTCTGAGGCGGAGTCGATCCAAGGCATCCGCAGAGTCAACATGGCTGGGTTGGATATTCCAGAGATTACCTTTACGATGTCCGATGAGTTGCTGTCGGTGCTGGCGGGTACCAGCGATGGATATTCATTGGCTATTGACAGCACCCGCACCACGGATACAGTGCGAATCTTTGGCGAGGGAATCGACCGTATTGTTGGTGAGGGCTCAGCGGACTCAGATGGCCGCATGGGCTATCAAGGCAGCGTTGGCACAGTCTATATTGATCCAGACTTTACCGTAGTTACCGTGGCCTGACAGGGCAGCTTTCGGCACCTTGCCCCGCGCCCTGGAATCGCTTTGGAAACACGCGGCAAAGCCTGTTGTCAGAATGCGCCGCAAGTCAGAAGGGCAGCTTGTGGGCAGTGCGAAGGTGCTTTGGGATGGCAGTTGGAGGTATCCTGCGACTCGCCCTTCTACAGGGGAATGCTGGCCAAGCGGGGGCTTTGAAGGAGGCATGGCTGGTTCTGGGCAGGCGCTGCTTGGCGGAGTCTCGCGGCAAGAAGACAGGCTTCCTAGCGGAGGCAGACTGATGTATAGTGCGATTCACGTAGTGGCAGGATGGACTTCAGTGCCGAGTTTCGGTATCCTGAGGAACCGGCGGGAGTGGGCATGGTCTGGCCTCCCGCAACCTTGCCGAGCATGGGCTAACCTATAGGAGGGTGTTAGTATGCACCGAAGAAACTTCAGGACGTGCGTGGCTCTAGCTGCCGCGCTGCTGCTTGCCGCGCCGACCATACCGGCCGCGGCGTCGTCCCATGGCTGTCAGGAGGGGATGGAGGCGTGGGAGGGCTACTGGCTCTACTTCGGGCGAAACCGCGACGGCAAAGAGGTGATCAGCGAGTACGACTGGGAGGACTTTCTCGCCACCACGGTGTCCACGGTGCTGCCCGACGGGTTTACGCTGTTCGATGCACGGGGCCAGTGGAAGACCGACTCTGGCGTCATCGAACGCGAGCGCACGAAGGTGATCAACGTGGTCATTCCGAAGGGCGCTGACGGCTGGAACCGGGTCAAGCAGATTGGCAGAGCCTACAGGGAGCGCTTCGGGCAGGAGTTTGTCCTGAAGGTCTCGGAAGAGGTCTGCGTGGCGTTCTGACCGTCCAGCGGTAAACTCGCTTCGCGACAGACCGGCCGCTCGACTGGCTGGCTCGGTTGCGCGGGCCGCACACCAACCTATATCTTTAGCTGCCGCGGCCGGCGAGGCCGCCGCAGCTGGCAGATGCAGCAGCAACCCTAACCACAGCATGGGAGATACACGCCTTGGCCGAAGAGAAGAAGAAACAGGACAGCAAGCAGGACAAGAAGCAGGAGCCGAAGGAGAAGCCGCTGTCCTTCTCGCTGCTGATCCCGACCCGCAATCGCCAGCACACGGCGATCGCGGCGGTCGAGTCTGCGATCAACTGCGATGATCCGCTTCTGCAGATCGTCGTGTCCGACAACAGCGACGACGACCGTCTGCGCGACATGATCGAAGAACGCAACTGGACCCGCCGCGTGGTCTACCAGAAGACGAACGAGTTTCTGTCGATGCGCGACAACTGGGAGTTCGCTCTTGACCGGGCGAACGGCGACTACGTCACCGTCATCGGCGATGACGACGCCGTGATGCCGGACTGCTTTCGCTGGGCCAGAAACCTTCTTCCCCGCCTTGACGTCGACGTGCTGCAAGGCGGCTACTCGATCTTCAAGTGGCACGACTATCCGTTCCCCGGCAGGCGCAACTACCTTCAGATGCGCTTCAACGAGGAGATTCTCATCTATCAGGATCCCAAGCAGATTCTGCGTCGGGCGATCGACTACAACCCCCGCATCGGCACGGGACCGGGCCTCTACTACGGCTTCGTACGCATGGAGTACCTGCAGAGGATCAAGAAACTGCGGGGCCGCTGGATCGTGGATCCCATCCCCGATTTCGACTCCGGCTACGCGACCTTGATGTACGCCAGGAAGTACGCCCGCGCCGAGCGCTGCGTGTTCGTGTCGGGGCACAGCAAGAAGAGCAATTCCGGGTCGTTCCGCACAGCCATCTCTTTCCGTACGAGCATGCGCAACATGATCCCGGACAACCCGACGAGCGACGAGGTGTTTCTGGCCGACGAGCTGGGGCTGCGCGCCAACCGGGCGGTGATAGTCCAGTGCCAGCTGCGCATGATGGACGAGATCCGAAAGGCTCTTGGCGAGCCCAAGGCTGACATCCATCGCGAGAGGGCCTGGTCCTACATGGCCGAGGAAATGTCGCGGGGATACGAATCGGTGTCGTTTCCGATGGCGCGCGCCGCGCTTGAGGCTCTGGCCGAGCGTTGGGACCTGAAGGACAAGGTGAAGATGCCGGACATGCGCAAGCTGAGCGCCGGCTTCACGCACGAGCAGGGGGCGAAGCCTCCTCCGCCGCGGCCCGTTCCCAAAGGCGAAGAGAAAGACAAGCGGGAGGAGTATCTGTTCGACCGTCTGGTGGTCAATGGCAACAAGCTTGGATTCAAGACCATCCTCGACGCGATCAAGTTCGCCGAGTCGGTGCAGCCGCCCCTTCAGCAGTCTCCCAGCCAGGCAATTCGCAAGTATGCCGGAGAATACTCCAGCATGGTTGCACAGAAGGGTCTGGCGAGGGCGCAGCTGCATCTGCGAAGCGGCAACCCGGCTGGTGCCCTGAAGGAGCTGGACCAAATTCTTCTGGACCATCCCCACAGCGTACCGACGCTCAGGCTGGCGGCCGAGGCGCAGGCGCAGATGGGACGCTGGGACGATGCGGAGGCAAGCCTTTCGCAGGCACTCTCGGTAAGCTCCAAGAACATCGGGCTGCTGGGAAGCTACGTCGATGTGCTGGTGCAGCTGGGGTTTGAGGAGATGGCGCAGGCCATCGTCGAGGACCGGCTGTCAGAGGACGGGGAAAACGAGGAGCTTCAGTCCCTGCAGTCCCGGCTGAAGTCGGACATCGCCACCCGCAAAGCCAGCCTCGTGGGGGTTTGACCGCATTGAAAGCCGTTATCTTGGCAGGGGGATACGGTTCGCGGCTCAGCGAGGAGACCCATATCCGCCCCAAGCCAATGGTCGAGATCGGCGGCCGTCCGATACTCTGGCATATCCTCAAAATCTACAGCCACCACGGCATCACCGAGTTCGTCATCTGCTGCGGCTACAAGGGATACGCCATCAAGGAGTACTTCGCCAACTACGTCCTGCACATGTCGGACGTCACCATTGACATGGCGGGCAGTGGCATGGAGGTGCACAACCGCAAAGCCGAGCCTTGGAAAGTGACTCTGGTGGATACCGGCGAAGCGACCATGACTGGTGGCCGCATTCTGCGTGTGGCCGATCACATCGACGGTGATTTTTGCCTCACGTATGGCGACGGGGTGTCCGACGTGGACATCGGCGGGCTTGTGGCGTTTCACCGGGAGCAGGACTGCCTTGCAACGCTGACCGCGGTGCAGCCCACGGGCCGCTTTGGCGCACTGGCGGTCGAGGGAGACCGCGTGGCGCGGTTTCAGGAAAAGCCCGTAGGCGACCGGCAGTGGGTGAACGGCGGCTTCATGGTGTGCAGGCCAGAAGTGTTGGAGCGGATCGAGGGTGACGAGACTGTCTTCGAGAAGACGCCGCTTGAGGGACTGGCCAAGGACGGACAGCTGGCAGTCTGGAAGCACAGAGGCTTCTGGCAGGCCATGGACACGTTGCGGGACAAGACGTACCTAGAGCGTCTCTGGTCCTCTGGCAGGGCGCCTTGGCGAGTTTGGGAGGCATCGGGCACTTGAGTTTCTGGGCTGGAAAACGGGTGCTGGTAACCGGGCACACCGGCTTCAAGGGTGCTTGGCTGAGCGAATGGCTACTAAGGCTGGGGGCTAAGGCATTCGGGCTTGCTTTGGCTCCTACGGTCAACCAGCCGCTGTTTGGCCAGCTTGGGTTGGCCGGTCGTCTGGACCACGCCGAAGGCGACATACGGGATGCCGATGTAGTGTCGCGCCGATTGACCGAGACGCGGCCCGATATCGTGTTTCATCTGGCCGCGCAGCCGCTGGTACTGGCTTCCTACGAAGATCCGCTGGAAACGTGGAGCAGCAATGTCATGGGCAGCCTGCATCTGATGGAGGCGGTGCGGCAACTGGACGCGCCATGTACGGTGGTGATGGTAGCTACGGACAAGGTCTACGAGAACCGCGAGACGGAGAAGCCCTACCGCGAGACCGACAGGCTGGGCGGACACGATCCCTACAGCGCGTCGAAGGCCGCAATGGAGGTGGCGATTTCGTCCTGGCGCCGGGCGTTTTTCAAAAACGGCGCGGTCCGCATCGCCTCGGCGCGCGCCGGCAACGTCATCGGCGGCGGCGACAGGGCCAAGGACCGCATTGTGCCAGACATCGTGCGGGCGCTTCAGGCAGGCCGCCCCGTGCATGTGCGCCACCGTGCCGCCGTCCGTCCCTTTCAACACGTGCTAGAGCCCCTGTCCGGCTATCTGCGGCTGGCCGAGCGGCTGGCAACAGCGCCAGAGGGACTGGCAAATGCCTACAATTTCGGTCCTGACAAGGGCGACTGGAAGAGCGTTGGCGAGCTTGTCGAGGCTGTACTGGCGCTGTGGCCGGGCGAGTGGGAAGAGGCAGCGGATCCGAACGCGCCGCACGAGGCTGGACTGCTTAGCCTAGACATCGAGACGGCGAGGAGCGATCTGGGCTACAGTCCCCGCTGGGACAGCGACAGTGCCGTGCAGCGAACGGTCGACTGGTACCGCCGAGCGCATCGGAACGAGAACGCGCTTGCCTTGACCCGGGAGCAGATTGAGGAATTTGGCAGCCCATGATTATCAGGCCGCTTGCCTTGTCCGGCTCGTACGAGGTGCTGATCGAGCCCAAGGCTGACGAGCGAGGGATGTTCGCGCGAATCTTCTGCAGCAGGGAGTTTACCAACTCCGGCCTCAACGTCGACTGGCCGCAGATGAACGTCGCCCTGTCTGTCCAGGCTGGGACGCTGCGCGGCATGCATTTTCAGCGTCCGCCGTATGCCGAATGCAAGCTGGTGCGGGCGCTGAACGGCCGCGCGCACGATGTCATCGTCGACCTGCGTAGCGGGTCGGAGAGTTTTGGCCAGCACGTTTCGCTGGAATTAGACTCAGAGACGCGCAACGCGATCTATGTACCGGAGGGATTCGCCCACGGCTACCAGGCCCTAACGGCCAATTGCGAGCTGCAGTACTTCTGCTCGTCACCATACGCGCCGGAAGCCGAGGGCGGCGTGCAGGCGCTTGATCCCGAACTTGGTATTCAGTGGCCACTGACCGTCACCGTACGGTCCCAGCGTGACCAGGAACTGCCACCGTGCTCCGAAGTGTCCTCCCTGTGAACAGACCGTCGCGTTGCCTCGCCGGACATCGTTTCGCGGCGAACTCTGCCTTGACGCACCCGCCGGAGGTATTGTGCGCGACTCAAGGGCTTAGCTGCGGAGGTCGCTGATGGCGCGCGTGCTATTGACCGGGGCTACGGGGTTTGTTGGCAGGGCAGTCATGGCCGAATTGGTTGTGCAGGGGTGCGAGGTAGCGTGCGTGGTACGCGCCGGAACCGCCGGCCGCTTGCCGGCAGAATCCGCCAGCATCGCGGAAAGCGATGATCTGTTCGCGGAATGCCCAGACTGGTGGGCGGAGCGGCTGTCTGGCGTGGACCTGGCACTGCATCTGGCCTGGTATGCCGAACCGGGGAAGTATCTTGTTTCTGACAAAAATCTTGACTGCCTGTCTGGTACTCTGGCTATGGCGAAGGGAGCAGCGCAAGCGGGTGTGCCGCGCTTTGTGGGCGTTGGTACCTGTTTCGAGTATGATTTGATCGGTGGAGACCTGACGGCAGACACTCAGCTGAACCCGCAGACACCCTACGCGGCGGCCAAAGCGGCGGCCTATTTAACCCTGCGGAGCTACTTTGCAGAGAAGAGCATCTCGTTTCTGTGGGCAAGGCTGTTCTATCTGTACGGTGAAGGAGAGGATCCACGCCGTCTGGTACCCTATCTGCACCAGCAGATGCAGCGAGGGGAACCGGCCGAACTCTCCGGCGGAGGCCAGGTGCGGGACTTCATCGATGTCAAGGACGCCGCTAGACTGATGGTTTCGGAAGCGCTGGGAACACGGCAGGGAGCGACCAACATCTCGACTGGCAAGGGAATCACCGTGCGAAGCCTGGCCGAGAGCATTGCCGATGGATACGGCCGCCGGGACCTGCTGAGGTTCGGCGCGCGTCCGGACAATCTGACCGACCCTGCCCGCGTGGTGGGAGTACGCCCGGAGGAGGGAGAATGAGTGTGTATTCAGAAATCGGCGCGGATGAGCATGGCAGCCTGGAGCCAGATGGTTGGGCTTGCGCCAAGACGCGCGCCGCCTGTACACTTCCGGAGGCGGGTCCATGAACAGTTTCAAGGAAGAGGTTGTGCGTCGCACCGCTGACCTGGCGAATGATGAAAGGCTGAGGAAGGCTGCGCTGGAGTTCCTGCGGGCGTCCGTAGGACCAAGGTATTCGTACAACTTTCACTGGCTAGACAGGCCAATCATCCAGTATCCGCAGGACATTGTCGCGATCCAGGAGCTAATCTGGGAGCTGCGGCCAGACTTGGTTATCGAGACCGGGATTGCCCATGGCGGCTCCCTAGTCTTGTCCGCATCAATGCTGGCGATGCTGGACATGTGCGAGGCAATTGAAGCGGGTAAGATGATGGATCCTGCAGTATCCCATCGGCGGGTGCTGGGTATCGATATCGACATTCGGGAGCACAATCGCGTTGCGCTGGACGCACATCCGATGCGCTCGCGGATCGAAATGGTGGAAGGGCCAAGTACTGACGAAGGAGTACTAGACGGGGTGCGTGAATTCTCCAAGGACTATGAGCGGATTCTGGTATGCTTGGACAGCAACCACACGCATGAACACGTCCGGGCTGAGCTGGAAGTCTATGCGCCGTTAGTTTCGGTGGGCAGCTACTGCGTGGTGTTTGACACCCTTATCGAGGACATGCCAGCTGACTCCTATCCAGACCGGCCATGGGGACCAGGCAACAATCCGATGTCCGCCGTTCGGGATTTTTTGCAGACGCATCCCGAGTATGAATGCGATCATGCAATTACGGATCGCTTGTCCATATCTGCAGCCCGCAATGGGTATCTCAGGCGCGTGGCGTAGCACTGCCTCCGTTGCATCGCCGTGTGGAAGCTATCCTTGTTGCGTTAGGTGGATTTCGCCGGTGCCTGCTTCACGAGAAGACCCTGCCCAGTGGGCAGTTCGAGTATGTGCTGATTGCGCGCGGACATGAACTTGTCCTCCGCCTTCTTCTGAGCGATGTAGGCGTTCCAGCCATAATCGTCAAACACTATTATGCCGCCAGGAGTCACGCGGTCGTAAAGGTGCTCTAGAGCGGCCATTTCTGAAGCGGCGGAGTTCATGTCAATGTGGAGAAAAGAAATGTGCTCAGGGCATTCGTTCTTGAAGGTGTCTGGAATTACGCCTGGCACAATGCGCACATTGGGAAAAGGTTCGAAAACGCTGCGGACATGATTGAGGATGGTGTCGGGGTCATCCTTGTTCTCTCGATCATAGATGGCATTGGGCCGGTTCTCTGAATTGTAAGAATCGGGTATCCCGCGAAACGTGTCATACAGATACAGGGTTTTGTCGATCTTGGCGAAATCCAGATAGGATGTGATGACGGCGCAGCTGTATCCGCGCCAAACTCCGCATTCCACGAAGTCGCCTTGGACGGACAGGGCATTTTGGGCAGCCCACACAAGCGTGTGCAGCCGCCAGAGCAGCGAATGCTCCTGCTGGGTTTTCGCGTGGCGCTCTACAGCGCCCGTAAAGCGGTTATCCTGCATGAACCCTGCGCTCTTTCCCAGTGCAATCAGGTTGTCCATAGCAAAGACTCTATGGAATGTGCTTTGCAGGTAGCGGATAACTTCCTGCAGGCGTTCTCTCTCGCCCGGGCGAAAATTTGCGTAGAACATAGTTCCTCCAATGGGATATGGCAGCAACAAGCCAGTACCGTATCAACGTGCACTGGTTGAGTATGCTGGTATACTAAGGCAGCTCTGGTACTGGTGCAAGAGTGCCGCAGATTCCTGCTGCCGCAAGGCGCAATGACAGAGAGAAGCAATCGGGGATGCCGTCTGACGGGCAGGCAACCGGCGGGAACAGGCAGCAGGAGCAAAGGGCAACGGAACCTGGCTTACCTTGAGCTGATTTGGCGGAATATCTGGTGACATGGCCGGCTGGTCTTCCTGAGACGTGGGTTCCCTTGACTCGGCAAAGCTGCGGTACTTGTTCGCCACGACTTTGCCGGAAGACAACTGATGGATGCGCTGTTAATTAAGCCAGTGTAACGGTAATGTCCGGGTCCACCAGAACAACCAGCAAGTCATTGCTGGAAGCCCTATAGGCTTGCAGGTCGCCGGAATCAGCGCTGTCGTCTCTTGCGAATTCGCTGCTGGCTAGGTTGAGTCCGGACGCGCGGTTGGAAATGATTCTCAGCACATAGGGGGATTCTTCGTTGTATCGGTTGTCAATGGTTCCATCAGCTCCCCCTGCAAGATTTCGAACCGTTTCCGAGTCAATATCCAGAGTTACCGATGGACTGCTGCCATCGAGGGTCAGCCCTCCAAGATCAATCGTTTCAAGATGCGGGAACAGTGAACCTGTTGTCGGGAGAATCTCCAAAGTCCCGCCGGAGAATTCCACATACATGGTGTCGTAATCTGGATCACCGTCCAAGTCGCGCACATGGGCCCATGGGAGGCTATCGCTTGCACTCTCGTACAGTCGAAACTCAGTTATGTTTACTTCAAAATCGGGCGCGGATTCGATGTCAGAATATTCGCGGACGCTAGCGCGACCCTCTTCATCGAATTCAACATCTCGATAGACTTCGTCAAAGGTTCCATCATCATTATGGTCAACTTCAAGCCAGTTAAAATCGCCTTCACTAATGTGCTGTCTCCTGTCTACTGTGCCATCGTTATCCATATCGATGTCAGTGCGAATCAAATCACCGCCCTGGTTGTAGTAATACGTCTCAACTTCATCAATTGTAACGTCGTTGCTGTTGGATATATGGTTTGTCGCCAGTCTTTCGATGCGGCCGTGTGCAATTCTGGCAACTCCCTCCAGTACACTCCGTAAAGAAGCGAGCTCCGCCACGCTTGGCGGTACTTCGACATCTGTTCCTGGCAGTGAGGGAGATTGGATACTGGCCCCAGCGTAGGTTAAATATTCAACCCGATCGTCTGTCCCGTCATATTCGATGGTGACAGTACGATCCGAGGTATAGGTGTAGGTTTCAGATTCATCAGTGGTGCCATCATCATCAAGGTCGAGATTAACGGCAATGGACTGGAGTCGATTGTTTGTCCCGTACGTGTAGGTTGCGTGACGGGAGACGGTGCCGTCTCCGTCGATGTCGAAATTGGCCGTTGCTACAAGGTTCGTGCTGCCGTTGTAGGTGTACGAGACTATTCGATCCTCGTCGTTAGAGGCAATTGCAGCGATGTTGTCGTAGTATTCAACGCGCGTAACTCTGCCGAATGCATCGTACTCCCGCCTTTCGATCACGCCTGGCGTTCCATCGCCGTCACCATCCACATTGCGCCAGGAGATAGTGCGCCTCGCAAGGCGCTGGCTGTTTCCCTCGTATTCAATAGTATCGGTGCGCGTAGCAACGCCGCTTTCGCTGGTGGTTTCACTTACCCTCCTGCCAAGAGAATCGTAACCGAATGCGTCGACTTCAAAGTCGATCGCGCTGTCAGCGTCCATATCATACTGTATGCGCTCGATCTGGCCATTGCTGTAGACAATGCGCACAATTCGCTCATAAACACCGTCATCACTATGGTTGTCGTCATAAAGGATGCGACTCAGCCGGCCAGAACTGTCATAGCGGTTCTCCTCAAGCGCGTCAGCCGTGCCATTTCCGTCAAAATCGCGTGCAATGCTTGCGATTTGGTCCCTTACGTTGAAGGTTCGCGTTTCGGTCCTTTCGGACGAGCCATCGTTGTGGCGAATCACGATCAAGCGACCAGAGTCGTCATAGCGGTTTATCGCCCGCGCGTCGACGGTGCTGTCATTGTCATAGTCGTACTCAACCTGACTCGGCAGCCCGCTATCGTCGTTGTATACCATCGTCTCTGACCGGTCAGCACTGCCGCTAATGGTTCCGTCGTTATGGATTCCAACCGACTCCCGGGTGCCGCTTGCGTCATAGCTGTATGAGTAGGCGATGTCCACGGTACCATCCGCGTTCAGGTCAAATCTCGAAACCGTTCGCCTGCCATTGGCTTCATAAGCGTGCTCGGTTGTCGCATCGGCGGAAAAATCGGCCTCAGTGCCGTTATAGTCCATGTCATGCTCAATGCCAGTTAAATGGCCCACTTCATTAAATGTTTGGCGCTCACCGCGGTTAACTATAGAATCGTCCGTGGGGTGGAGATGGTAGCTAACTAGATCCGTACGCCCTGTGGCTGAATAGCTTGAAACAGTATCAGTTTCCCACAAACCATCGCCGTTGGTGTCAACAAGCGTCTGCTCTGGCTTGCCTCTGTCGGCGCCTGAAGTGAGGTATCTCGTAGTTACAATTCTGTCGGCGTTTGTGCCACCATCGGAGTAGTCCGTTACGGTTTCCTCTCTCAGCTGTCTGGAATTTGGAGTCACCTCAAACACGCTTGCTATAGTTCGGACTATGGCCCTGCCATCGCTGCCATATTCGGTAACAAATGATTCAGTCGCGACGTTCTGCTCGTTGAAGGTAAATTGTCCCCTGGATTCCCAGGTGCCGTCATTGTTACTGTCGTCAAGGACATAAGCTAATTGGCCGTCCGCCGCAAAATACCGGGACTGAGCGCGGTCCATGGTCCCATCCGCCGTGCCGCCTTCGTCATCCCAGCGGTTTATCTGGACGAAGCTTCCGTCAGTATAGTCTTCCCGCACCACCTCTGCCTTTGGGTTGGAGTTTCCGGCCACGTAGTAGCGGGAGGTTGTGCGAAGCGCGACACCCGGCATGGGCGCGTAGTCGAAGTCCTCCGTCCAGTCGGGAGAGCCATCTGCCGTGCCGTCAGATGTGCCATAGACTGTTCCGTCCGGGTCGATTTCGCCCAAAGAGTCGGCGGTGCCGTCGAGCAAGGTTCGCCCGTAGTGGTCGATGCGGCCGATTGCCCCCTGCTCGAAATGATGCACTTCCGTCTTTTCAATTGCCCCACTGACGAATCCATGGAAATGGAGGGTTTTCCTTCCTACCGCGCTGCCAAACCACACCGTCTCCTCGCTCCAGTCCGTTGTACCGTCAACGGTGCCATAGGAAGCGCCGGTTGGGTCAACCCACCCCAAGGCATCTGGCGAGCCATCGGGTCCATTGGCGCCATCATATTCCGCGCGCACAATCTGGCCGAGCTGGTTGTAAGTTAGCGTCTCTCGGCGCTCATTGACAAGATCATTGTTCTCGTCAATCAGGAACGTGCTTCTCTCGTGCAAATTATCGGCGTTGTACTCGCGGACTTCTGTGCGGTCGATAACGCCGTCGGCGTTGTCATCGTAGCTGACACTCGTCAGGTCTCCCCGGCTGTTGCGGCCCGTGTAAGTTTCAATTCTCTCAAAGTCGCCAGTACCCTGGCCGTCCGCGTCATCATCGTACTTTGCCCGCGCGACGCTTCCTTCGCTGTCGTATTCGTACACAATGATTCTATCCGCAGCCATCGTGCCGTCAAAGTCCTCGAATATCTCCAGTATGTGCGGCAGCCCATTGGCATACGTTGTGCGGATCACCTCGTCCCAGTCGCCGTCTCTGGAGTAGTCGAAATACTCAATGCCAGTGTCGATAGTGCCCTGCTCGTCGTACTGGCGCACTTCCATTCGGTTTGGCGAACCTACCAGACTTGAGTCCGGATATAGGCTCACGGTGATCCGGTAAGAGTCATCGCTGAGGCTCCACTCGGTGCGCTCCACGCTGTTGAAGGTTCCGTCGTCGTTGGTGTCGCGCCTGATGGTGCGGTCATAACGGACGCCCTCCGCGCTGTACAGCGTCACTTCATCCCGTTCATAGGAGCCATCCTCGTCTGGATCGTATTGAACGCGGTGGCTGGTCAGGATTCCGCCATTGTAGAGAAACGTATCAATTCGCTCGTAATTGGTATACCCGTTGTCATTGTGATCTGTCTGGGTGGTGAGTCTCTCCAGTACGCCCTGTCCGCTATAGCTGTATGTGTCAATTCTGTTGGCCGTACCGTCGATGTCATCATCATGCAGCCTAGCTGATTCTTGCCCCCGCGCGTTATAGGCAATGGCGACAGAGGAATCGACGGTGCCGTCCGCGTCATCGTCAATTTGTATCGCGCCCAATCGGCCCTTAATGTTGTACTGATATGCTTCGGCGCGGTCCGGGGTGCCATCCGCATCGCTGTCATAAACTCGTCCGGCCCGCTTGCCATTGCCGTTCCATCTATGGCGCTCGATAGAGTCCCAGATTCCATCGGCATTCCCGTCAAACCGGACCTCGGAGACACGCGCGTCCAGGCCATAGCGGTATTCCTCGATCCGATCAGCGTCTCCGTCATTGTCGTCGTCGTATCGAGTTCTACTCACCGCCCCCCGGCTATTATACTCAATGTCCTCAGCCCGGTCCGACTGAAAGCTGGTTCCATCATAGCTGTCGTCGTATTCGATTCGCTCTACCCTGTCGGCAAGGCCTTCACTGTAGCGGTACTGCTCGACTCGCTCGAAGGTCCCATCTGCGAACTGATCTACGTACTTGCGCAGGGGCTGACTCTGCTGCGGGGAGCTCCGATCATACTCGAATGTTTCCCTAAGCTCGAAGGTGCCGTCGTTGCTGTGGTCGTTATCGTACGTTATGGCGGCAACGCGGCCCCTTGCGTAGCCGGTACTGACATACTCGTACTGCTCAGATCGGTCGATAATTCTGTCGTAATCCTCATCGATTGTGATGCTGGTGGCCCTGTGCCCGGTCGCATGCTCGCGCGGGTCGGGGTTGACGGCTCGGCCGCTTATGGCGGAGCCGCCAGCGGCATCTCCATAGCCCAGGACGGCCGTCCAGTCCGGATTGCCGTCGTTGTCGTCGTCGTACGAGATAGCGACGAGGCGTCCCTGACTGTCAAGGAAATACGATTCGCTCCGGTTGGCTTCGCCGTCTCCCCCGAAATAGAACTCCGACCTGTCAACAGTACCGTCTACGTACTCGTCATGGTCAACGCGCTCCAATAAGCCGATTTCGTTGTAGTGATAGGTCTTGCGCGCGTCGATGTCCTCAGGGTTGCCGTCAGAGAGGTCGAACACCCAAACTTCGCTGAGCGTTTCGCTTCTGTCGAGAAACCGCCTTTCGATCCGGTCTGGGCTGCCGTCACCGTTCTCGTCAATCTCCGCAACGGTGGTGCCGTCGGCATCCTGCGTTATGGTCTCGATTCTGTCCGCCAGAAAGGCGCCGCGGTAGTCGTCATCATGTTGGACCACCCGGTTGCCGTCGCTGTCCGTTCCGTAGGCTTCCGCTCTGTCATATGAGCCGTCGCCATCGTCGTCGTACCGCGCCAGGGTATGCTGGCCGCTTTCGTTGACCGTGAACGCCACGCTTCGGTCCGTCGACCCGTCGTAGTTGTCGTCGAAGTCAACGCCGGTCGCAACATAGTCTGCGTTGAAGTGAATCCTCGTCTGGGCGTCGACGGCGCCATCTCCGTCGAGGTCGAAGTTGGCCTGCAGGGTCGTCCCTTCCCTGCCGCTGGCAGGCGTCCAGACCACATCCGCTTCGCTGGGTATCCGGGCCGCGTCAGGGATGGCCCAGTCCGCGATATTGAACACTCTTGCCTGCTCAGTCTTCGTTATGCCTCGCTCCACCACTTCGCTGTCCGGCAGCGCTGGCTTCAACGCGGGGTCAACCGCAAGCGGCGACGTTGATTCCTCGTCACCTCCGACGAGGGCGGCGACTCCCAGTACGGCGCTTGCCACCATGATCTCGTCGACATAGCTGCCAGCGCTTTTGGGCTCTCTGGGCGCGTCGGATGTCGCGTTGTCCTCGTCTGAAGATGTGGCCGCAACGCTGGAGTCTGGCTGGGTTTCAGGCGCCGCCACCTGGTCCGGTTCGGCTTCCTCTTCGATGGCGGCAACGGCAGCGGCCTCGTCCGCCTGATCTTCGGCGGACTCTTCGGCTGGTTCCTCCTCCGAATCTTCGACTGCATCGAGTTCAGCGGCGACCTGCTCCTCGGGCTCGATGCCAAACATCTCCTCCAGCCAGCTCAGGGAGACGGAGCGGACTCCCTGCGATTCGCCTTGGGGAGTGATGTCCAAGGCAAGGATGACACCTGTTGGCTCGCGCACTAAGGCCACAGCCTGCGCGATGGAGAAAAAGTCGGGCACAAGCAAAGTGCGCCCGTCGACAAGCTGCACGACGAGGTCGTCGCCCTCGCGACGGGTCTGGACGATCTCCACCCAAGACGCCGGAAGCCTTACGCTTCCCGTGACGGCGTCGAGCTCTAGTACTTCCTGACTGCTCGGCGAGTGTTCACTCATGCCGCTTTCTCCCCACCAGGCTTGTTGCTGCGCGTACGTTATCGGCGCTGATTCCAGAGTCAAGGCAAGTCCGACAGGACGCTGCGCATTCCAGCCATGACTGGGAAGACGTCACCGTATGCGTGTCCGGCAGAAATTTGCTTCAAAACTCTCGAAAATGCCACCACAAAGCCGATTGACACGGCAGGCGCGACGGTTCGGGTAATTGAAAGACTCCCCTGCGAGGTGCGCAGGCAAGGCGGTTCAACTTGCCGCACGGGCAGTCCGGCGCAATCAGGTCCGTTGGAGCGGCTAGATTGGCCTGCTGTCGAAGCGAAGGTCTCCTCGGGACGCCAGCCAACGGCCTCGGGGCAGACCGCCCGCCGCGGCTGTCCGGTGACACTGAGGCCGAACCGATTCGCCGCAGGCCGCCGTTATGGCAGCCCGGCGTTCAAATGGCCAGAGCGGAGTCGGCCAGCGCTTGGCGCCTCGACAGCGCTCAATGCCGCGCCCCTGCAGCCATCACGTCGCCACCTCCGCGCGCCAGCGCGTCAGCTTCCCGTCGGCAAGGCAGCCCTCGGCGAAGTCATCGTCCGCCTCGCACCGCAAGGACCGGCCGCATGGCTTTCGGGCGGCCTCAAGCGAACGAAGGCATGACCTCCTTGATGAACAGCTCCAGCGAACGCTTCTGCTCGGCAAGGCCAAGTCCCATGCTGGCGTAGTAGATGAACTCGTCGACGCCGATTGCCTGGTAGCGCATGAGCTTCTCCACCACCTCCTCCGGCGTGCCGAACAGCAGGTTGTCGTGCAGCATCTTCGGGTCGTACTCGTCGCGGTTGGCGAGCTGGTCGAAGGGTATCTGTTTTGGGAAGCCGTCCTCGACGTCGCCCAGATTCTTGAACAGGTTCTCGAACTGCCCCAGCTGGCGCTGCGCCGCCTGCACCGGCACCATCCAGTCCTCCTTCTTTTCGTAGACGGCGGCGTGGCGCATCATCGCTATGACCGGGCGGCGCGCCCCGGGGTGGGCGGCTACCGCCTCCTCCAGCCGCTGCATGTAGGTCTCGGCCTCGTCCATGCCGCGGGTCAGGGGCCAGGACATGACGTTGCAGTTTTCCCGCACGGCGTAGTCGTAGGTGACGGGAGCCCGCGCCGCGACCCATACCGGCACCTCCTCCTGCAGCGGCTTGGGCACGGCGGTGGCGGCGGGATAGGTCCAGTACTCGCCCTCGTGCTGGTGGTCTCCCTTCCACAGGGCGCGCACGCACGGAAGCATCTCCTGCATGTAGCGCCAGCCGTCGGACTGCTTGAGGCCCGGCGCCATGCGGTCGAACTCGCGCT